>NZ_JBNCLF010000014.1:0-115624 GCF_049844535.1 Streptosporangium sp. DT93
GCCACGTCCGAGTTCTACCAGCCACGACCAGCCCACTACCGGACCTCACGTAGATCCGAACCTCGAACAGCTCCTAGGACGGATTCGCCGCGGGACCGTCGACCGGTTCCGGCACGTGGTTCCGGCGATCGACTCCGGCGGCTCCGGAGGCTCCGGCGGTGGCGACGCGGCCGGAGTCCGGGAGCGACGCCTCCGGGGATTCACCAGCCGCCCCCCCTCTCGTCCCGGCACCCCGCGCCGGCTCGTGCGACGATGCGGGAATGATCCCCGTGGCCGGCCCGCAGCTGGTGAGGGGCCTTCAGGAGAGAGCGGCCCGGGCCCTGCCCGCGGAGCACGTCGAACGCCTGGACGGCTGGTGGCTGCGCCTGGCGCCCGGCTGCTCCTGGTGGGTGGGGACCGTACTGCCGCACGGCGACGCCGGACCACGGGAACTGGCGCGCGGGGTGGGAAGGGCCGAGCACTTCTACGCCCGGCACGACCTGGTCGCGCGATTCCAGATCAGCCCGCGAGCCTGCCCCGGCGACCTCGACGCGTTCCTGGCGGCCCGCGGCTACCGCCACGGCGCCCGGATGTCGCTCCAGGCGGCTCCGGTCGCGCGGGTGCTGGAACGGGTCACGGCGGGGGTGTCGCGGGTGCGGGTGGAGGAGCGCCCGACGGACGCCTGGTTCGAGGCGTGGCACGCCGTGCACGGTCACGACGGAGAACGGGACCTGCTCGGCCGGGTGGAGCTGCCGAGCGCCTACGCCTCGGTCGTCGCCGGGGCCGAGGTCGTCGCGGTGGGACGGGCGGTCGCCGACGACGGCTGGGCGGGGGTGTTCGGGATGGCGACGCTTCCCCGGGCGCGGGGGAGGGGCGCGGCCGGTGAGATCCTCGCCGCGCTGGCCTCCTGGGCCCGCGCGCGGGAGGCCGGGCACATGTACCTGCAGGTGGAGTGCGCCGGCGAGGCCGCCCTACGGCTGTACGCGCGGGCGGGCTTCGAGGAGGTGTGCGGTTACCACTACCGCACGGCGCCGTTCACGAGGCCGTGACACCGCCTGCGACACCGCCTGCGACGCCGTCCGTGACGCCCGTGACGCCGGCGAGGGCCGTGGTCACGATCCTGCGGACGGCCTCGGTCTCCGGAGGGGTGTCGTCCCGGCCGACGTAGAGCAGGTGCGCGGTCCCGATCAGGATGGCCGCGAGTGTGTCGACGTCGGCGTCCGGCGTGACGCGGCCCAGGTCCCGCTCGGCGGCGAGATAGGAGGCGATCACGGTCGCGGCCTCGGTCAGCACCGGGACGCCGGCCGGCAGGTCGCGGCGCAGCCGGGCGCGGAGCCCGTCGCGGGCGGTGATGAGGCCGACGATCGCCAGGGCGACCGACTCGAACAGGGCCGTCAGCGCGCCGGTGAGGTTGCCGGCGACGGTGCCGGTGCCGGCGGACTCGCGCAGGGCGGCGGTCCGCTCGTCGATACGGCCGGCGCGGTCCAGCACGAGCTCGGCGAGGAAGGCGTCGAAGTCGGCGAAGTGACGGTGCAGGACACCCTTGGCGCAGCCCGCCTCCGTGGTGACCGCCCGGCTGGTCAGCGCGTTCGCCCCGTCCCGGAGCAGGACGCGCTCGGCGGCGTCGAACAGTTGCGCGCGCGCGTCGCGGATGTGTACCCCTGTCGGCACCGTGTGGTTCTCCTTGGTCGCCGGTCCCTGCCCGGCCGGCGGGCGGGCGCGTGCCCGGTACGGTGGGCGCCCGCCCACCGTACCGCAGGCGCGAGCCCCGCCCCGGGCATGATCCCCGTCGGCGCCGTCAGGTGCCGGGACCCCGGCCGGACCGGCACCGGCGGGGGCGGGGATCGGGGCGCGGCGGCGAGGCACCCCGGGGGCGGCGTCGGCCAGGCCGAGGACGACGCCCCGGCCGAGGCCGGCCCGAAGCGCATCGCCGTGTACGGGCACCGCGCCCCGAGGGTGGCGAGCGGATCCCGCGGCGTCGCCGGCGGTCAGCCGCGCCGGTGCCGGGGCAGCAGCATGCTGACCACGGCGATGGCCACGCCGAGCCCGGCCGCGACGAGGAAGACCAGGCCGTACCCGGCGGCGAGGGCGTCGGCCGGGGAGCCCTCGCCGACCTCCGACGCGGCCCTGGCGCCGACGGCCGTCGCGAGCACCGCCAGGCCGATCGACCCGCCCACCTGGCCGGCGGTCTGGGCCAGGCCGCCGATGATCCCCGCGTCGCCCTCGGGAGCGTCGGCGGTCGTCGCGGCCATCAGGGTGGGGAAGGTCAGCCCGATGCCGGCCGCGACGAGCAGGGTGGGCCCGAGCAGGCCGGCGACATAGCCGCTGCCGGCGTGGGCCAGGGAGAGCCAGCCGAATCCGGCCAGGAAACAGGCGCTGCCGGACAGCAGCAGAGGCCGCACGCCGGTGCGCGGCAGCAGGGCGGCGGCCCATCGCGCGACCACCATGAACATCACCGCGGCGGGCGTCTGCCCGAGCCCGGCCTGAAGCGCGCTGTAGCCGAGGACGTTCTGCAGGAAGAGCGAGGTGAAGTACCACATCGCGATGGTGATTCCGCCGAACATCAGCAGCATGACGTTGCCGACCGCCACCCCCCGGATCCCGAACAGCCGCAGGGGCACCATCGGCCGGGTGGCGAAGCGCGCCTCCACCGCGACGAAGACGACGAGCAGGAGCAGGCCCGCCACGACAGGACCGACGACCAGGCCGGACGACCAGCCGTGATCGGCGCTCCGCATGACCCCGTAGACCAGCGCGGCCAGCCCCGCCGTCCCCGTGACCGCGCCCGTGAGGTCGAGCGACTCCCGCCGGCCGTGTCGCGTGCCGGCCAGCGCCATCACGGCCGCGACGATCAGCACCACGCCGATGGGCACGTTGACGAGGAAGACCCACCGCCACGACAGCCCGGTGGTGATGGCGCCGCCCGCGACCGCGCCGACCAGCCCGCCCACACCGCCCGCGGCGGACCACGCGCCGAACGCCCTGGCGCGCGCGTTCGGCTCGGTGAAGGAGGTGTTGACCACGGCCAGCGTCGCCGGGGCCATCATGGCGGCTCCGGCGCCCTGCGCGAGGCGGGCCGCCACCAGGACCTCCGGGGCGGTCGCCAGGCCGCCGACCAGACTGGAGACGGAGAACAGGAACACCCCGGCGACCAGCATCCGGCGCGGGCCGTACAGGTCGGCGGCGCGGCCACCGAGCAGCATCAGGCCGGCGAAGGTGAGCAGGTAGCCGTTCACCACCCAGGCCAGGCCGGTGGGCGTGAAGCCGAGGTCCTCGCGGACCGAGGGCAGGGCCACGTTCACGATGGACGAATCCAGGATCACCATGAACTGGCAGGCGCACGCCAACGCCAGGACCAGCCAGGCGGGCCCGGTGTGCGGCCTGGCCCGCTGCTTCGCGATGTCGGTCGTCATGACGTCCTTCCCGCCGATCCGCCGCTCACGCGGTCCGGGAGGCTGCCGCGGCCAGGGCTTCGCGGGCGTTCCCGTCGTCCGCGGCGGCTTCGCCGACGCGCCCGCCTCCCAGCAGCCGGATCGTGATCCGGGCCAATCGCAGCCCCTGGTACGCGGCCGCCTCCAGTGCCGCGGTGTCCGGGCCGTCTCCGGTCGGGCCGGTCACGTGCGACGTGCCGTAGGGGTTGCCGCCGGCGGCGTACACGGCCGGATCGGTGAATCCGGGCGGCACGATCAGGGCTCCCCAGTGGTAGAAGACGTTGCCCAGCGACAGGATCGTGGCCTCGCTGCCGCCGTGCCGGTTGAACGCCGAGGTGAAGGCGGTGACCGGCTTGTCGGCCAGTACGCCCTCCTGCCACAACCCGCCGGCCTGGTCGATGAACTGCTTGAGCTGCGCGGCGGGAGCGCCGAACCGCGTCGGCGTCCCGAACGCGAACGCGTCGGCCCACGCCAGGTCGTCGATCGAGGCCTCGGGGACGGCTCCCGCGGCATCGGCGTGGCGCCGCCACAGCGGGTTCCGGTCGATCGCGCTGTCGGGCGCCAGCTCGGCGACCCGCCGCAGCCGCACCTCGGCCCCGGCCGAGGCGGCGCCCTCGGCGACGGCCCGCGCGAGCGCGTGCACGCTGCCCGTGGCGCTGTAGTAGATGACGGCGACCTTCACGGTCATGCCGGGCTCCTCGATGTCGAGTAGAATTGATTATGCGCATAATAGTTATGCGCATAATCAACCTGTCAAGGGAAGCCCATGGACTTCGAGCACGCCGACGCCCTCAACAAGGCCATCCGCCTGCTGAGCCTGCGCCACCGGGCCAGGGCCGCATCGCTGCTGGCCCCGCTCGGCCTGCACCCCGGCCAGGAGGCGCTCCTGCTCGAACTCACCCGGACCGGCCCGATGATCCAGGCCCAGCTCAGCGAGGCGCTCGGTTGCGAGCCGCCCAGCGTGACCCTCATGACCCGCAAGCTCGAGGCCGCCGGTCACATCCGCCGCACACCCGCCCCCTCCGACAGGCGCGCCAGCGTCGTCGAACTCACCGACAGCGGCAGGGCCCTGGCCGAGCGGGTCAAGCAGCTGTGGTGCGCCCTGGCCGAGGAGACCGTGGGCGGCCTGCCCGCAGAAACGGTGGCCGCGCTCCCCGGCATCCTCACCACGTTGACCGCCAACGTGGACACCAGGCGCCCCGCCATCCCGGCGACTCCGGCACGGTCCGGCGTCGCGCGCTCACCCGGCACGGTCTCCTAGACGACCGGACGACCTCGGTGGCACGAGGCGATCTGCCAGGGCCGAGGCGTGATCCGGCGACGCGGGGAGAACGCCGGGCGGGAAGGCGCCGGTGAGCCGCCGGTCATCGCCGGCGCGCGCGACGGCGCGCGAACGTGCGCAGGGTGAGCAGCGCGACGACGGCCACGACCTGCCCACCCAGAATGATCTTGTTGTAGTCGATCGCGGGCTGCCAGCGGACCTCGCCGTCCTTGATGACGAAGACCCCCGCGCCGACCGCGCCCGCGCCGAACCCGCCGCCGGAACCCTCACCCGCCTGCTCGCCCGCGTTCTCCCCACCCTCCCGCCGGCCACCGCCGCCCCCGCCGCCCCCGCCGACGCGGGCCACGGGGATGACGGTCACCCCGTCCTGCGTGATCGGCTCGCCGAAGACGCGGGTGACGGTGGCGGAGTCGCGAACCTTGTCGATCATTCCGTTGATGTCCATGCGCTTCCCTTCATCGCGGTTGACGGCCACGGCCGCCGGCGTCGGCCGCGACGGCCGGGGATCGGCTCACGGCCGGGCCGGGTCCGCCGGGTCGAGCGGTGCGCGCGGCGCGGGGGAGACCTTCGAGCGGGAACAGGTCGCCGGTGGCGTCCGGCGGCGGGGCACCGCCGACGGCGAACACACCGGGGCCGAGGACCAGGGTAGGCGGGTACCCGGTGTGATCGCATCCCCCGCGCCACCGGCCGCGCCCGCCCGTCGCCCGCCCGTCGCCCCCCTGGCTCGTGTCGCCGGCCGCCGGTCGCGCGGGCCGCGACCCCGGTGGGGCGTAGTAACGTTCGGAGGCGGTCCCCCTGGGCGGCGACGTCGTTCCAGGTCCTGGCGTATCACGCGTGAAGTCGGAGGTGGTCGCGGTGCATCCGCTCTTGTGACGGCCCCAGCCCGGGGTGTCACGGAGCCGAAAGGTGACCGTATGAGCAAGACCGACAGGACCCGGCCCTGGTGGGTGCGGATGGCCGACGCGCCGATGACGACCTGCCTGCCCGTGCACGATCATCGGTTCGGGCCCTGCACGCTGCCGGACGAGATCACCGCTGACGGCGCGTCCCTGAGTCACCGCACGAGCGGTTGTCACTGGGGTGTCACCGCCTACGCCTACCACCTGTTCGGGTACGGGCGCGGGGGCCGGGAGTGGTACCGCCTCCGCCGCCAGGAGCACCGCCGCGACCGCCGCAGGACACGCCGCGAGCTGCGCGCCCGTCACGGCGGGGAGTGAGGGAGCGCCGCCCCGGAAGAGGGACGGCATACCGTCGCGGCGCGGGTGTGCAGCGGCGTGAGAAGCGGCGCCGGCCCCTACACGCTGGGCTACACGACGCCGTAACGGGCACACGAAGAAGCGAGCCGCCTCTCACCCGCCGGTGTTCAGGAGCCGGCGGACATCGAAACGAAGAGCCACGCGCCAGGAAACCCCACCCGGTGCGCCCGGCGGAACCTCCCACCGGCCGGATGACGTCTGTGACCGGGGCAGACACACCAGGGGCGTTGGTATCGGACACCGGATCACAAGAAACGGGGTGCGGAGGGGTTCATGGGGCGCTGAAGCCCAGGGTGTAGGCGCCGGAGCCGGCTGCGGCGGTCACCTTGTAGCGGTAGCGGCCCGCCGTGCCGGTGTAGCCGATGTTCTCGTCCGGTCCGGCGCCGTCGGCGGTGGCGACGGTCTTCCAGGTCGCGTCGACCAGCTTCTGCAGGGACAGGTCGAGGTCGGCGCCCAGGGGGCCGTCCAGGCAGCCGACGTGAAGCCCTGTGCCCTCCGTCGTGTAGGAAAGTCCCTGCGGCTGGTAGGCGGACGTCCCGGCGTTCAGGGTGCCGTCATAGGTGCTGGAGTAGCCGGTGCAGGTGCCGGTGCTCGTTGGCGGGGGGTTGCCCGCGGTCGTCCGCAGCTCCAGGCCGTAGGCCTTGAGGACCTCCAGCAGGGGCTGGAAGTAGGTGACGCCGCCGAGGTTGCAGTCGCCCGAGCCGCCCGAGGCGATGCCCTGGGCCTGGTCGACGGAGATGAACGAGCCGCCCGAGTCGCCGCCCTCGGCGCAGACGGTGGTGCGGGTCAGCCCGAAGACGGTGCCCTGGGGGTAGGTGACGCTGGCGTCGTGCTGCTGGATGAGACCGCAGTGGAAGTCGGTGGTGGCACCGGCCCGGCAGACCGAGGCGCCCTCGATGGCGACCTTGGCGCCGGCGACGGGGACGGCGCCGTCCTGGCCGTTGCCCACGGCGGGGGTGGCCGTCCAGGCGGGGGTGACGGCGACCCAGGCGTAGTCGTCGGCGGGGAATTTCGACGCCTGGAAGACCCCTTGGGCGACGCGGTTGAAGCCGGTGGTGGTCGCGCCCTTCACACCGCAGTGGCCGGCGGTGACGAACCCGGTCTGCTCGCCCTTGAGGACGGAGAAGGCGATCGAGCAGCGACGGGTGACGCCGATGTAGAAGGCGTTGCCGCCGACCAGGTCCTGCAGCAGCAGCGGGACCTCGGTGGAGGGCAGCACGATCACCGCCGGGCCACTGATCCCGGCGGCCTTGATGAGGGTCTCGGCCTCGTCGGGCTTTGGGGTCAGCACGACCACCCTGTTGTTCCTGATGTCGATGTAGCGCACGGTGGAGACCAGCGGTTTGACCGGGAGAGCGGCATCGATCTTCTGCTTGAGGGTGTTGAGGAGTGTCAGCGATCTGGTGACCACGTCGGCCTGGGCTCCCGCGGCGAGGATCAGCGGGATGTCGGCGGCGCTGGTGGTGGCCACCACCAGCGTGTGCGCGCTGTTGCCGCGCAGCCACGCGCCGCCGAACCGGGGACCGAGGACCTTGCCCAGCCGTTCCGCGATCGGGGTGAGGCGGGCCTCGTTGAGCAGCCGGTCCTGGGCTTGGGCCGCGTTCAGGCCCAGATCGCGCTGAAGGGCCTCCAGCATGCCCGGCGGCGGCGCGACCCGCGCGAGCCGCGCGGTCCGAGCGGCCGGTGCCCGGGGTGCCCCCACCGGCTCCACCGTCTCCAGCGAGGTCGATGTTCTCGACGCGGCGGCAGCCCTGCCGGCCGGAACGCTCCCTTGACGGTCGGCGACCGCCGGAACGGCGGACAGGGCGAGTGCGACGATCGCCAGGACGCATCCCGCGGTGGTGGTGTGGCTGCCAGACATGGGCCTTCTCCTCGACCTCTGCGTGCGGAGTCTTCGAGGGGATGCACCCCATGCCACCGGCGGACCATATGACACGGACACCACCACCCTAGATCACCGGACGAGGACCGGGCCGACGAAGGCGGCACGCCACGCGGAGGCCGGTATCAATCCCCGGTCAAAAGGTGGTCCTGGCCTCGGTGAGGGTCGTGCGGACGACGCCGGCGCACACCCCCGTACCGATGACGATGGTGCGGACGGATTCACCGCGCTCGCGGCGGGCGAGGACGGCGGCGCGCCCGTCGTCGGCCACGGGCCTCCGGCCGCCGACGCGGCCGCGAGCGCGTGCCGCCATCGCCGACCCGCGTGCCCGGCATCCGGCAGCGCGCCCGGGACGTCGGCCTACCCGGCATCGCCCGTGTCGGTCCGGGCGGGGGCGGCGCGCTCCGGCGCGGCGGTGGTCGCGGGGAACAGCTCCAGTTGCTCGTCGCCGGGTTCGGAGGTCGTCAGCTTCAGGCAGCGCCGGCAGGTGACCGCGCCCCGGTCCGGGTGCGCCGCCCCCGGGTCCCAGCCGCTCACCCCGACCATGCACGCCGGGCCCGGCATCCGCTCCCCGCCCAGCCAGCGCGTCATCACCACCGCGTGCACGACGCCCGAGGAACGCACCCGCAGGTTCGAGCCGTCGGCGTAGGCGGCCCGCGCCGAGGCGGCGAACACGGCCAGCGCCTCGTACAGCTCCGGCGCCTCCTCCGTGGCCATCAGCCCTCCCGGCCGCGGCCGGGAGGCGGCCCCTCGACGCCCTGGCTCACCGCTCGTGGCCCGTTCTGCCCCATGGGGCCAACCTAGGCGCTCCGCGGCCGGACGTCGTGCGGTGACCCGATTCCGACGGTCAGGAGGTGTGCCGTTCGATCTCCCCGACGAGTCGCGGCCAGAGGCCCGGCGCGAACGTGTGCCCCATCCGCTCGACGAGCACGTACCGCGCACCGGGGATCTTCTTCGCGAGCGCGGCCCCCGCCCTGGGGTTGATCAGCGGATCCTCCGCCCCGGAGATGACCAGGGTCGGCTGCGTGATCCCGCGGATCCCGCCCGCGGGCGGCCTCTCGGCCCGGCGGGCGGCGCGTACGCGCATCCCGGCGTCCGGGTCGGGCATCCGGCGCCGCACGGCCCTCTCGGCGGTCTCGCGCACCGAGGCCTCGTCGAGGGGCATGCTCCTGGCCTCGGTGAGCCGCATGATGTCCATGAGCATGCGGACCTTGTCCTCGGGCGTCTTCCCGTACTTCTTGAAGACGATTTTGAGGGGGCCGGGCAGGCGCACGTACCGAAGCGACGCGAAGTCCGCGCCGACCATCCGGATCGGCGACATGAGGGTCAGCGACCGCACCCGCCCGGGGTTGCGCAGTGCCGCGAACTGGGCCAGGCCGGCGCCCATCGACAGCCCGCACAGATGCGCCGACTCCCACCCCAGCGTGTCCTGGACGGCGATCATGTCGTCGACCATGTCGCCGACACGGTAGGCCCGTCCTCTCCCGGTGAAGTGGGTGGACAGGCCCGCGTCCCGATGGTCGTACCTGACCACCTGGAACCCCGCCTCGGCCAGCGCCGCGCAGAACCCCTCGGCCCACCCGAGCATCGTCCCGTCGAGCCCGTTGAGCAGCACCAGCGGACGCCCGCCCGGCCTCCCGAACACCTCGTAGGCGATCTCGACCTCTCCGTTGCGTGCGATTCCGCTCTCCGCCACGCCACCTCCCGGCAGGTTTGTCATGAGATCGCATGATAGGAGGGACGGCGCCGGATGATCGCGGAAGCCGTCATCGATCCGGTCACGACCGGTGACTCCGCAAAGCCCGCGCGGCCCCGCCCGCGCGGTCCCGGCCGGTGCGACGCTCGTCGGCCGCGCCGCCGACGCCCCCGCCGCGAGAAGGCGCGGCGGGGGCGTCGGTGGTGCGGCCTCGGCTCCGAGGGTGGTTACAGAGCGGTCATCTTGAGTCTGACCTCGTACGAGTACGACGTCTGCTGGGTCCCGGTGAGGATCCCCGGGACGATCGTGTCGGCGCCCGCGGCCAGCCCGGCGCACGTGGCGCCGAAGGCGGTCACCGTGCCGAGCAGGTCGCCCTGCCCCCAGGCCGGGCCGTCGGTCTCGCGCAGCTGGAAGCTCACGTTCTGGTTGCTCAGGATGATCGAACTCGGGTTCTCGAAGTCGCCGGGATCCCCGTCGCCGCCGCTGTTCATGCCGTAGTAGTTGGCGTTGAGCCTGGGGAAGAGGTTCCCGTCGACCAGGAACCGCAGCTCGTCGCGGCCGTCCCGGTCGGCCACGTTGCCGGCGTCGATGTCGTACAGCGTCACGCTGCACGAGCCGGCCATGGCGGCCGCCGGGGTCGCGGCCAGCGCCACCGGCGCCACCAGACCTGCGGACAGGGCAAGTGCGGCGATCACCTTACGAGAATGCATGCTGCTCCTTCTGGAGAGGCGGACGTTTCACGACCGTCGTGAAACGCGGCATCAGAGTCGCGGACGCGGCGTGAGCACATCGTGAGACCACAGGTCAACGGCATAGAGCATGTGATCTCCGTGCCTTTCGACACAGCCGGGCGGCGGGTGCGCGCCTACCGTCCTGACATGGAAGAAACCTTCAGCCTGCTGCTGCTCGGCACCCCCGAGCTGGCCGTCGGGGGAAGGCCGGTGCGGATCCGTTCCGCCAAGTCCCGGGCGCTCCTGTGCTACCTCGCGACCACGCCGGGGGCGCGCCCGCGGGCCGAGCTCGCGGGGCTGCTGTGGGGCGAGCGTCCCGACGCCAACGCCAGGGGCAGCCTGCGGCTGGCGCTGTCGGAGCTGCGCGGGGACGTGGGCGGCTGGCTCGACATCACCCGCGACCACGTCGGCCTCCGCGCCGGCGACGGCTGCTTCGTGGACTACCGGCAGCTCACCCGGGATCCGACGGTGGCGGGGGCGCTGCGGTTGTGGCGCGGGGAGTTCCTCGACGGCCTCTCCTTCGGGGACGCGCCCGCGTTCGCCGGGTGGCTGGAGGGCGAGCGGCGCCGGGCCCGGCTGGTGCTGCGCGAGCTGCTGGTGCGCGCCGGGCCCGCCGCCTGCGAACACGTCGTACGGCTGGCCGGGATCGTGACGGAGCTGGACCCCTACGACGAGGAGGCCCACCGGGTGCTGATCGCCTCCCTGGCCGGGACCGGGAACCGGGCCGCGGCCCTGGCCCGCTACGAGGAGCTGCGCCTGCGGCTGGCGCGCGAGCTGGGCGTCGATCCCTCACCCGAGACCCGCGCGCTCCGCCGGGACCTGGTGCCCCGGACCGCGACCGCCCGCCGGACGGCCCTGCCGGTCCCCGGGTCCGAGCTGGTCGGCCGCGAGTGCGACATCCGCCGCCTGCGTGCCCTGCTGTCCGGGGAACGCCTGGTCACCCTGTCGGGCCCGGGAGGCGTCGGCAAGACCCGCCTGGCCATCGCCGCGGCGCGGGCGGGGGAGGAGGACGCCGAGGCCGGTCCCCGGGGCGCCGCGCCCCTTCCCTCCCCGGGGACCGGGAGACGCGACACCGCCTCCCTGTCCCGCGCGAGGCCCGGGGACCGCGACGCCGCGCCTTCCTCCTGGGCGGACGTCGCGTTCGTGTCCTTCGCCGGGGTACGGGCCGAGGCGGCCGTGACGACGCTCGCGCGCCGGCTCGGCGTGGACCTCTCGCCGCCGCGTCCGGCCGTGGAGCTGCTTCTCGCCGCCCTCGCCGGCCGCTCGACGCTGCTGGTGCTCGACAATCTCGAACACCTGCCGTCCTTCGACGGGGTGATCGCGGAGCTGCTGCGGACGGCGCCGGGCCTGCGGGTGCTGGCGACCAGCCGGCGGCGGCTGGACGTGCCGGGACAGGTGATCGTCCCGGTGGAGGGCCTCGCCGGGCCCGCCGCCGAGGCGTTGTTCGTCGCGCGGGCGCTCGGGGCCCGGCCGGGGTTCGACGCCGAGCGCGAGGCCCCGCTGGTGGCCGCGATCTGCGCCGCGACCGGCGGGCTGCCGCTGGCGATCGAGCTGGCGGCCGGCCTGCTGCGTGCCGTGCCGTGCGCCGACCTGGCCGAACGCCTCGGCGTGGACACGGGGCTGCTGTCGGTGGCCGGGCCCGCCGCACGTCCCAGGCACGCGAGCATGCCCGCGGTCTTCGAGACGTCCTGGCGGCTGCTCGACCCGGCGGGCCGGACGGCGCTGGCGGCGTTGTCGGTGTTCGGCGGCGGCTGCACCCTGAGCGCGGCCCTGGAGGTCGCCGGGACCGGCCCCGAGGCGCTGGTCCACCTGGTCGACCACAGCATGCTGCGGCTCACCCCGTCCGGACGGTACACCCTCCATCCCGTCGTCCAGCGGCTCGCCGCCGCCCGCCTGGAGGACCCGGGGGTACGCGAGCGGCACGCCCGCCACTACGCCCGTCTCCTCGACCGGCACGCCACCGCGCTCCAGGACGGCTCGGACGCCGAGGTCGTCCGCGTGCTCGGCCCGGAGATGGACAACATCCGCCTGGCCTGGCGGGTGTCCGGGCGGCCGCGCCTCCTGGACCACTACTGGACGTTGTGCCTGCGCCTGCGCCTGTACGAGGAGTCGGCGGCGATCGTGCACGAGCGCCTCGACCGCCCCGCGCGGGACCCGCTCCTGCGGGCCCGCCTGCTGCGGATGGCCGCGGTGAGCTCCCACCAGCTCGCCAGGGAGGGCGCCGCCACCGGCCTGGCCCGCGCCGCCCTCGACACGCTCGGCGAGCCGCTTCCCACCACCCGCGCCGGCCTGGCGGCCGCCCTGGTGAGTGCCGCCACCCGCCAGGCCGCCCACCGCCTCCTACCCTTCACGGCCGCCCGCCGTCTCCCGCCCTCCACGGCTGCTCGCCGTCTCCCGCCCTCCACGGCCGCCCGCCGTCTCCCGCCCGCACCCCGCGCGGACGAGAGCGCGACCGCGACCGCGCAGACGCTGACCCTGCTCGCCCGGCTCGCCTACCACCGGCAGGACCTCCCCGTGATGCTGCTGACCTCGCTGCGCCAGCTCAACGCCGCCGACCGCGGCACCGACCCGGCCCTGCGCGCCGAGTCCTACGCGAACTTCGCCACCATCGCCCGCCTCGCCGGCCGCCACCGGATCGCCGGCCGCTACGGCGGCCTCGCCGACCGGGCGCTCTCCGGCGTCGACCGTCCGGACGAGGCCGTGCACCGGGCCCGGCTGGCCCGGGGCATCGACCTGCTCCACGCGGGCCGGTTCGAGGACGCCAGGCGGTCGTTCGCGGAGGGACGGTCGCGGACGATCGACCCGCGGGTCGCGGAGAACTGCGCCGGCATGCTCGCCGAGACCGCGCTGTGGCAGGGCGATTTCGCCGCGGCGGCCGCCGGGTACGCGGAGACGGAGGAGCTGGCGGTCGCGCGGGTGGGCGGGGACGACATCGGCCGCCACTGGTGCCTGACCGGCCGGGCGGAGGCGTCGCTGCGCCTGGACGGGGTGCCGGTGGAGCGGGTCCGGGAGCTGCTGGCGGCCGCCCGCGCCTCGCACGAGCGGCGGCGTACGCACGCGGAGGAGATCGGCCTGCGCGAGAGCCCGTCGAGCCGCGCGATCCAGGAGCTGCGCCTGCTCACCGTCGCGGCCCGCCTGGACCCGGCGCGGGCGCCCGAGACGCTGGCCCGGGCGCTGACGCTGGCCCGGCGGCTGCCGACGGTGCAGCCCGGCATGCTGGAGTGCTGGACGGGCCTGGCCGAGCTGCTCGGGGACGCGGGAGGGGACCGGGCCACGGCTTCCTTCCTGCTCGGGCACCTGTCCCGGTACGCCGCCCGCAACCCCGGCGCCGCCGCCCGGATCGGCTGGGCTCTGGCGCTGGTCCTGGATGCCCTGGGCGGGCGGAGGCAGGCCAGGCGGGCGGCCGAGCGGGCGATGGCGACCGCCGAACGCCTGGCCGCACCGTACGACCACCGCAGGGCCGAGGCCCTGGCCCGCGCCCTCGGGTGAGGAGCTCACCGTCGTCGCGTTCGCGGGAACTCCCGTCGTTCAGTCATCGGCCGGGGGAGTGACGTGGTGGAGGAAGGCCCCGGCGATGGGCCTGAGCCGGTCGGCGCGCCAGACCACGGCGTAGTCGAACGTGGCGCCGCCCTCCACGGGGACGCAGGCCAGGCCGGGGCGCGGGTAGAGGTCCGGCGTCTGGGCGCCGACGAGGGCGACGCCGTGGCCCGAGGTGACGTAGGCGAGGATCTCCTGGAAACCCGGCAGGGACACGGTGTCACGGCCGGGCACCGGCAGGTGGTGGTCGATCCAGTAACCGGGCAGGTCGTCGGCGAAGAAGACCCTCTCGCGCGCGATCTCGTCGTGGCCGACACGGGTGCGGCGCGCCAGCGCATGGTCCGCGGGCACGGCGAGCATCGCCGGCTCCGACAGCAGCACCGGCCCGACGGCGAGGTCCGGCTCCCGGACCGGCAGGGGCAGCACCGACAGGTCGACCTCCTCCCGGCGCAGGGGGCCGAAGAGGTCGGCGAGCGCGGTCTCACGGATGGCCACCCGGCGGCCGGGCACCCGGCGGCGGAAACCGTCGGCGAACGGCAGGAGGACCTGGGCCACCGCGGCCGACATGTAGCCCACGTCCAGCGTGCCGGTGATGCCGTGCCCCGCCGCGGTCGCCCGCGCGATCGCGGCCTGGACCTGCGCGTGCGCGGGCCGCAGATCGTCCAGGAGCTGCCTGCCGAGCGGGCTCAGCTCGACCCGGCGGGTGGTGCGGTGGAACAGCGGCGCGCCGAAGCGGCGCTCCAGCTTGGCGACGGTCTGGCTGATCGTCGCGGCCGAGACGCGGAGGCGCTCGGCCGTGCGCGCGAAGTGCAGCTCCTCGGCGAGCACGAGGAACACCTCGATGTCCTGACGTTCCACCGCTCCCTCATTCTTCAGCAGGTGTGAACGATCGTTCCAGATCCCGTCGTTGATGAGGCCGTGCGGTGAACGCGAGGATGTGCGGACCACCGGCGATCACAGGGGGAACGATGACGGACACGAGCGCGGCGAACAGGCCGGCACCCGAGGACGGCCAGAGGAGCGCACCGGCCGAGGTCGTCATGTGGGAGACGGTTCCCCGGCTGCTCGGCGACTGCCGCTACCTCGTGCTCGCCACCGCCGACGGCCGGGGGCGGCCGTGGGCCACCCCCGTCTTCTTCGCCGCCCGCGACGAGGACCGGCTCTTCTGGGTGTCGTCACCCGGCAGCAGGCACTCCCGCAACCTCGCCGAACGCCCGGACGTGGCCGTCACGGTCTTCGACTCCCACGCCCCCGTGGGCGGCGCCGAGGCGCTCTACCTGGAGGCGACCGCCGGCCCCGCCGACGATCCCGCCGAGGCCATGGCGACGATCAACGCCCGCCTTCCCGCGGGCAGGGAGCTCACCGGGGACGACCTCGCGCCGTCCGGCCCCCTGGTGGCCTACGGCGCCGACGTGCGACGGCACTTCGTCCTGATCCGGGGCGGGGACGCGCGCTTCGACAACGCCGTCGACGCGCGGCTCCGCGTCACACGCCCCTGACGGGAAGGGCCGGCCGGTCCCGCGCGGGTCGCGCCTCGATCGCTGGGGTCATCGTCGGCACAGGAAGGAAGGAACACCGTGGGTAAGCTCGTCTACTCGATGATCACGTCACTCGACGGCTACATCAGCGACAGGAACGGCGACTTTGGCTGGGGCGGCCCCGAGGAGGAGTCGCACAGGTTCATCAACGAGCACGGGCGGTCGATCGGCACGTACCTGTACGGCCGCCGGATGTACGACACGATGGCCTACTGGGAGACCGCGCACACGCTGCCCGGCCAGGAGCCGTTCGTCCTGGAGTGGGCGCGGGTCTGGCAGGCCGCCGACAAGATCGTCTATTCCACGACGCTTCGCGAGGTGACCGGCGAACGGACCCGCGTCGAGCGGACGTTCGACCCGGAGGCGGTACGGCGGCTGAAGGCCGGGAGCGACCTCGACATCGCCGTCGCCGGGCCGCACCTGGCGGCGCAGGCGATCCGGGCCGGCCTGGTCGACGAGTACCACCTCTTCGTCGGACCGGCGATCGTCGGCGGCGGCACCGCGTTCTTCCCCGGCGACGTGCGCGTCGACCTGGAACTGCTCGACGAGCGGCGCTTCGGCAACGGCGTGGTCCATCTGCGCTACGGCGTCACGGACGCCGCGCGGGGGTGAGTCGCCCGCACCGGACGGTGAGCGATCACGTTCCCGGCGGCGGCGATGAGCGCGCCGGCGGCCGGGACCCGGCGACCCTGGACGGTCACGGCCGCCACGAGGAGCCGCACCCGGCGCGGCCCGACCCGCGAGGCGCGCGGGAAAAGGTGCCCCGAGCGGCCAGGATGGCGGCATGGGGGAACACGGCAGGCGATGGCTCTTCGCCGATCAGCTCGGGGAGCACTTCCTCGACTCCGGCGACCAGCCGGTGCTGCTGGTCGAGGCCAGGTCGGCGCTGCGACGGCGGCGCTACCACCGGCAGAAGGCGCACCTGGTGCTCTCGGCGCTGCGGCACCGGGCGGCCGAGCTGGGTGAGCGCGCCCTCTTCCTGCGGACCGCCACCTTCGCCGAGGCGCTCGGCCGCGCCGGCGGCCCGGTCACCGTCTGCGGGCCCACCAGCCACGCGGCCGACGCGTTCGTCCGCAGCCGTCCCGAGGTGACCGTCCTGCCCTCGCGCGGGTTCACCAGCACCGCGGAGGAGTTCAGCACCTGGGCCGGGAGCAGGGGCGGCCACCGGCTGCTCATGGAGGACTTCTACCGCGACGCCCGGCGCCGCCTGGACGTGCTCATGGACGGCGACGATCCCGCCGGCGGCCGGTGGAACCTCGACGCGGAGAACCGCGAGCCGCCGCCCCCGGGAGGGCTGGACGTGCCCGGCCCGTGGACGGCCGAGGAGGACGAGATCGACGAGCGGGTGCGCCACGACCTCGACCGGTGGGAACGCGACGGCGAGGTGTCCTTCGTCGGGCGCGACGGCCCGCGCACGTTCCCCGCCACCGCCGCGGAGGCCCGCGACGCGCTGCGGAGCTTCGTCGGCGAACGGCTGCCCGCCTTCGGCCCGCACCAGGACGCGATGCTCGCCGACGACCCGTTCATGGCGCACAGCATGCTCTCGCCCGCCGTCAACCTCGGGTTGCTCGACCCCATGACGTGCGTGCGGGCCGCCGAGGCCGCCTACCGGGCGGGCCACGCCCCGCTCGCGAGCGTCGAGGGGTACGTGCGGCAGCTCATCGGCTGGCGCGACTACATCTGGCACCTGTACTGGTACTTCGGCGAGGACTACCGCGACCTCAACCGGCTGTCGGCCCGCGTGGCTCCGCCCGCCTGGTTCGAGGAGCTGGACGCCGACGCCGTCGAGGCGCGCTGCCTGTCGTGGGCGCTGGCCCAGGTGCGCGACACCGGGTTCACCCACCACATCATCCGGCTGATGGTGCTCGGCAACTTCGCGCTCCAGCGGGGGTACGACCCCGCGCGGCTGACCGAGTGGTTCCACCGCTGCTTCGTCGACGGGTACGACTGGGTGATGGTGCCCAACGTGGTCGGCATGTCGCAGCACGCCGACGGCGGCATGCTGGCGACCAAGCCGTACGCGGCCGGGGGCGCGTACATCAACCGCATGAGCGACTTCTGCGGGTCCTGCCGCTACCGGCCCTCCCGGCGGACCGGCGAGGACGCCTGCCCGTTCACCGCGGGCTACTGGTGGTTCTTCGCCCGCAACCAGGAGTGGCTGGCCGCCAACCCGCGCACGGCCCGCGGCGTGTACGGCATGCGGCGGCTCGACGACCTGGACGAGGTGTGCGCCCAGGAGGCCGCGCGCGGCGACGCGCCCCCCTGACCCGGCCCGGCGGGCGGCACGGGCCGGGATGGGGGGAACATCGGGACCGGACCGTCCGGGGAGCCGCCGCGGACGCCTTCGCGTGTCCGCGGCGCGGGAGGGACGCCGGCCCCGATCCGCGTGTCAGAGATCCGCCGCCGAAAGCTCCCCCACCTCCAGGCGCGGCCAGCCGGCCAGGTCACGCAGCAGTTGCCGGTCGTGCGTGGCGACGACGACGGCGGCGCTCGTGGCGCGGATCGCATCGGTCAGCTCGTCGACCAGCGCCGGCGACAGGTGGTTGGTCGGCTCGTCGAGCAGGATCAGGCCGGGCCGCCCGGCCAGCGCCAGCGCCAGGTCGAGGCGCCGCCGCTGCCCCTGCGACATCCGCCCGACCGGCGTGCGCGCCGCCTCGGCGTCCAGCAGCCCGAGCGCTCCGAGCGGGACGGCGTCGGCGTCGCGCAGCGCCCCGCGGGCCACCAGCCGTCCCACATGGCGGGTGTAGGCCTCGTGGGCGGTGAGCGCGGGGTCCTGCCCGGCGGTCTCCTGCGTGACCCTGGCGATCCGCGCCTCCCTCGCCGTCCGGACGTGCCCGGTCGTGGGTTCCAGCGAGCCGTCCAGCACCGCGAGCAGCGTGGACTTCCCCGCGCCGTTGGGACCGGTGACGAGCAGCCGGTCGCCTCCGTCGAGGGTGAGGTCGACCGGACCGGCCAGCCGCCCGTCGACGGCGATACCGTACGCGCGCAGTTGCGGCGAGCCCGGCCGGACGCTCAGGTCCGGCCACCGCGACGTCGGCGGGGGCTGCGGCACGTCGATCCGGTGCTCCCGCAAGGCGTCCCGCCGCCGGTTCAGGGCCTGCACGACGCCCGGTGCGCGGGACTGGCGCTGGTGCTTACCGGTTCCCTTGTCCGGCCGCCAGCCGGTGGAGAGCCGGTCGCGGGCCTTCGACACCGCGTCCTGCAGCCGCCGGTGCTCGGCCAGCTGCTGTTCGTGGTCCTGCTCCCAGTGCTCGCGCTCGCGACGCCGGGCCTCCTGCCAGGCGTCGTAGCCGCCCGCGTACAGCCGCGGCTTCCCGTCGCGGGTCGGGTCGAGGTCGAGGAAGCGGTCCGCGACGTCGCGCAGCAGCGCCCGGTCGTGGCTGACGAGGGCGAGACCGCCGTCGTGCTCGCGCAGCCTGCGGGTCAGGAAGTCCAGCCCGCCGGCGTCGAGGTGGTTGGTCGGCTCGTCGAGCAGCAGCACGTCGTGCCGCGCGCCGAGCAGGCACGCCAGCCGTACCCGGTAGCGCTGCCCGACCGACAGCGTCGCCAGCGGACGGTCGCGGTCGGTGCAGGCGCCGAGGGCTTCGAGGGCGACGTCGACGCGGCGTTCGGCGTCCCACGCGTCCAGCCGGACGGCGGCGTCGAGCGCGGCGGAGTAGCGGTCGTCGGCGGCGGAGTCACCCCCGGCCATGGCGAGGGTCGCCTCCTCCAGCGCGCCGAGGGCCGCGAGCGAGGCGGCCAGCGCCTCGGACGTCAGGGAGCCGACGGTCTCGCCGTCACGCGCGGACAGTTCCTGGCGGGCCAGGCCGATCGTGCCGGCCCGGTGCACGGTGCCCGCGTCCGGCGTGAGGAGCCCGGCAAGGAGGTGCAGCAGCGTCGTCTTGCCGCGGCCGTTCTCACCGACGACGGCGACCCGCGACCGGGCGGAGACGGTGATCGACACGTCGTCCAGGATCCGGCGGGACCCGCGGGTCACGGTGACGCCGGTGGCGCGGACGTGGGCGTTGTCACCCGCCTCGACGGGCAGGGACGTGTTTTCCGGGCTCGTGTTTTCCGGGCTCGGCGTTTCGCGGCCCGGGGTTTCGGGGTTCGGGGTGAGGTTCAACGGTGCTCCGCAGCTCGCAGTGGAGCCGGGCAGCGGTCACGGGCCGCCCGGCGGGAACCGGGACGGCGAGCGCGGACTCAGCAGAAGGAAGGCGCCGCCGTCAGCGGGCGGAACGGACCTTCTGCGACCAGATACCTCGTGCCATGACGATCACGGTAGCAGCCTCGACGCTTCCGGCTCATCCGGATTTCGCCCGCTCGCGGCGCCACACGGGCGGCCCTTGTGATCACCGTGTGGCTTCGCCCCGCCGGCCGTGATCGCCGCCTCGCCTATGACCGTCATGCACCGCCGGCCGGCCGCCCCGGTGCCCGCCGAGGGTCGCGGACCGGCGCCGGCGTGCCGCTCGATCACTCGGGGACGGCGCTGCTGATCGAGGGGGCCCGCCGAGGGCCGCGGGCCGGCGCCGGCGGGAGGCGCCGGCCCGGTTCGGCCGCGCCGATCTCCGGGACCGGGCGCGGCCGCCCCGTCCGTCCGGGAGGGCACCTTCTCCGATGCCGGTCCGGCGGGGACGTCCGGGGCCGCACGCCTCAGGGGTGGGCGGCCAGCAGGAGGAACGCGCCGAGCAGGATGAGGTGGACGAGTCCCTGCAGGCGGGTGGCCCGGCCCGGGACGACGGTCAGCGTGGCGACGATGACGGTGATCGCGAGCAGGACGATCTGGTTCGCGCCGAGGCCCAGGGACAGGGGTCCGGGGAGCCAGATCGTCGCGATGGCGATCACGGGGATGGTCAGGCCGATGCTGGCCATGGCGGAGCCCAGCGCGAGGTTGAGGCTGACCTGGATGCGGTTGCGGCGGGCGGCGTTGGCCGCGGCGAGGGTTTCCGGCAGCAGGACGAGCAGGGCGATGATCACGCCGACGAACGAGTGGGGCAGGCTCAGACCGGCGACGGTCTCCTCGATGGCGGGGGAGAGGACCTTGGCCAGGCCGACGACCGCGACCAGGGCGACGAGCAGCAGTACCAGGCTGATGAGGGCGGCGCGGGCGGTGGGCGGGTCGGCGTGGTCGTCGTTGTCGGCGTCGTTGATCACCTTGCCCTCGCTGGTGACGGGCAGGAAGAAGTCGCGGTGGCGGACGGTCTGGGTGCTGACGAACGCGGCGTAGAGGGCGACGGACGCCACGGCGGCGAAGATCAGCTGCGTCGGGGAGAACTGCGGCCCGGAGCGGGCGGTGGTGAAGGTCGGCAGCACGAGGCAGACGACGGCGAGGGTCGCGACGGTGGCCAGGGCGGCGCCGGTTCCCTCGGCGTTGAACACCGCGAGGCGGTAGCGGACGGCGCCGATGAACAGCGACAGCCCGAGGATCCCGTTACAGGTGATCATCAGGGCGGCGAAGACGGTGTCGCGGGCCAGTGATGCCGTCCCGGGCCCGCCGGAGATCACGAGGGTCACGATCAGGGCGACCTCGATGACGGTGACGGCGACGGCCAGCAGCAGCGATCCGAAGGGCTCGCCGACACGGTGGGCGACGACTTCGGCGTGGTGCACGGCGGCCAGCACCGCGGCGCCCAGCACCACGGCGATGACCACCAGCAGCGGTGCGGGAAGGTCCCGGCCCCAGGAGGCGACCAGCACGACGACGGCGAGCGGCGGTGTCACGAACCGCCAGTCGGTGAGCAGCCGCCGAGGAGGCTCGGGGGCGGCCGTCGACCCGGTCGCCTCGGAAGGATCGGTCGCCTCGGGAAGGCCGGTCGCCTCGGGGGGGCTGGTCGTCCCGGCCGTTCCGGTCGCCTCGGGAGGGTCGGTGCGTTCGGAGGCGTTCATGCCGTCGTCCCGGTCGTGGCGCGGTCGGCGGCGGCGTGGATCGGCGCGTCGATCCGGTGGCCGGTGTCCCGCTCCGCGGTCGTTACCTGCGCGTATCCAGCGATCATGCGTCGACAGTATCGAACCGTGACGTTGCCCGACGCGGACACCCCGGGCGGGTCGCCGAGACGACGGTCCGGCCCCCGGCCCACCGTCGGCTCTCCGCTGGCTCTGCGTCGGCTCTGCGTCGGCCCTCCGCCGGCCGTCGATCGTTCGCCGGCATCGGGGGAGTTCTCGCCACGGGAGCGGTGTGCCGTCCACCGGGTGATCGTCCGTCTCCGGGTGGACGTCGCCCGGCTCGCCGAGGGACGTCGCCAGGCTCACCGGGGGGCGTAAAATCCGTTGGCGCCGCGGTCGCGGGGCGGGTTAGCGTTGGCCTCCGTCATGCGCGGCGGCAGGTGCCTCTCCCGCGCCCGTGAGTCGGCAGATTGGTGATGCGGGATGACTGCTCAGCTCGTCGCGCTCTGTTTCGATGCGAACGACCCGCTGCGCCTGGCGCGCTTCTGGGGCGGGCTCCTGGGCTGGGAGTTGGCCGACGACCCCCGCGACGGCTTCACGCTCCTGCCGGGCGACGACACCGGGTTCCGGATCCGGTGCCTCGAGACGCGGGAGCAGAAGACCGTCCCGAACCAGATGCACTTCGACCTGACGAGCACCTCCCTGGAGGACCAGAGCCGGACGGTGGCCAGGGCACTCGAACTCGGCGCGCGGCACATCGACATCGGGCAGCTTCCCGAGGAGGGGCACGTGGTGCTCGCCGACCCCGAGGGCAACGAGTTCTGCGTCATCGCGCCGGGCAACGAGTTCCTCGCCGACTGCGGGTTCGTCGGGGCGCTCGCGTGCGACGGTTCGCAGCAGGTGGGGTACTTCTGGAGCGAGGCGCTGGGCTGGCCGCTGGTCTGGGACCAGGACCTGGAGACCGCCGTCCGCTCGCCGCACGGCGGCCCGAAGATCACGTGGGGCGGCCCGCCGGTGGCGCCGAAGACGGGGAAGAACAGGTTGCACTTCGACCTCGCCCCGCCCGCGCACGGTGATCTGCACGCGGAGGTAGACCGCCTCGTCTCCCTCGGGGCCAAGAGGATCGACGCCGGCCCGCACGAGGCCGATCGGGTGGTGATGGCCGACCCCGACGGCAACGAGTTCTGCGTGGTGTCCCCGACGGCGTGACCTGGCCCGGGGCGGCGGGCGAGGACAGGCGGGGCGCGATCGGGGACGGTCAGCAGGGCGTCGACGACGTCGCGGAGCGGGCCGAGCATCGTGTCCGGCCCGGCCTCGTGATCACGGCCGGACGAGGACCTTCAGCGCGGTGCGGTCGTTCATCGCGCGGTAGCCGTCAGGCACCTGCTCCAGGCCGACGGTGCGGTCGAAGACGCGGCCGGGCCGCAGGGTGCCGTCCAGGATCTCGGGCATCAGTTCCTCGATGTAGGCGCGGGCCGGGGCGACGCCGCCGGTCAGGGTGAGGTTGCGGAAGAACTCGCCGAAGCCCATCGGCACCTTCTCGTACTGCGGCGCGCCGACCCGGCTGACGGTGCCGCCGTCGCGGGCCACGGCGAACGCCGTCGCGATGGCCTGCTCGGTGCCGACGCACTCCAGCACGACCCGGGTGCCGTCCCCGCCGGTCAGCTCCCGCACCCGCTCGACGCCCTCGTCGCCGCGTTCGGCCACGACGTCGGTGGCGCCGAAGTCGCGGCCCAGGTCGGTGCGCTGTTCGTGGCGGCCCATGAGGACGATCTGCTCGGCGCCCAGGCGCCTGGCCGCCAGCACGGCCATCAGCCCGACCGCGCCGTCGCCGATCACGGTCACCGTCGTGCCCGGGCCGACCCCGGCGGTGACCGCGCAGTGGTGGCCGGTCGGGAACACGTCCGACAGCGTCAGCAGGGACGGCAGCAGCTCGTCGTCCTCGCCGACGGGCAGTTTGACCAGGGTGCCGGCGGCCTGGGGGACGCGCACCGCCTCGCCCTGGCCGCCGTCCACGCCGTCCGCGCCCCACTGGCCGCCGTGCCGGCAGGAGGTCTGCAGGCCCTCGCGGCAGAAGTCGCAGGTGTTGTCCGCCCAGACGAACGGCGCCACCACGACGTCGCCGCGCCGCAGCCCGCCCACGTCCGTGCCGACGTCCTCGACGACGCCGAGGAACTCGTGCCCGATGCGGTCGCCCTGCTCGCCGGCCGGGCGGGACCTGTAGGGCCACAGGTCGCTGCCGCAGACGCACGAGCGCAGCACGCGTACCAGGGCGTCGGTGGGCTCGTGCAGCACCGGGTCGGGCACGGTCTCCACGCGCACGTCACCGGCGCCGTAGATCATGGTCGCTCGCATGAGGGCCTTCTTCCATCGTCGATCGTCGTCTCGGACCTACCCATGGCCGGTCGAGGCCGGGTGACCTGGGCGCCTGCCGTAGGTCCGCTGTCGGTAAACCCGCCGCCGCCCCGCGTCCCGTCACGATTGACGAGTGGGCATGTGCCCATTAACGTGGGCGCGTGCCCACTCAGCCCGCCGGACAGGCGTCCCCCTCCGAGATCACCCCCCACCGCCACCGGCGGGTGGCCGAGTCGTTCGGCGTCGACCCCGAACGCTACGACCGCACCCGGCCGCCCTACCCCGACGCCATGGTGGAACGGATCGTCGCCGCCGCCCCCGGGCCCGGCGTCCTCGACGTCGGCTGCGGCACCGGCACGGCGGCCCGCCAGTTCCAGGCGGCCGGCTGCGCCGTGCTCGGCGTCGAACCCGACGCGCGCATGGCCGGTTTCGCGCGGCGCAGCGGGGTCGAGGTCGAGGTGGCCACGTTCGAGGAGTGGGACCCCGCCGGCCGGACGTTCGACGCGGTCGTCGCCGGGACGGCCTGGCACTGGGTCGACCCGGTCGCGGGAGCGGCCAAGGCCGCGCGGGTGCTGCGCCCCGGCGGGCGGCTGGCGCTCTTCTGGCACGTGTTCGAGCTCCCGCCCGCCGTGGCCGAGGCCTTCGCCGAGGCCTTCCGGCAGGTGGTGCCCGACTCACCGTTCACGGTCGACCCGCGGGCGATGAGGTCGGCCGTGGACGGGTACCAGCCGCTGTTCGACAACGCCTCCGGCGGGGTCCGGGAGGTGGGCGGCTTCGACGAGCCCCGGCAGTGGCGGTTCGACTGGGAGCGCACCTACACCCGCGACGAGTGGCTGGACCAGCTTCCCACCGGCGGCACCCTCACCGGGCTCTCGCCGGACGCGCTGGAACACATCCTGGAGGGCGTCGGGGCCGCCGTCGACGCGATGGGCGGCGCCTTCACGATGCCCTACGCCACGGTGGTCGTCACCGCGGCCCGGTCCGGCGCCACCTGACCGGCCCGCCCGGGACGAGGACGATCGGGTACGACGGCCCGCGCCCAGGCCGCGGAAGGAGAGCGGGTGCCGGGACGCCTACGGTGAAACGTCCTCACCGCCGGGTCCGGCGCAGGCCCGCAGGGCCTCGATGACGTCGGCATGGTGCCCGGCGCCGCCGGCCGCCGTGCACCCAGGTTGTGTTCGAGGGGGCCATCGGGTGATGCTGGGTCGGCCCCAGAGCGACACTTCGATGTGGAGAAACCGTGGACGTGGTCAGCTTCGCCGAGGCCCCGGTGGAAGACCGGTTCGCCCTCTGGCGCGAGACGAACTCGAAGATGTGGATGCCACTGGACGCCCACTGCGAGCCGTCTCTGGAAAGCACGTTCACCGTTCGGGCCGCTCTCAGCGAGCTCGGCCCCCTTCAGGCGACCCTGCTGACCGCGCCGTCGCTGACGATCCGGCGCACGCCCCGGCTGATCCGCCGCTCCGACCCCGAGACCTACTTCGTGACCTGCATCGTCCACGGTCACGCCAGGGGGGAGCAAGCCGACCGGCAGGCGGACCTGCGTGTCGGAGACCTGATGCTCCGTGACAGTTCGCACCCCTACCTGACCAGTTTCGGGTCGAGGGACCCCGCGGGCGGCCGGCTGCTGACGCTGCACTTCCCGCGCTCGTTGCTGACGCTGCCCGAGCGGGGCCTGCGAGAGCTCAGCGGGCTCCGCATCCGGGGTGACCGAGGCATCGGCGCGCTGGCCTCGCCGTTCCTGCTGCAGCTGGCCCGGCGCCTGGAGGAGTTCGGTCCGGCGGAGGCGATGCGGGCCTCCACCCTGACGCTCGACGTCCTGACCGCCGCGCTGGCCGACGCGCTGGACGCCCACGACGCGGTGCCGGCGGGCAACCGGCGGCGCGCGTTGCTCGCCCAGATCCACGCCTTCGTCCAGGCGAACCTGGGCGATGCCCACCTGAGCCCGGCCGCGATCGCCGCGGCCCACCACATCTCGGTGAGCTACCTGCACCGGTTGTTCCGCGCCGAAGAGCACACCGTCGCCGGCTGGATCCGCGAACGCCGCCTGGAACGGTGCCGGCGCGACCTGGCCGAGCCCTGGCTGGCCGACCGTACGATCACCGCGATCGCGGCCCGGTGGGGGTTCTCCAACCTCCAGCACTTCAGCCAGGTCTTCCGCGACGCCTACGGTCTGTCCCCGCGCCAGTTCCGGCAGCAGTGCGCCACGGTGCCCCCGGACTGACCAGCGGCGGGGACGCCGTCCGTGCCGACGCCGAACGCGATCGGATCCTCGCCGTCACCTTCCGGTCACGGGCACCGGCACACGGTTCGCCTGCCGGCCTCGGGGCGGGAGCGGCGCGCGCCCGCCCCGAGGCCGATCAGTCGTGGGACCGGAGGTCCCGGTGACCGGCAGTCACCCGACTAGCGGATACGGTAGGCACTGACCCAGTTGCCGATCGAGCCGTAGCCGGTTCTGTCGACGACGATCGAACCCCCGGTGCAACCGGAGTTGTCCCACAGTTCCACCACGCGGTCGCTCTCGGTACGGGCGGAATTGATGATGTCGTTCCAGCCGGCACCGACGTACTTGCACTCGCCGACGTTCCCGTTGAGCCAGGTGTCCGGGCCCGTGAAGCGCGTCTTGTCGTAGACGTGGACACCGGTGACCACGGCCGCCTGACGGGCGGTTCCGGTGGGGGAGGCCTGGGCCGAGCCGATCGCCAGGGCGGGCACCAGCACGGCCGCGGCACCGACGGCGCCGAGAATTCTCAGCGTGGTGGCACCCACGCGGAGCCCCCGCTTTGTTCGCTGCGACATGCGCAGTTCTCCTTTCAGGATGTTCTTCCTTCTTCCTGTCGAAGAATGCCCGCCGCGGTCCGGCCTGTCGTTACGCCTGAGTACACACTCCTTCGGTCTGCGTGCACCGTGGGTGCCGACGACGGTGTCACCTCGCGCGGCCCGTAGGTGGGTTCGCCGGATCCTCCGTGATCGCCGCCGGGCCCCCGGGCCGCCGTCCGTGGTTCGCCGTGGCAATCGAAAAGAACTCCCTCCCGTCTCCGGTCCCTCATCGCACCAGGGGCCGTGCCGGTGGATCGGCACCTTCTCCAGGGCCTCGGGCCCGGCGCTTGTGGCGTGACACGCTCAAGAGCCGTCACAGGTTTTCCCGGCCTGCCGGCTGCACCCTTCGGGGAGCCGGGGTCCCTCGCCGGTCCAGCCGAGTTCCTTGACCACCTGCGCGTCGGCCATGTCGCCGATGTCCAGGCCGGAGGTCTCAGGCAGTGGCCCGGCCACCACAGTCGTCGTCCCGAGTACGTCGCCGCTGGACCGATCGATCAACAGCCGCCGTTCCAGCGGATCGCGATCGGTTCTGCGTACGATGGCCATGCCGCTTCGCCCTTCGGCGTCCCTGGCCTCGTCCACGGTCCGCGCGCCCGGCGTCGCGGCCATCATGCGCAGGACAGCGGCCCGCACCGCAGGAGGGGTGGGCGCGTACATGAGCAGTTTCTCGCCCAACCCCCACAGCATGTCCTGCTCCGAGGGTCGCTTGACGTAGGAACGGCCTGTAAGGGCAGGTTCCTGGCGCCGCATGTCCCGCAGCCGCAGCAACAACTCCGCTCTCAGCCGCTGTGGGTCCTGTGGTAGCGCGAGGAGCTGGGAACGGGTCAGTGACACCCCCCCGGCGAGCTCGAAGCCCCCTGGGAAGTCGCGGGACGTCCGGCCACGCCGACCCTGCACATTTTTGCAGCCCACCGCGAAACCGCACAGGGCGGGCGCACCCGTCTCACGCCATTTCCGTTCGTCGGCGGTCGTGAGGGGCCGGGTGTAGAGCGGCGTGGTCTCCACGACAGGGCCGCGGGAAGTGGCCCAGGAGACCCGGCGGACCTTGTCCTCGATGTTGTACCTCTGCCCGATCGGCCGACCCCACTCCAGCGTCTCCAATTCGCTACGCCAGTATTCACGCGGTTGCTCGACCCGCCGCGCCAACGCGTCCACAACGGCGGTGAACCCCGCCGGAGCCGCCGAATGGCGCAACAGCGAGGGGACGATCGCGACCGTGCCGAGCACCACCGCGACGGACGCGGCCGCCAGCACCGGCAGGCCCCTGAAACCCCTGCGCCGCCGGACCGCGGCAGGAGCCGCGACAGTCTTCAGGCTCTCCGGGGACACGAGTTCCGCACCGGCGGTGAAAGCGTCACGGAGTCGGTCTTCAACGTTTCGAGTCATAGCTCCTCCTGCAGTTTCGCGGCGAGCACCTTCAGCGCCCGGGATGCCGTTGATTTGACCGTTCCGCGGCTGACCCCCATCACCTGGGCGATCTCCGCTTCCGGCAGGTCGAGGTAGAACCGCAGCACCAACACCTCGCGCTGACGTCGGGGCAGAGCCCGCACGGCCAAGAACACCCGCCGCCGGGTCTCCCCCAACAGCACCGCCGCCTCCGCCGACCAGAAGGGAACCTCGCGGTGACCGCGGAACCGCCCGCCGATCGCCCTGCGCCGTAAGACCATCCGGCACCCGTTGACCACGGCCGTGCGCAGGTACGGCAGTACCTGCTCCCGGTCGGACAACCGGCTCCACCTGCGATACACCGCAGCGAACGCGTCCTGGACCACGTCCTCGGCACTCTCCTGATCGCCCACCAACAGGAACGCCAGGCGCACAAGCGCGAGGCGGTGAACGAGGAACAACTCGGCTACGACCGTGTCGGCCGAGGCCTCACCGCCCGGGGAGCCTGGGGGCGGATGGATGATCTCGGATTTCATGTCTTCTACATGCACAAGCCCCCCAGGAGGTTGCGTCACGCCCGTAATCAAGTGGGTGTGCGCTCAAAACAGCATGACGGCGTCCTGGCCGGCGGGCTTGGCTTACCGCCGCGATGTGCGATCGAGGGCAGCCCCGGGCCCCGTGTGCCCAGACCGGCCTGTCGGGGTCCAGCTGGCGGTGGACAGTGGCGCGGGCTGACGTCGAGGCGGTCGGCGATCCGCTGGACGGTGTATCGGAACGCTCCTGCGGCACGGCGGGCGCGGCGCCGCTGAGCGGCGCGGCGGTCGGCGACACGCAGCACCGGCGCGAGCTCCTCCGCCGTGACCCCGCTCCCTCTCAGTTGAAAGGTGCCTCAGAGACGATCGATTCCGTACAAGATCACGTCAGGGCCGGGCAGGGTTCGACCCCGACGGGTTCATGATGGTGGCCTGCGCGGTGCCGCTCGTTCGGGGCTCATGACACGTTTCTTACCGGCACCCCGAGAACGATCAGGTACGGCGGCGGACCCGCGCGCCCGTGGGGGCGCCGCGGCCCGCGCCCAGGCCGCGGAAGGAGGGCAGGTGCCGGGGCGCGTACGGTGAAACGTCCTCACCGCCGGGTCCGGCGCAGGCCCGCAGGGCCTCGGGGACGTCGGCGTGGTGCGCCGGCGCGTCGGCGGGGTGCCCGGCGACAAGCGCCGTCAGCCGCCGCAGCGAGCCCGGCGCGCCGGCGATCACCAGGCCCCCGCCGGTCTCCTTCAGGATCTGGTGGGTGGAGGTGAGCAGGCGCGCCCCGGCCACGTCGCAGAAGATCAGCCGGGCCGCGTCCAGCACGATGTGGCGGGGGCCGGGCCCCGGCGGCGGGGCCAGCAACGGCGAGAGCAGCGGCGCGCTGTACAGGTCCAGGTCACCGGCGACGGTGACCACGAAGGTCGCCGCGTGTACGCGGAGAAGACGCACCGACAGGTTCAAGAGCTTTCCGTTCCGCTTTGGTTCCGGGGCGATCCCGGGATCAGGGCCTGCGGATCGCCGGGCGGGGGAGGTTCCCGCGAGCGAACGACCTTTTCGATCGGACGCGCACCGGGGGCCGGCCGCCTCTCTTCCGTTCTACGGCATCGAGGAGGTGCTGTGGGCTTCTGGCCGGAAACATCACCCTTGCCATTATCTGTTTCGTTAGCCGGATCCGTCCGGATGCAGCCCAGGGGAGATCTCCCGTCCGGGCCCTCCGCTCCCGAACATGTCCCCAGCCACCAGGGAGCGGAGTGAAGGATCAAGCTCGGGGTCGAGCCGTGTGCACGCCGGGGGCTCCGGTGGCTCTGACCGTGACCGAAGCGGCGGTGGAGAGCGTGACCTCGACGGTGATGTGCGGATTGTCCAGCTGCGGGTGCTGAAGCCCACGCGTGAACTCCTCGGGATCGCCCGGCATCGCCTTCGGCTGAACGGTGACCTTGACGCGGCCGGTCTCCTCATCCGAGTGCGCCGTCATCGTTGCCGCCTCGGGACGGGATCGGAGCCGGGAGACGACCGTGTCCTGGGTCCGCCGGAGCTCCGAGGCCGAGAATCCCTTGCCGCCGATCAGGGTGACCTCCACGGGAAGGGGCCTGGCCGGCTCGATCGCGCGAGCCGGGATGGGCGCCCCTTGAAGCCGACGCGCAGTCCCCGCCGGTCGTCGACGTGTCCGACGCCGGAGATTTCGTCAGGGAACTCCTCATCAAGTTTGCCGATCACTCGGCTGTCGGACGACTGTGAGCCGAAGCGGCCGACGGCCTCCTCGTAGGAGATGCCCTCCGATTCGGTGACGAACCCGAGGGCGACCAGCTCGGCATAGGGAATGGTCTACCCCGAGTTTGGTGGTTTTCCGGAGGGGCGAGGTCTTGCCCGGGGCGCCGGGTCGACGGGCGGTCACCGTGACGCGACCGGCATGGGTTTCGTCGCTCGCCGGCGCCCGCCTCGGTGGGCGCCGAATCGCGGTCACCGTCCTTGCGGCCGCACGAGATCGTCGGCGGCCGCAAGGACGGCGCGGGCCCTCACGCATGCGCGCGTGAGCGCCTCCCGAAACCTCAAGGCCTGACCTCGCCAGACCCGGACAGGCCCGCGCTCACCCGAGCGCGGGCCGCTCCCGTTTCTCATACCTTCACGCAGGTCGCGCCGTTGAGCTTGAACTGGGCGGGCACGTCGTTGGCCGTCCCGGTCCGGGAGGCGAGGAAGCCAAACTCTGCGCTGCCGCCCTTGGCCGGCAGGGACGCGTTCCAGTTCACGTTGACGACGCTCACGTTCGCGCCGCTCTGGTTGTAGCTGCTGTTCCAGGACTGGGTGACTTTCTGGCCGTTGGCGTAGGTCCAGTCCAGGTGCCAGCCGTTGACGGCGCTCGCCCCGGTGTTGACGATCTTCACGCCGGCCTGGAAGCCGCCCTGCCACTGGTTGACGATCGTGTAGGCGACCGTGCACGAGGCGCTCGGGGACGGGCTGGGGCTGGGGCTGGGGCTGGGGCTCGGGGACGGGCTCGGCGAGGGCGAGGGGGAGGGCGAGGGGGAGGGGGAGGGGGACGTCGTGGTTCCCTTGGGGACGACGATCGTGGTGATCGAGTTGGCCGGGAACGTGCCGGTGAAGCCGGACGCCGACACCGTCAGGTTCGCCCCATGCTGGATCGTCGTCAGGTCGGCGTCACTGTAGCGGTACACCTGGGCGGTGCCGGCCCGGCCGGTCAGGGCCACATCGCTGGTCAGCTCGCCGCCGCTCTTGTTCACCACGACGAGGGTCAGTGCCTGGTCGGCGGCCCGTTCGGCTGCGTACACGGCGAGTTTGTCCTGGTCGGCGCTGGTGGCCTTGACCGACGTCTCGCCGAACGCGCCGCCGGCGCCGTCGTAGTTGCGGAACATGCGGAACGCGTAGGCGACCGGCTGCGCGGTCGTCGGCGCCGTCCACAGCGTGGCCAGGTCCAGGCCCTCACGGCCGAAGATGCCCAGCACGTCGGCCTGGGCCAGCGCGCCGTTGATGTGCCCGAAGGCGCCCCAGTTGTACTCGGTGATGGCCACCTTGGTGCCCGGGTAGTGCTGGGCGACCAGGTTCTTCATCCGGGGGATGAACTGCACCGGGGTGTTGATCCAGCTCTCGTCCACGTACGTGGGATCCCACAGCTGGCGGGTGCTGCGCAGCCGCAGCGCCTGCGTGGCGGCGTCGACGTTGTCGCCGAGGACGCCGCTCTGCTGGGGGTAGATGTGGTTGTCGAAGTAGTCCAGGATGCGGGTGCCGTGCGCGCTCTCGTAGGCCTTCATCTGGTCCAGGTACCAGGCGCCCAGGTCCTGGCCGCCGTGCGCGGCCTTGTCGGGCGGGTTGGACCAGCAGCCGGTGCGCCCGCACACGTCCTGGTCCAGGCCGGAGTAGATGAGGGAGTTCAGGCCCCAGCCGACCGGGCCGAGCGTCTTGGCGCCGGGGTCGGCGGCCTTGACGGCCGCGCCGTAGGCGTAGGTGCGATCGCGGAGTTCGTCGTAGCCCAGCCCTTCCGGCCGTACGTCGCGGTGGGTGGAGAACCACAGGTCGGGCTCGTTGTCCAGGTTGTAGAACCTCACCCCGCCGCTGTTCGCGGCGCCGTAGCGGGACTTCAGGTGGTTGATCCAGTCGGTGACGTAGGCGGGGGTGATCTCGGCGCTGGTGTCGTGCGGGTCGTTGCCGGTGATGTTGGTGCCGTCGGGCTTCTTGCCGTTTCCGCAGTCGGGCTGCCACGGGTCGGTCGACTGCTGCGGCCCGTACTTGGCGACGCTGAACCCGCACGCCTTGGCGCGCGCCTTGGGCGCCCAGCCGATCAGCGGCAGCGTCAGGATCGTGTCGGCGCCGGTGGCCACGTTCTGGTCGACGAACTCGTCGCTGTCGGACCCGTCGGGCAGCGTGGAGGGGTCGGTGTTGTCGTTGGGGATGTTCTCGAAGTACCAGTCGGCGGCCCGGTTGCTGGTGTCGTTGCGGAAGTCGTAGCGGGTGGTGGCGTTGCCGCCCCACCGGTGCACCGGCAGCCGCAGATCCCGTGCCAGCGCCGCGTCGGCGAAGTTCATGCCGTACACGTACGGGCTGATCGCGTGACGCGAGGCGGACGCGTCCACGCTGAGCACCGGACCGGCCGCGGCCTGGGCGGCGGCGCCACTGACCTGAACGGTGGCGGCGGCCAGCAGGCCCACGCTAATCAACAGCGCTCTGATACGCACGTCGTACCCCTTCCATCGACTGGGAGCGCTCCCACGATGAGAGGGGAACGCACGCCCGTCAAGGACGGCCCGTGCGCGAGCGCCATCGTGGCCGTCCGGGCGTGAAAGTTTCGGAGCGGTACGACATGGGGGAGCGTGAGGCGGACGTCGGCGGCGATGTAACGGCGGTGCAGCGGCGGCGGCTGACCGTTCCCCTACTCGGGGTCTCGGTAGTAACGGCCGCGAATCCAACGATGTTGCTGTTGATCTGCGGAGACTCCTTGAGAAAAACGATCACGGGACGGTGGGCCAAGCCCCATCCGTGCAGGTCAGACTCATATCCGTTGGGTTTTCCGCGATTACTACCGGGACCCCTTAGCAGACCTTCAGATAACCCTGGCTGGCAGGCAGATATCTGGGCCACTCGTCCTTGGTCAGCGAGCGCACCGCGGCCGCGCAGACCGACGTGAACAGGTCGGCGACCGGCCGTACGTCCCACAGCCTGATCTTGCCTTTGTCGTCGCCGGTGGCCAGCGTGCTGCTGTCACGGCTGAACGTCACCCCTCTGACCGGCATGCGGTGTACCAGGGGCGGCCCGATCTGGCGGTACCCGGCCGCCACCAGGGCGGGAACGATGAAACGGTAGGAGTGCCGGCTGTCGCCCATGCCGTGCGCGAGGACAACGAGAGGCCCTTCTCCGGTCACGTCGTAGGCGATGGTGTTGCCGTTGATGCTCAGGTACTCGGTCATGATGTCCTCCACGGGTTTGCCGACTTGAGTAGCTGAAAGCTGTCGAGATTAGCCAACCGGGTTAAGGGGGTGAATGGATCAACGCAAACGAGGGATTTCCAGAGAACCGCGCGCGACAAGACAGCCGGGCCGTGTACAGATGCTTTGGTCGGGCGGGGGTGCTGGGATGGTCGTGGTGTCAGGCGCCGTGCGCCGCGGTGAAGCGTTCGTCGGCGTCCCACAGCTCGCGTTCGCGCTGCGGGTCGTAAGATTCCTCGGACGACAGGGCCACGCGGCCGCGATCGACGTAGGAACCGGTCTGTGCCTGGGGCGTGCCGAGGACGAGGTCGGCGAGGTACCCGCCGGCAGCACTGCGGGTGGTCGCGAACGGCGTGAGGGTCATCGCCGGCAGGATGCGCCGCATCGCGAACCGGGAGACGGGGCCTGCGTTGCGGGCGAGATCGGTGCCGGGGACGAACCCCGGGTTGTAGGCGACGGCGTCGATCCCGGCCGGGAGGTGGCGCGCGTACTCGTGCACGAGGTAGACGGCGGCCAGCTTGCTCGTCGAGTACGCGGTACGCCCACCGGTCGCGGTATCCGGCTTGGGGAAGGCGCCGGTGCGGGCGAGGGCGTCCGGGGAGCGCCAGGCCGGCCCGGGCACCATGCCCAGGTTGTGCCTAAAGTCACCGAAATGCGTGTCGCTGACGGTGATCACGATTCGAGCGGGAGAGACGAAGCGGTCTTCGAGCAGGCGGACGAACACATGGTTGGCGAGCACGTTGACCGTGAAGGTGGACTCCAGCCCGTCGGGCCCCTCGGTCAGCGCGTTCGTGTACTGCATGCCCGCGTCGCCCACGAAACCGCGCAGCGGCGGCAGGTCACCGCGCTCCAACCGGTCCCGGATCTCCGTGGCGGCCGACCGGACGCTTTCGAGCGAGCCGAGGTCCGCCTCGACGTGCGAGACCGCGTGCCCACCCTCCCGGAGCTCCGCGGCAAGCGGTGCGCCAGAGGATCCGCGGGCGACGACAAGGAGATGCACATCCGGCGACTGCCGCAGGATACGCTCGGCGGCGATACGGCCGATCCCGCGGCTCGCGCCCGTCATGACGATGGTGTGCTGCATGGGAAAGCTCCTTCACTGCTCAGCTGAGCGAAGGGTGCGCAGGCCGGTGCGGATCTCGCTGACCAGGATTTCGGGCTGTTCCAAGGCCGCGAAATGCCCGCCCTTGTCGGCCTCGCCGTAGTGGATCAGATTGCTGTAGGTGTCTTCGATCCAGCTTCGCGGCAGGAGTGGGATGTCTCTTGGGAAGACGGTCACCGCGACCGGAAGCGTCAGCTTCGGACCGGCGAGAGTGCCCGATCTGTTCTCCCAATAGATGCGGCCGGACGACGCCGCGCTGTTGGTGAACCAGTGGAGGGATATCGCGTCGAGCATGTCGTCCATGCCGAGGCTGTCCTCGGCGAGCCCGTGGTTGTCGGTCTTGGACTGGAACTTCTCGTAGATCCAGGCTGCCTGACCGGCGGGAGAGTCCGCCAGGGCGAATCCGACGGTCTGCGGCTTCGTGCCCTGAAGGTGGTTGGACCCGCCGAGATCGCCGGTGTAGAGGGCGAGGGTCTCCACGGCGTGGCGCTCTTCGGGCGACAGGGTGTCGGGGATCTGTGCGGGAAAGGCGTACTGGGTGTTCAGGTGAATTCCGACAAGCCCCTCAGGTCGCATGGCCCCGAGGGCGGTGGTGACGACGGCGCCCCAGTCGCCGCCTTGCGCGGCCCATCTGGTGTAGCCGAGACGCTTCATCAGCTCCGCCCACGCGCTTGCGATGCGCGGTACGGTCCACCCGGTCTCCGTGGGCTTCCGGGAGAACCCGAACCCGGGAAGCGAGGGGACGACGACGTCGAATGAATCGGCGGCGTCTCCTCCGGACGAAACCGGATCGGTCAGCGGGCCGATCAGCTTCAGGAACTCGACGATCGAGCCCGGCCATCCGTGCGTGAGTATCAGCGGCATCGCGTTGGGGTTCTTGGACCTGACGTGGATGAAGTGGATGTCCAGCCCGTCGATCTCGGTCAGGAATTGGGGGAAGCGATTGACCTCGGATTCGAAGCGCCGCCAGTCGTAGCCGCGCTCCCAGTAGTCGACCAGAGATCTGGCGTTCTCTAAGCGAACCCCTTGCGACCAGTCGCCCACCGTTTCCGGATCCGGCCATCGAGTTCTGGCCAGTCGCTGCTTCAGGTCGTCGATCTCCGCGTCCGAGATCGAGACGGTGAACGGGCGGACGAGGGTCGGGGTCTGCGGCGTCGGTGCGGTCATGGCCTTCTCCTGAGCTTCGAAGCACAGCGCAACTCTCCGTTGCACACTGGTGTGCAATCTACGTCATTGCACACTGGTGTGCAACAATGCTGTCGTGCCTGCCGAGTCCTCCCGCGTGCGCTCGACGAACGAGACACGCGACCGCATCCTCGACGTCGCCCTCACCGTGCTGGGAGACAACCCCGACGCCGGAATGGGCGACATCGCCTCCGCTGCCGGCGTCGTCCGCCGCACGGTCTATGGCCATTTCCCCTCGCGTCTCGACCTGATTCGCACACTCACGCAACGGGCCGTCACCGAGATGACAGCCGTGCTCACCGAAGTCAACGCCTCCGACGCGGAGGCGGACGCGGCGTGGGTCGAATTCGTCGCCCGCATCTGGCCGGTGGCGCACCGGTACCGAGTGCTGCTGGCGCTGCGCCGCGGCGAGTACGGGGAGGCGATCCACGGCCTGCTCGGGCCGGTCGACGAGCTCCTCGCCGACCTCGTGAAACGGGGCCAGGACAGCGACGTGTTCGCACAGCACCTGCCGGCACGCCTTCTGAGCCAGGTCGCCTACGGCGTCGTGTTCGCCATCGCCGACAACGACCTGTCGCACGGAACCCACGGCGCCCGAGCAGCGACGATCACGAGCCTGCTGATGCTGGGAGTTCCCGAGAGGCGCGCCATCACTCTCGTGGGCGACCGGCCCTGACCCGCAGCACTCGACCGGAGCCGAGGATCGTCCCGCTCCGGACACGACATCGACACCGACACCGCACCCCCTACGCATCCGATGATTGTCGGCGCGGCACCGAATGTTCCTGGTGAGGGTTTCTGCCATCGAAGTTTGTCCTCCGCGTGGAGACGATGGGTCTGTGAGCAGGCAGATCGAGGATGATGCGGGCCGGCTCGCTCCAGAGCCTGTTCACGGCGGTCGTGCAAGGTCTTGTCGCCGCTTCCCCGGTTTCCCAGAAGCGATCCCTCGCGTCGGGGAAACCGGGGTCGATTCGCTGGAGGTGATGGGGGTTTCGGACCTGGGTCTCGTTTCGGACCTGTTCTCGTATGGCTACGGCGAACGGACATGTAGCCCTGTGTCATCGCGCTGGTCCTCGTTTCCCCTGGCGGGGCGCCTCGCTGAGCTGAACGAGTGATCGCGGGTCAGGTGGAGGGGCACGGGTGCGGCAGGACCGGGAGCCGGAGGACCTGATCGAGGTCTGGACGCTGCTCGAAGACGACATCAAGAGGGTGCGGCCCGGTCGGGTGTGATCAGGGTGCGAGCACGACCGTCTTGCCGGGTAGCCGCCCGGTGCCGGCTTCCTCATGCACGGCGGCCAGCTCGGCCACCGGGCGGTGGGCGGCGACGTGGAGCCGGAGCTTGCCGGCATCCACCTTGGCGACCAGCTCGGCCAGCTGGGCTCCGTCGCTGCGGACCCACAGGCTCGCGCTGCGCACTCCCCGGGCGGGGTCCTCGGGAACCGGGCCGGCCGTGCTGACGGCGACCCCGCCGTCGGCGACGTAGTTCGTCAGCCGCGCGAGCTCCTCGGGGGAGACGCGCACATGGTTCACCACGACCTGGAACGGACCGCCCACGGCGGCCGGGCCTGCGGCGGGGGCGAGGGGGCCCACGACCCGGTCCGCGCCGTAGCCCCGAAGGCGGTCGGCGTACTGCGGCGCGTCCACTGCGGTCACGTGCGCTCCCGCGTCGACGGCGAGCTGCACCACGAGGCTGCCGACCGCGCCCCCCGCCCCATTGACCAGGACGCTCTGACCGGGCTTCAGTTCGGCGAGCTCGAACGTCGTCTGCCATGCCGCCAGGCCGGTCAGCGGCAGCGCCGCGGCGTCGACCAGCTCGGTCGTCCGGGGCGCCGGGGCCAGGGACTCGGCCGGGGCGAGCACGTACTCGGCGGCGCCGCCGGCGGAGTCGAGGGGCAGCATCGCCACGACCCGGTCACCGACCTCCAGGCCGATCACGTCCGCGCCGAGTTCAGCGACGGTGCCCGCCAGGTCGATCCCCGGCACGTACGGGAGAGTGATCGGGATCATCTCGGCCAGGACACCGGCGCGGATGTGGTCGTCGACCGGGTTGAACGATGTGGCCGCCACCCGCACCAGCACCTGCCCGGTGCCGGGGACCGGACGGTCGACGTCCTCGAAGCGCAGGACCTCGCTGCTGCCGAACTCGTGGAAACGCATTGCCTTCATGGCACTTTCCTCCGGGGTGTATTGATGTCGTCGCCAGCGGATGAGGCGATCAGGCGGGAAGGTGAAGCACGTCGAGGCGCTCAGGTGAGCTGCACCGACCGGGTGGAGTTGCCCATCACCATGCGGTCGATGGCGCTCACGGCGCTGCCGGGGTCATCGGCGGCGCCGACGGTGAGCAGCAGCGGGACGAAGTGGTCGGCCGTCGGATGCGCGGCCGCTGTCCGCGGCGGAAAGGGGAAAGGCGGGCCGTCCGGGGTGGCCAGGTTGCTCGTGGTGGTGATCGAAATCAGCTCCTTCACTTGCCTCGACAAGTATTTTCGCTTGCCTTGGCAAGTGAAAAAGTACCTCATCAAGAGTTGCCCAGGCAAGTGATGTGAGTTGTCCGGGCAAGTATGATGGGTCTCATGGACACTCAGTCGCCCTGGCTCGCCGACGACCAGCAGGACCTGTGGCAGGCGCTGCTCACGGTCGTCATCGCCCTCCCGGCGGCCCTCGACCGCCAGCTGCAGCGAGACGCGGGCATCTCCAACTTCGAGTACGGGGTTCTGGCCCGGCTGTCCATGGCCGACGAAGCCACAATGCGGCTCAGCGACCTTGCCCGGGTCTGCGACAGCACCCTGCCCCGCCTGTCGAAGGTGATGGATCGCTTCGAAGCACGCGGCTGGGTCGCCCGCCGACCCGACCCCGGCGACGGCCGGTACACGCTCGCCACCCTGGCCGACGCCGGCCGGCAGAAACTCGTCGAGAGCGCACCGGAACATGTCGCGCAGGTGAAGCGGCTCGTGTTCGATCCGCTCAGCGCCGCGCAGCGCCGCCACCTCGGGGCCGCACTCACCCGCATCGCCGCTACCGTGCGCCGGGAAACCGAAGGAGGCTGAGCGCCGTCCTCGGTCGGGGCCTTCCGGTCAGTCCTGCCACGCCGGCGATGTGGTACGTGGGGAAGGTGGGACCTTGTCGACGATGTAGCTGTACGCCGTGGCGGAACCGCGCTCCCCCCGGACCGGGACGATGACACGCCGAACACCGTCAGAGAGCAACCACAGCTTCTCTCGCAAACGACCCATTCTCAGAGCAAGATCAAAAAGGGTGGTCCAGAGATCGCGAAGTCCTGAATCGGTTCGCAGAAGCCGTTCTCATGCAAAGGTGGGTGCGGAGTATTTCTGAGAATCGTTCGTGACAGCATCCGGAGACATGGCCGTCCCTCCAGAGACTGTCCCAAGCGACGCCGACGACATCGAGCGCCACCCCTGCCCGCGCTGCACGGCCGAGCGCGGGACGCCGGCGGCACGCCCCCGGAGTGCCGCCGGGGCCTGTCAGGTGAGGGCCGCGCGGAGCCAGTCGGCGGCCGTCGCCAGCCAGTCGGGGCGGGCGTTGCCGAGCAGGTGGTCGCCGTGCGGGACGTTCAGGTACCGCCCGTGCGGGGCCAGGCGGGCCAGCGCCTCGCAGTTGACCATACCGGGGACGATGTCCTGGCCGCCGTCCACCACCAGCAGCGGGGAGGCGATCCGCGGGGCGAGGGCCGACAGGTCGACCTGGCCGGCGAAGCGGCGGGCCGCCTCCTTTCCGCCCGCGCGCTGGACGAGGATGTCGCGCAACGGGGGCGGCAGGTCGTCCCAGTCCAGCCGGAAGGCACCGCTGACGGCGACCGTGGCCGCGACGCGAGGTTCCCGGGCGGCGCTCTCGGCGACGTAGTAGCCGCCGACGCTGAGACCGACGAGCCCGACGCGCTCGACGCCGAGCTCGTCGACGACCCGGCCGACCACGCGGTGGTAGTCGGCGCGGACCGTGGTGGTGGCCGCGAGCACGCCCTGGCCCGGCCCGTCCATGGCGAACACGGCCAGGCCCCGGCGCAGCAGCGCGCCGATCACGTCGTGGAACTCCTCCTTGCCGGAGTCCAGCCCGGGGACCACGACCGCGGTGGCCGCGGCGCCGGCCGGGCCGCGCAGCCAGCCGGCGAAGTCCCGCCCCTCGATCCGGCGCGCCGCCGGGTCCAGCAGGTCCAGCGCACGGCCCATGGCGGCGTCGGCCTCGGCGGCCGCGAGCGCCCGCTCACGGTTCGGCCCCAGGGTGGCGAAGTGGAACCAGCGCGCCGCCACCTGGAAGTGCTCGCCCGACGAGATCGCCGTGGCCGCCTGCCCGGCGCGCGCCAGGTGCTCACCCGCGACGCGCATGAAGGCCTCGCCCCACCCGTCGAGGTCGGTGAGCTCGCCGGTGACGCGCAGGTACTCGTGCGGGTCCAGCCCGGCCCCGGTCGCGCGCGACAGGTTGAGGGCGGCGAAGTCGGTGACGCTCATCGTGATGCTCCTGTCGTCAGCACGGCATTGCCGCGGACACGGCGTTCTCTGAGATCGACCAGGACGTCGGCGGTCCGGCTCCAGTCGTCGGTACGGCCGATCTCCGGGTGCAGCCGCCCGCCGGCCACCAGGCGTACCAGGGTCGCCAGGTCGGCGCCGTAGGGGGCGCCGGCGTAGTGGAAGTGCCGGATCACGGCGTTCTCCGGACCGGCGAGCAGGTCGAAGAAGTTCACGGTCGCCGGGACACGGCCGGCCTGGCCGAACCAGACCAGTGTGCCGCCCGGGACCAGCCTGGCCAGGGCGTCCGCGAGCACGCCGCCCCCGACGGACTCCAGCACCACGTCGAACGGCCCGTCCGCGTAGGCCACGTCGTGCACGACCGCCGCGGCGCCCAGCTCGCGCAGGCGCGCGCCGCGCTCCGCGGTGGCGGTCACCGCGGTCACCTCCGCCCCCGCGGCGGCGGCCAGCTCGGTCAGGTAGTGCCCCACCCCGCCCGAGGCGCCGGTCAGCAGCAGCCGCCTGCCCGTCACGGCGCCGGCCGCGCGCAGCAGCCGCAGCGCGGTGATCCCGGCCAGCGGCAGGGCGGCCGCCCGGACGGCGTCGATCCCGTCGGGCAGGACGGCGACGGAGTGGGTGGGCACGGCCGCGTACTCGGCCCAGCCTCCCCCCGGGGGGTGGCCCACCACCCGGGTGCCGGCCGGTGGCCCCGAGCCGTCGGCGGCGGCCTGCACGACCAGGCCGGCCACGTCCTTGCCGGGCGCCAGGCCGGCCGCCGGCGCTTCCAGCAGGAAGGTCTCCCCGCGATTCGGTGAGAACGCCTCGACCTTGATCAGCACCTCGTCCGGGGCGGGAGCGGGCTGAGCGTCCTCGGTGAACTCCACCGGTCGCCTCATGTCTCCGGTGGGAATCAATCTACGCATGCGGCCATGGAAGCGGCATGCGGGCCGCGCGATCCAACAACGGGCACGAGGGCCCGACAACCATCGGTTGTCACCTAGGGTGACAGGCGTGGATCTCGACCTGGCGCAGGTACGCGCGTTCGTGCGGACCGCCGAGGGACTGCACTTCGGCCACGCGGCCGAGGAGCTGTCGATCTCCCAGCAGGCGCTCTCCAAGCGGATCGCCCGCCTGGAGTCCGTCCTCGGCAGGCGTCTGCTCGACCGCGGCGGCCAGGGGGTCCGGCTCACCGAGGCCGGGCGGCGTTTCCTGGAGCCCGCCCGGCGGGCGCTGGCCGCCGCGGACCTGGCGGTGGCGGCCGCGCTGGACACGCGCCGCCCGTTGCGGATCGACGTGTGGGGTCACCTGTACGCGCCCATGCGCACGCTGGCACAGGTGGCGGCCGGCGAGCCTCCCCTGGAGCCGGGGCACGGCCGCGACCTGCCGGCGGTGATCGCCGCGCTGCTGCACGGCGACGTCGACGCCGCCTTCGGCCGCGTCCACGCGCCGCTGCCCGCCGGGATCACGCACCGCCTGGTGCGCCTGGAGCCGGTGGACGTGGTCCTCGGCGCGGACCACCCGCTGGCGGACGCGCCGGAGATCCGTCCGGCGCAGCTGCGCGACAGCGTGCTGTGGTCCCCGGGATCACTCGACCGGCTGGACTTCCTGCACCGCTTCGCCGACTCCTTCGGCATCCGCGACCGCGCCGAGGGCGCGAACCTGGGGCTGGACCGCTTCCTGGCCGACCTGGCGGCCGGCGAGCGCCGTTTCGGCCTGATGCCCGCGGACGTGCCGCTCCCGGCCGGCCCGGCGATCCGCTCGGTCCCGCTGGTGGGACCCACGCCCCTGTACGCCTGGTCGCTGCTCTGGCGCGGCGACGGCGGCCATCCGCTGCTGAAGGACCTGGTGGGCGCCTTCGTGTCGGCGGCGGAGCGCAACCGCTGGCTGGAGTACGACCCCGCCCGCGACTGGCTGCCCGAACGCCACCCCACAGGCGACGGCGTACCGGCCCGGCCGGGGTGAGCCCCCGCGGGACCGGGAACGGGACAGGTATTCTCGTCAGTGATCGTCGAGTTCGGCCTGCCAGTCCTTCACCGGTCCGGTGCTCGTACGACGTCGGCCCGAGCGGTCATTTTCTCGGATACCGGTCAGGAGCTCGCAGGGCTCTCGCCGTTCCTGTGTGCCTCCCGGTGCTGCTTGCGAGCCTCACACATCGCGGCCTTCTTCGCCGGTTCGATGTGAGGGGCCCTGGTTGTGGGCGTGGAGGGCGTGGTTGTGGGCCTGGGGGGCGTCCGCAGGCCCGCGACACGGCGGCGGGCGTCGCGATGCCGCCGCACCCCCGGCGGCGGGCCGCTGTCTCCGTCGTGGCCGCGGTTGTGAGGCCGGACCACCCCGGCGCAGCCGGGAACCGGCCAGGGCGAGCACGACCGTGGCATAGCCGCAGAGCACGGCGGCCCCGGCCCACCAGGCGAGCGGGTAGTAGCCTGCCGATGGAGCGTAATGGGCAACCACCTGCGGATACTCCTGGATGGTCTGCGTGACGGCGAAACCGGCGGCAGGGGTGAGGCGCAGCAGCCACCTGGCCGTTCCGTCGGGCAGGACCGCCAGGAGGTGCGGGAGGACGACCGCCGAGAGCGTGACGAGGACCGCCGCCCAGGTTCGCCGCAGCAACGCGCCGAGAGCGAGCGCGAGGACGGCTGCGATCGCGAGCAGCGCCGCGACACCGACGACGACCCGCAGTCCCGTGAGGGCCGGCGCCGAAACGACGCCGAGGCCGTTGACGCGCATGGCCTCCGGGCCGAACGGCACCACGACCGCCGCATCGCCGATCCCGCCGAATAAGTAGATCGCACGAAGCGGTCACTCATGCGCCGGTTTTCGGCTGTCAGCGGTTAGCGGTACGTTTTCCCAGGTTGGAAGCATTTCAGGTGGCGGGAACCACAGCTCCCGTAAGCTACCTCCTCGGAAATCCGGACAAAACGGACAGTGTTCACCCCGGGCACGGAAGACGTTGGACGCCAGGCCGGACGAGAACCGCCCTTCACCGCCGCGACCGGACGGCGCAGCGGTCGAAAGGACTATGCGGTATAAACGGTGCGCTCCACTCGGGCGCGATCCATGAAATGAGTTCCGGTGCTGACTGAGTTCTTGCGTGACCAATGCTTCACGACGGCGTGGTTCGGGCTGATGGCCTTCGTGTGGTTCGGCTGGGCGCAGGAGGACCCGCCCCGGCGCTGGCGGATCTGGCTGGGCGCGGGGTCGGTGCTGGGCGTCGGGCTGGCCGTGGCCTTCGGGGTGCTGACTGCCGCGAACTGGGATCAGCCGAGCGCGCTGGAGGGCAGGTACGCCTGGTTCGGAGTCCTGGTCGTGGCCGAGGTCATCGCCGCGGGGGCCGGATGCCTGGTGCTGGCCAGGCGCGGCGCACCCCGATGGATGGCCTGGTGGGTCGCGGTGGTCGTGGCGGTGCATTTCCTGCCGCTGGCGTGGCTGCTGAACGACATCGGTGTGGCTGTCGTCGGCGTCGTCCAACTGGTCGTGCTCGGGTCGGTGGTGCCACATCTGCGCGGTACCCACACACCGAGCAGCCGATCAGCCGGACCGATCATGGGCGCGACCCTGCTGCTGAGTGCCGCGATCAGTGCGGTCCTCACGGCCCCAGGATTGTGAGGACCTCCCCGACCGATATCGGCCTGACGGCTGCCCGCTCGTGCCGGGAGGAGGGCCGGTCGGCGAGTTTTGATGCCGTGCCGGGATCGAGCAGGGCTGTCGGCCGGCGGGCGGCGCTTCACGGCCGCACCCCACCGGGGAGTCCCGGTGAGGCCGATCTCACCGGCACCGGCGTACGCCGCGAGGGCTTCGAGCCGGCGGGGTACGGCAGCGGACCGCGCCTGCCCCGGTCACGGACGGAGCCCGCTCTCTCAGGCCGCGCTCAGCCGGCGGCGGCGCCGAACCACCTGGGCAGCCGGTCGAGCAGGTCCCGCTGGTCCTCACCGGCCCACGCCACGTGGCCGTCCGGCCGCAGCAGCACCGCGGGCACGTCCAGCTCCTCGCTGACGTCGACGACGTGGTCGACCCGGTCCGCCCAGCCCGCCACCGAGAGCCGGCCGGTCTGGTCGAGCAGCAGCCCGCGGCCGCCGCGCGTCAGCTCGTAGAGGCGGCCGCGCTTCAGCGCCACGTCCCGCATCCGCCGGCCGAGCAGTTCGTGCCCCTCGCCGAGGTCGTAGCGGACCCCGATCGCGATGATCTTCTCGATCAGGTGGCGGTTCACGTCCTCGAAGTCCATCAGTTCCGCCAGCAGCCGCCGCACTGCCCGCGGCCCCGGCTCGGCGGACATCAGCTCCATCTGCGCGCGGGTGTTGTCCAGCACGTCGGCGGCCACCGGGTGCCGTTCGGTGTGGTAGCTGTCCAGCAGCCCCTCCGGTGCCCAGCCGTTCACCTCGGCGGCCAGCTTCCAGCCCAGGTTGAACGCGTCCTGGACACCGAGGTTGAGCCCCTGCCCGCCGACCGGGGGGTGGATGTGCGCCGCGTCGCCGGCCAGCAGCACCCGGCCGCTCCGGTAGCGCTCGGCCAGCCGGGTGGCGTCACCGAACCGGGACAGCCAGCGCGGCGAGTGCACGCCGAAGTCGGTGCCGGCGAAGACCCGCAGCCGCTGCTTGAAGTCCTCCAGGGTCGGCGGGACCGAGCGGTCCTCGGCGACCCCGCCGGCGGGCACGACCACCCGGTACACGCCCTCCCCGAAGGGGCCGACGCCGAACCTCAGGTGGGTCCTGCGGACTTCGGCCACCACGGCGGCCAGCGTCTCCGGTGGCACGGCCACCTCCATCTCGCCCAGCAGGGTGTCGTTCCTGGAGGGCTCGCCGGGGAAGCCGACGCCGAGCAGCCTGCGCACCGTGCTGCGGCCGCCGTCGCAGCCGACGAGGTAGCGCGAGCGCAACCGCGTGCCGTCGGCCAGCTCGACGGTCACCCCGCGCTCGTCCTGGCTCAGCCCGATCAGCTCGCGGCCACGCCGGATCTCGGCGCCGAGCTCGGTGGCGCGCTCGGCGAGCAGGCGGTCGGTGACGGGCTGCGGGATGCCGAGGACGTAGGGATGCGTGGTGTCCAGCCCCTTGGGCGAGGGCTTGGTGATGGCGGCGAAGAACCCGCCGACCGGATGCTGGCGGCCGAGCGCGAGGAAGCGCTCCAGCAGGCCGCGCTGGTCCATCACCTCGATGCTGCGCACGTGCAGGCCGAGCGAACGGACGTACGCGGTCGGCTCCGTCTCCTTCTCCAGCACGAGCACCCGCACGCCGTGCAGCCGCAACTCGGCGGCCAGCATCAAGCCGGTCGGCCCGCCACCGGCGATGATCACGTCGATCATGAAACCCCTATTCGACAAGATTGCGTCTTCAGCCAGATGCTCCGCGCACCCCGTGCTCTCGCGCCGCGCCCCACCGGCGGTCCGGCGTCCCGCGAGCCCCACGTCGACACGGCACGCGTACCGCGCGAACCTCTGATTTCCCCAGGTTCTGGCTCCGGCCGATGATTCTGCAGCACGACCCGGGTCTTGCCGCAAGCCCCCCGGTGCGCTATACGTTGAAAGTGGCAAGGAGTGGTCTACCTCCTTGCCTTTACCTTTTGTCGGCCGCTGTTCGCCGTCCGCTACGGACGGACCGGCTCCTCCCGACGCGAAGCCGCCACCGGTCCCGGACGCATCCAGGGCACATCCCGCCTCGCCCGCGTTGCCGGGAGGCGTGACGAACCACCGAAACACTCCTGAGCCGGGATTTCGTCGTCGCGGAACACCGCCGGGCCCCTGCGACGCGATCAGCCCCTACGGGTGATCCGGCCGGCCGCACCGACGGGCCGTTGCCGTCCCCTCCCACTCCGGACGAGGGACCGGCTCCACGAAGATGCCGCCGTAGGTGGCGGGGAGACCGGCCCCGTCGCCGGCCCGGCCCTGGACTGCGGGGTCATGTTTCCATACGGCAAACGGATGAGCGCCTACGCAGCCCTGGCCGAGCCGCACCGCAGGAAGATTCTCGACCTGCTGCGTGAGGGCGAGCGGCCCGCCGGGGAGCTGGTGAAACCCCTTCCGGCCGCGCCGGAAGGGGGCCTCTTCGATCCGGTGGAGACCGACTTTGGTCGGCTCCGGCCCCTACCGAAGCACGATGGAAGCGGGACGGGTGAGTGGTTGGCTCTCGGGCATGACGGCATCCCTTCATCCGGGCCCTCGGGGCACCCGTGGCTGATCCGGCGACGGCGGTCCCGTCCCGGCCGACGCCCCTGGCGGCGCGCGCCCCGGGACCCGACCTGGCGCGCGGTCTCATGTTGTTGTTCATCGCCCTGGCCAACACGCACTACTTCCTGCGGGGCCCGTCGGTGCTCGGCGGCTACCCGCGGGGCGGCTCGGGCGTCGACGCGGCCGTCGTCTGGTTCATCTCGACGTTCGTCGACGGACGGGCGTTCCCGATGTTCGGGGCCCTGTTCGGGTACGGCATCGCCCGGATCGCCGACCGGCAGCGGGAACGCGGTCCGCGGGCGGTGCGCCGGTTGCTGTGGCGGCGCGGCCTCGTGCTGGTGGTCGTGGGGTTCGCGCACGCGGTGCTGCTCTACGCCGGCGACATCCTGGCGGCGTACGGCGTGCTGCTGCTGGCGGGGGCGTGGGCGGTGCGCTGGAGGGACCGGTGGCTGCTCGCCGTGGCCCTGCTGTTCTTCCTGGTCACGGCGCTGCCGGACGGGGCCTCGTCGACCGTGGGAACCGACCCGCCGGACGTCGCGATGCTCCCGCCGGACGTGCTCACGATGATCGTCACCCGGGCCCAGGCGTCCCTCTACGTCGCCCTTCTCGGCCCTCTCGGGTTCGTGTGCCCGTTCCTGATCGGGGTGTGGGCGGGACGCCGGCGCGTCCTGGAGCGGCCGGAGCTCCACCTGACGGCGCTGCGCGTCGCGGCGTCGGCCGGGATCGGCGCCGCGGTGCTCGGCGCCCAGCCGGTCGCGCTGGTGCTCGCCGGCGTGGTGGCGCCCCCGGCCCGGCCGCTCCTGGAGTCGCTGGGCTCCCTGCACGACGCGACGGGGACCCTGGGCGGCCTCGGCTACGCCGCCGCGCTGTCGCTCGTCGCCGTCCGGCTCCGGGCGCGCGCCCCCGGGCCGGTGCTCCTGGCGATCACCGCCGCCGGTCAGCGGTCGATGACCTGCTACCTGGCCCAGTCGGTCGTCTGGGCCCTCGTCTTCACCCCGTTCCTGCTCGATCTCTCCGGAACCCTGACGGTCGCCACCACCGCGCTGCTGGCCGCCGGCACGTGGCTGATCACCGTGGTGGTCGCCGACCGGATGCGGCGGGCGGGGCACCGGGGGCCGTTCGAGGTGCTGGTACGGCGCGTCACCTACCGGTGACCGTCGCCGGTGAAGGCGGTGGGGGCACCTGCGGCGGTGGTCTCGACACCGGATCCCCGGCGGGTCCGCGAACCGCTGCGCGACCGGGATCAACGCGGTCGCGCATCGCGCCATGCCGACGGGCGCGTTTGAGGGCAAGGACGCGGCGGCGGGTGGCGTAGCCATACAGCGACGGCAGGCTCGACGGGCGCCGCGACACCGCCGCCGGGGCCAGGGCCAGGGCGACGCCGGACCGGGAAAGGCCGGTGCGCGCGGTGCCGGCGCCGTCGCGGTAGTGCGTCAGGTGGCCCTCGCTCACCTGCAGCAGACCGACGCCCGGGAGCTCAACGGTCAGCCGGCGCAGGAAGGCGTCGACGTCGGCCGGGCGGGCGCGCCGGGTGGTGACGGCCTTGCCCGCGCGCACCCAGGCTGCGACCGTCGACCAGGTCGCGGTCTTCAGCGCGTCGACGGCGTCGACGTCGGCCGCCCGCACCTCGCCGCCGTCGCCGTCGCCGCCGTCGCCGCGGGCCCGGCGAGGACGAAGGCCCGGGATGTCGCCGACGGTGGACACCATCGGAGCGGGCAGCGCCACGGCGCCCGTCCCGGAGACGGTGCCGGGGGAGATGGTGCCGGGCCGGATGACGTCGGTGGGGATGATCTCGGTCACGCTGTCGCCGATCTCACGTCGATCTCCCATAATTGGCATCGTGTGAGATCGAAACCCGGCGGAAGACGACCCCGGACGACCCCGTCCGGTGGCCGGGCCGGATCGCACCACTTCACCCGCGCACAGGTAAGGGTGTCTCGAATGTCGCGAAACTCAGGATCGCGCCGTACGGCTCGCTGCTCCGGTCCCGGCGCCGAGGTGGCTCGGCTGAGGGAAACGACGTCGACCCCACCCCAGGGCTGGAGCGGCGTCGAGACGGTGAGCACCGGAACACTACGACCTTTCGAGGAGGTCGGGATGCAGGCCGCACACCTCAGGGCCTGGGATCCAGGCGACTTCGCACCCGGCCGCGTCAGCCGCAGCCGCTGCACCTGGGGCGGAAACGGCCCCGACGCCCCCTGCACCGAAGAGATCAAATACACCGTCACCGACCGCATCAACCGTCGATGGTCCAGCTGCGAACACCACCTGAACGCCTACGACAACTCCCGGCCGACCCCCTGAACAGAGCACCCGCCCGGAAACAATCTTCGCCCTGGTCCTACCAGATCTGAAGGAGCTTGGTTATGCGCTCAGCACTCCCACGCGCGCTGATGGCGGCGGTCATCGCCCTCGCGGTGGTCCTCGTCCCGGCCGGGCCCGCGTCCGCGGGCATCTGGCAGCTCTCCGACGGCTTCGAACCGGCGTCGAACCCGGCCGCCCGGTGGACGTTCACCGACCAGGGCGACTGCGACACCCCCTACTTCCAGAGCGCCGGCGTCGCCTCGCCCCGTACCGGCACCGGCATGGCCGGCCTGCGCGTCAGCAACACCGGCGGGTGGTGCTCGATCAGCCGGACCATCTCCCTCACCCCGGTGCCCGCCCACCCCGGCGCCCGCTGCACCGCAGGCGTCTGGCTGGACCTGCGCAACGCCGCGGCGACCTTCAACCTGGAGGTCATCAACCCGGCCAACTGGAACTACATCGCCCTGAAGACGGTACCGGTGGACCAGACGGCGAACGGCTGGCGCCTGCACACGGTGAGCTGGACCGCGCAGCGCTCCGATGTCGTGCTGCGGCTGACCGTGGCAAAGGCCTTCAACCACCTGTTCGCCCCCCTCGCCGAACTCGACGACGTCGTCGTCCAGTGCGCCTACTGACTGTTCTGGCTCAGTGAAAGTGGCACGCGTCCAGCTCGAAAGCCCTTGGCCGTGCCACCTTCATCGAGCCGGGCCACCGTTGCCCGGGAACCCGGACCGAGCGGCGTCCCTGCGGTGGCCGGGCACAGTGCGGCCGACCTCGTGGTGGCGGAGCCGACGCACGCCCGGATCCGGGACGGCATCGCCGCGAACCCCCGCCGGGCCTGCCGGCGCCAGAGCCAGGCATGTGCCGACCGGTGCGCGGCCGAGGGGCGGAGCCCGCTCCCGGCGACCGCGCCGATCTTCACCGAGTACGCATCATCACGGTAGCGCGCCAGGGACGACCTGAACCTGCTCGGCCGCCGCAGCCTCACCGCCGGCCCGAGCTCACCGCCGACCAGGCAACCCCTCGCCCGGCGGCTGTACGACGCCAGGGTCAAGACCGTCCAGCAGGTCGCCGCCCTGCTCGGCGTGCCCCGCTTCACCTGTACGGGCACCCGAAGGGCGACGCCGTACGCCGCCGGCCGAGTAAGCCCTCCGAGAGGGCGTAGGCGGGACGCGGGGTAGGCCGGCCGGTCCGCTCGGGGTCGCGTCCTGGCAGGAGCCCGAGACCGAACTGGTGGGAAGATGCGGGAATCGGGATGTAAGAAAGCCTTCCTTCGGACCACTTGCTCCATGAATGTTTGTCCCCGGCCGAAGGAACCGGCTTGCCGAACCCCCCTGAGCGCTTCACCGCGCTCTACAACACCTACCAGGCGCGGGTGTACGGCTACGTGGCAAGTCGCGCCGGACATCACCTCGCGGAGGAAGTGGTCAGCGAGACCTTCCTGGTGGCCTGGCGGCGTCTGGACAGCATCCCCGGCCACGCGCAGTTGCCATGGCTCCTTCGCGTCGCGCGCAACATTCTGCGCGACAACTTCCGGCAGGCCGCCCGGCGCGGGTCGCTGGAAGCCGAACTGCGAACGTGGATGGAGGAGGCGGCCACCGACGTGGGCGAACACGCCACCGAGCGCGTCGCCGTACTCCGCGCCCTGGCCGGTTTGTCGGAAGCCGACACAGAGATCCTGACCCTGACCACCTGGCACGGCCTGTCCACCACGGAGGCGGCCGAGGTACTCGGCTGCACCAAGGCCGCCTTCTTCGTCCGCTTGCATCGAGCGCGCCGCCGGCTGCAGTCGGCGATCGACGCCACCGGTCCCGCCCCGTCCCGTCCCGTCCCGAAAGCCTGTGACCGTTCCAGGAAGGAAACTGCGATGAGCCGCAAGCCCGATGCGATGGACCTGCTCGCCATGGCCCGCCCGGCTTCGCTGGACCGCGGATCGCGTATCTCCGCTGACGACATGCTGTTCATGGCCACCGCCGAGGCACCAGGAGAACCCTCGCGCGGGCCATCGCGCCCGAGACGGACCCCGCCGGCTGCCCCGGCTTCGCGGACCCGGGCACGCCTGTGGGTCCTGTGGGCGCCGCTGTCCACGGCCGCGATCGTGGCCCTGGTCTTCGCGCTGGTGACGGACCTGGCGTGGCCCCCGCCGTGCTCGGTCCGCCGAGGACCAACCAGGAGCTGTTCGACCTGGCAGACAGGATCGAGAAGCTCCCCGCGGAGAGCGGCGCCTACTGGCGCGAGGTGAGGATCGACGGCAGCCACCTGTCCACCGGTGGCTACAGGCTCGTGGTGGTCGGCCGCCGCGAGACCTGGCAGCCGCGCGACCCGGCTGATCTGGTGCTCACGCAGGTGTGGCGGCAGGACAGCGCCCGCCCGGCCACGGCCGAGGACGAGCGCGCCTGGCGGGCGGCGGGAGCTTCCGCCCGGGTCAAGGGGCACTGTGCGACCGGCGGGCCGTGCGGTTCGATTCCGGTCGCCGACGAGCCGGAGGACTGCAGGTACACCCTGAGGATGGATCCCACCGGAAACTATCCCGACACCACGGTCGGCGAGTTCACCATGGCCGATCTGGCCGCGATCCCCACCGAGCCGGCCGCGCTCATGAAGCAGCTCCGCGCCTACCACGAGATCTGGAACCGCCGCGGCTTCACGCAGTCTTTCGAGACGTTCCTGCCGACCACCGTGAACCTCCTGGGCATGCCGCTCGGCCCTGCCCAGCGCGCCGCGATCATCCGCGTCCTGGCCGGTCTGCCGGCCACCAAGGTCGTGGGCACGGTGACGGATCCGCTGGGCAGAAAGGGCATATCCGTGGACTTCGGCGGGGCGGGAGGCTCCCTGGTGTACTCCGACAAGCCGCGCAAGGAATTGCCGGTCCACGACAGGCAGACCCTCGACCCGGGGACGGGGGAGACGCTCTCGCGCGTTTCCCACGCGGCCCGCACCGCTCTGGGGGCGACCAGGGGTGAGGTCATGGGCTACCAGGCCCACGGCCCCGAGCCGGGCTGGACCAGCTCGCCGGCTTCTCCACCGAAGGGGTGCAAGCAGGGGAAGTGAAGGGGGGCCGATCCCGGCGGCGACGAGCGCGCGGCCGGGGTCTGCGCGGTGGAGGAGTCAGCTGACAGGCGCGTTCACACAGTTCCTGTAGCCGGATCTCGGTGTCGCGCGATGCCGGCCCGCGGGGACAGGCGTTCTGTGTCCACCCCGGCAAGGAGAGCCACCGAAAGGTCTTCGGCGAGGACGTGCTCACCTTCGCCCTGGCGCTGCGCGACAAGTGCGTGCCGGTTTTCGACATCGCCAGCAAGCCGACGGTCAAAACCGGGGTCGACGCGGGCAGGAACCCCTCCCTGGCCTCGCTCTACCGCACCCTGGCCGAGGCCGGCGACCTGAGGCGGGACACCGTCGGCCCCCTCGGGTGATCGACCGGGGCTCTCAGCGTCCGACCATGTTCATGTGCGCCTCGTTGTAGCGGTCGCCGGCCACGCCGACCCTGGCGGCCAGGGCGTCCAGGTCGGCCCGCTCGTCCGCGGACAGTCCCACCGCGGTCGCGCCGGCGTTCTCCCGCAGACGGGATGGGCGGCGGGTGCCCGGGATGGGGACGATCCACGGCCGCTGGGCCAGCAGCCATGCCAGCGCGAGTTGTCCCGGCGTGGCGCCCTTGGCCTCGGCCAGCGCGCGCAGGTGATCCACCAGGGCCTGGTTGGCCGAGAGGTTCCCGGCCTCGAAGCGGGGGATGGTGGCCCGGATGTCGTCGTCGGAGAAGGATGCCCCCGCGTTCACGGCGCCGGTCAGGAATCCCTTGCCCAGCGGGCTGAACGGCACGAACCCGATGCCCAGCTCCGCGCACGCGGGCAGCACCTCGGGTTCGGGGTCGCGGGTCCACAGCGAGTACTCCGACTGCACCGCGGTGACCGGGTGCACGGCGTGGGCCTTGCGGATCGTGGCGGCCCCGGCCTCCGACAGGCCGAAGTGTGTGACCTTGCCCGCCCGTACCAGCTCGCCGACCGTTCCGGCGACGTCCTCGATCGGCACTGCCGGGTCCACCCGGTGCTGGTAGAACAGGTCGATCGTCTCCACGCCCAGGCGGCGCAGGGAGGCGTCGGCGGCCTTGCGGATCTGCCCGGGCCGGGAGTTCAGGCCGACGGCCCTGCCGTCGGCGATGTCCCAGCCGAACTTGGTGGCGACCTGCACCCGCTCACGGATCGGGCCGACGGCCTCGCCGACGAGCTCCTCGTTGAGGTAGGGGCCGTAGACCTCGGCGGTGTCGAGAAAGGTCACCCCGGCCTCCACCGCGGACCGGATCACATCGATCATGTCCTGGCGGGTGCCCGGGTTGGGGCCGTAGCTCTGTGACATGCCCATGCAGCCCAGCCCCAGGGCCGACACCTCAAAACCTTGTCCCAGGGTCCTGGTGTGCACTCCCACCTCCATGATCGGCGACCGGGCGCGACCGGTCTCGGCCAGTATCGACGAGGACGCCCGAAGACAGCCACCGGGCCTCGATCAAGCCTGTCCCTGTGAACGGCCGGATCGGACGGGCTGCTGTACCTCCGCACCCAGGCTCGGGCCGAGGTTCTGGGCCAAGGTCGAGCCGTTTGCCCATGTCACGCTCGAACGTGCCGTACAGGTTCAGATGCGTCCAGAACAAGGCCGACAAGCCGCGCCGGTCGGCGTCGGTGAGCCTCTTGCGCCACGTCGGCTCGGCTGCTTCCGCTGACACGGCGGCGGTCTCCGGTCGCCGCTCACGCCACCCCGCCGCGTGAACCCCTCCGGCCCGCAGCAGCCGCCGCCGGCGCTTTCGCCGGTCTCATGCTCGGCCTGGGCGCGGTGGCGCTGCTGGTCGGCGGGGTCGGCGTGGCCAACACGATGGTGATCTCCGTGCTCGAGCGGCGCGGGGAGATCGGCCTGCGCCGCTCGCTGGGGGCGACCCGGGGGCAGGTGCGCGTGCAGTTCCTGGCCGAGTCGCTGCTGCTGTCGGCGATCGGAGGGGTGGCGGGGCGGCGCTCGGCGCGCTGGGAAGCGTCGGCTACGCCGCCTCCAAGGGGTGGCCGGCGGTGGTGCCGCCCTGGGCTTTCGGCGGCGCGATCGGCGCGACGCTGGTCACCGGCACGCTCGCCGGGCTGTACCCGGCGATGCGTACCGCGCGCCTGCCTCCCACCGAGGCACTGGCGGCGGCCTGAGCCGCGGGTCCCGAGCCGCCGGCCCTGGTCCTGAGCGGCGGGTCCCGAGCCGCGGGCCCTGAGCCGCCGGTCCTGGGCCGCCGGTCCGGGGTCGCGGACGGCCGTGACCGGCTCGGGGACGGCCGTGACCGGCTCGCGGGGCGTACGGTCCCCGCGGGCCGGTCTCAGGTGTCGAGGGGCGCGCGAGGGCCGAGGGGGTTGCCGGGGGAGTGGTCGCCGAGGACGATGAGCAGCTTGCGCAGCAGATCGGCGAGCCGGTCGCGGTCGTCGCCGCTCAGCTCGCCCAGGAGCCTCGCCTCCAGGTCGACGTGGGCGGTGACGACCGGATCGATCAGCTCCCGGCCGCGCCCGGTCAGCGTGACCAGCACGCTGCGCCGGTTGAGGGGGTCGACCTCGCGGGTCACCAGCTCCCTGGCGACCAGGCGGTCGATCCGGTTGGTGATCGCTCCGGAGGTGACCATCGACGCCTCGACGAGCTGCCCCGCGGTGAGCCGGAAGGGGGGCCCGGAGCGGCGCAGCGTCCCCAGGATGTCGAACTCCCACAGCTGCAGGTCGTGGGTGGCGAAGTGGTCGCGCAGCTCGCGCTCCAGCAGGCGGCAGGCGCGCTGGATACGGGCCACCACGCCCATCGGGGAGGGGTCGATGTCGGGCCGCTCGGCCCGCCACTGGTCCATCCGCCAGTCGACGTTGTCCTCCACGGGCCCGCCACCCCCAGAACATCTCAACGTGAAACTGTTTGACGTCATCCTAACGGGTGACTACATTCCTCAACGCTGAACATTTCAACGTTAAGGAGATTGGGCGATGCCGATCCCGAGCCGGCCGGACGCCGGCCTGTCCCCGCCCACCGGCACCCTGGGACTGACCGCGCTGACGGCGGCCGCGCCGGTCAGCTGGGGCACCACCTACCTGGTCACCACCGAGTTCCTGCCGACCGGCCACCCGCTGGTGTCCGGGGTGATCCGCGCCCTGCCGGCCGGGCTGGTGCTGCTCGCCCTCACCCGCAGGGTGCCGCGCGGGGCGTGGCTGTGGCGCTCGCTGCTGCTGGGCACCCTCAACATCGGCGCGCTGTTCGCGCTGCTGTTCGTCGCCGCCTACCGGTTGCCCGGCGGCGTCGCGGCGACCCTCACCGCCGTCCAGCCCCTGTTCGTCGTCGGCCTGGCGTTCCTGCTGCTGGGGGAGAGGCCCACGCCCTGGCGGCTGGGCTGGGGCCTGGCCGGGGTGGCGGGCGTCGGGCTGATCGTCCTGCGCGGCCGGCTCTCCTTCGACCCGCTCGGCCTGCTGGCCGGCGTCGCGGCCGCGGGCGTGATGGCCGGGGGGATCGTCCTGACCAAGCGCTGGGGACGCCCTCCCGGCGCCGGCGCGGCGACCGTCGCCGCCTGGCAGCTCACCGCGGGCGGACTGGTGCTCCTGCCGCCCGCGCTCGCCTTCGAGGGGCTCCCGCCCGCGCTGGACCTTCGCGCGATCGGCGGTTACGCGTGGCTGGCGGTCGTGGGCGCCCTGCTGTCCTTCGTGGTCTGGTTCCACGGCATCGGCAGGCTGCCCGTGGTCGCGGTGTCGTTTCTGACCCTGCTCTCACCCATGGTCGCCACGGTCCTGGGCGCGGTGTTCCTCGGCGAGTCCCTGACGCCCTGGCAGGGCGCCGGGTTCGTGCTCGCACTGGCCGCCATCGCCGCCGCGCAACTGTCCCCCGGCGCCACCCGTGCCCCCGTCCCCGCCACCACCACCACCACCACAGGAGCCTGAACGTGTCCCGCACCGTACTGATCACCGGAGCCACCGGAACCGTCTCCACCGCGCTGATGGACGCGCTGGAGGGCACGGGGGTGAACCTCCGCGCCCTGGTGCGCGAGGGCTCCGCCGCGGACGGCCCGCGCGCGCGGGGCGCCGAGGTCGTCACCGGCGACCTCGACGACGCCCGGTCGCTGCCGCCCGCCTTCGAGGGCGTGCAGGACGTGTGGCTGCTCGTCCCCAACGGCCCCCGCGCGCCGGAGAACGCCATGAACGCCATGTGGGCCGCGCGCCAGGCCGGTGTGGAGCGCGTCGTGCGCCTGTCGGTCGTCGGCGCGGCGCACGACGCGCCGAACCGCAGCGGCAGGCTGCACGCGCTGTCGGACCGCGAGACCGAACGCTGCGGCATGCGCTGGACCGTCCTGCGCCCCCACTGGTTCATGCAGAACCTGCTGAACGAGGCCGGCGACATCCGCGCCACCGGCACGTTCTCGCTGAACATGGCCTCGGCGCGGATCGGCATGATCGACGTCCGCGACATCGCCGAGTGCGCCGCCCGCGTGCTCCTGGACGACCTCGGCCGCCACCACGGCCGGACCTACACCCTCACCGGCCCGTGCTCGCTGACGTTCGACGAGGTCGCCGCGCGAGCGGGGCTCGCCCTGGGCCGGCCCGTCGCCTACCTGCCGGTCGGCGACGACACCAGGCGCGCGACGCTGCTGGGGTACGGCGTCCCGGGATGGATCGTCGACATGCTGGAGGAGTACGCGCGGGCGTACGCCTCCGGCTGGGGGGACCTCACCACCGACACGGTCGCCTCCCTTCTGGGCCGCCCGCCGCGCGACGTCGCCGACTTCGTCCGCGACCACGCCGCCGCGTTCGCCCCGGCCGGGGGCGGCTGAGCCCGCGCCCCGCCGCATCCGGGACCGCACCCCTCCGGATCGGCGACCGGATCCGCCCTCGCGCCGCGTCTCGGTTCGTTCCGGTTCGGCGTACGGACAGGGCGGTCGTCCCCGGCGCAGGGCGGCAGGGGGCGCTGTCGCCGCGGGAGCCGCGGGGGCCGTGTCCGGCGGGCCGGAGCGATCCCCGCGGGACCGCCGGAGGCGCTTGGTAGGATTCCCGCCCGGGAGGAGACCGCCTCTCCGGCCCGTTCCGGCACGCTTTTCGTCAGGGGTGACACGTGGCGGCCCGCACGACCATCTACGACGTCGCCGGCGCGGCGGGCGTCAGCATCTCCACCGTCTCCCTGGCCCTCAACTCCCCGTCCAGGGTCAGCCAGGAGACCCGCCGCAAGGTCCTGGAGGCCGCCGACGCGCTCGGCTTCGTCCCCAAGCAGGACGCGGTCGCCAAGGCCCGCCGGGGCGTGGGACGCGTCGGGGTGATCGCCCCCTTCACCTCCTACCCGTCGGTGGCCCGGCGGCTGAACGGCATCCTGCGGGCCGTCGGCGACCGGCCCCTGGAGGTCGTGCTGTTCGACCAGGAGTCGGCCGCGCAGAGCTCCTCACCGCTGCTGGCCGGGCTGCCCATCACCGGCCGGTTGGACGGGCTCGTCGTCGTCAGCCTCAGCCTGGAGGAGGCGGTGGCCGACCGCCTGGCCGCCGCGCGGCTGCCCACGGTGCTCCTCGACGTCCGCCGTCGCGGCTTCGACTCGGTGTGCACCGACGACGAGGCGGGCGGCCGGCTGGTCGCCGAGCACCTGCTCGGCGCCGGTCACCGCCGGTTCGGATTCCTGGGCGAGGCCCAGAGGTCGGGCCTGTACGTCTCGCCGTCCCAGCGGCGCCTGGCGGGCTACCGTGACGCCCTGGCCGAGGCCGGGCGTCCCCTCGCCGACGGCGACGTGCGACTGAGCGCGCACGACCTGGCCGCGGCCCGCGCCGTCGCCGTGGAACTGCTGTCGGGGCCGGAGCGCCCCTCGGCCGTCTTCGCCGCCGACGACACCCTCGCCGCCGGGGTGTTGCGGGCCGCGCGCGACCTCGGTCTCGCCGTGCCCGGCGACCTGGCGGTGGCCGGCTTCGACGACGGCGACCTGGCCGAGGCCCTCGACCTCACCACCGTGCGCCAGCCCCTGGAGGACTCCGGCCGCACCGCGATGGAACTGCTCCTGCGGCGGCTGGAGCGACCCGCGACCGCCCGCCAGGTGACGCTGGAGCTGCACCTGATCACCCGGGGCACGAGCGCGCCCGGCCACTGAGCGGGCGCCGCTCGTGACGCACTGGCACTGCTCCCGTGCCGGCAAGGGGGGTACGAGCGCGCCCGGCCACCAAGACGGCACCGAGCCGGCCACCGAGCCCGGCCGCCGGAGACCTGCCACCGCACCGGCCGTCGCGTCCGGTCGTCGCGTCGGCCGTCGAGGCCGGCGTCGCCGGAGGCGCCGTGTCCGGCCAGGCCGGACATCCCCCCACGCCGAGACGGCGGGCGCCGGGTCCCCGGCCCGGGCGGGAATATTCGATGGTCCGCGCGTCCGGTCACGGGGATCATCGAGGCATGTCACGAACTTTCGAGGACCTGGTGGCCGAGGCCGAGGCCGCCCCGGTGGAGGGCTGGGACTTCTCCTGGCTGCGGGGCCGGGCCGAGGAGCAGCGCCCCTCCTGGGGATATCAGCGCCTGATGGGCGAGCGGCTGGGCCGGGTCACGGCGGCGCTGGACATCCAGACCGGCGGCGGGGAGGTCCTCGCCGGGGTAGGGCGGCTTCCCCCGGTGATGGCGGCCACCGAGTCCTGGGCGCCGAACCTCGCCCGTGCGACCCGGTTGCTGCACCCCCTGGGCGCGCTCGTCGTCGCCGACGCCGACGAGCCGCCGCTGCCGTTCGCCGACGAGGCCTTCGACCTGGTGACCAGCCGCCATCCGGTGACCGTCTGGTGGGAGGAGATCGCCCGGGTGCTGCGGCCGGGGGGTACGTACCTGTCCCAGCAGGTGGGCCATGCCAGCGTCGCCGAGCTCGCCGCGTACTTCCTGGGCCCGCCCGCGCCGCGCGAGCTGCGCCACCGTCATCCCGACGACGCGCGCCTGGCGGCCGAGGCGGCGGGGCTGAGCGTCGTCGACCTGCGTTTCGAGTCCCTGCCGATGGCGTTCCTCGACGTCGGCGCGGTGATCTACTTTTTGCGCAAGGTGATCTGGATCGTCCCCGGCTTCACCGTCGACCGCCACCGCGACCGGCTGCGTGAGCTGCACGACCGGATCCGCGACGAGGGCCCCTTCACCGCCCGGGCGACGCGTTTCCTCATCGAGGCGCGCAAGCCCACCTGACCGGGCACGCGTCCGCCGGGCCGGCCGGGGCGCCGGTACCGGGGGACACCCGCTCGGGGGGCGATGCCGGTGAGGGAACGGGACCGGGCTGCTCGGTGGAGGGCAACACGACCACCGCGGCCGGGTTCACCCCGATGGACCTGATGATCCGCTCGGCCGCCGCGGGCGTCCGGGAGAGCACCACGACCTTGTTCAGCCGCACGTCGATGTAGCGCACGCCCATCCCGGCGGGATGGGCGGACAGGACCTCGTCGATCCTCCTGCGGATCGGGGTCAGCTGCGCCAGCGACCACCTGACCACGGCGGGAACGGCACCGGCGGCGGTGATCCTGGGGCCGTCGGCGGCGCTGGTGGTGGCCACCACCAGCGTCCGGGAGAGGAGCCCGTCGAACCAGGACCCGCCGAAGCGGACGCCCAGTTCCTTACGCAACCGCGCCTCGGCCGAGGACAGCACGATCTCGTTGAGCAGTCGCTCCTGGACCTGTTCCCTGGTGAGGCCGAGGTCGCGCTGGAGCGCGGCCAGCATGTCCGGCGGTATCCACGGCACCCGCGGGGACGGGGACGCCGTCCGGGCGGGCCGCGGTACCGCGGTGTGCGCCACCGGCGCCCGGATCGCCCACGGGGACGGCGGCTCCTGGGCCGACCCTGCCCCGCCGGCACCCGCCGCCAGGGGGATCAGGCTCGCCCCGGCCAGTGCGGTCAGCGCGGCGAGCGCCAGGGCACGGCCCATGACGGCGGTGTGGTTGCGCGGCATGTGTGCTCTCCTCGGCCTCGGCTCTCAAAGCGGGGGGGAGCTTCCGCGCATCGCTGGTCGGATCGTACGACGCGGGCCAGGCCACCCTAGAACAACCGGCGTCGCCGAACTCGCGAAGGCCGCACGCCACGCGGGCGAAGCCTTCGCGGCCTTCGAGGGGGTCTCGGCAGCGATGAGGAAATTTCCAACGAAGTGGCTTCTGACCTGTGGTGACCCCGAACCCCGCGGTCAAGGCCGCGGCAGTGTCCCGAGGGTCGTCGTGATCGACGCCGTCACCTGCCGGAGACACCCCCGCCGGAGACACCTCCGGACGGACCGCGGCACCGCCGGTCGGCCGCAGGTGAGCGTGACCGGCCTCCGGGGAGGATCGGCGCGGGAATCGGCGGCGGAAAGTTCATCTTCGTCGTCGGTCCTGTCCCGTCAAGGGGAGGGTCGTGCGGAGCGCGTCGTCGTAGCTGCGCGCGCCGGAGAACGTCCCGGTGGTCTCGGCCAGTCCGTCGAGTACCGTGACGGCCTGCGCCCGGGTCGCGGTGTCCAGGTTGCGGGCGAGCGTCACGTGCGGGAGCCACCGTCCCGGCGCGTGCAGCGGGTTGCCGCCACAGGAGCCGCCCAGCACCCGCCACACCCCCGCGTGTACGGCCAGCAGCCGGGCCTGTGGCACCACGCCCCAGGCGAGCACCCGTGCCCGGCCGGCGAACAGCAGCAGCGGTCCCAGTCTGACCGGCACCGGCAGGTCGGCGAAGGCCTCGGCGAACGCGGCCGGCGTGTAGGGCGGCAGCCGTTCGCAGACCGCCAGCGTCAGATGGGGGCGGTTGGTCGGGTGCGGGTGCCGGGCCTGGCTGGGAAGCCCTGCGGCCGCCAGCCGGTCCCAGGCCGCGCGCACCGCCGAGTCGAGCATGTCGTCACAGGTCAGCTCGATGGTGTGCATCCGGCAACGGTAACGGGTGCGCTGCGCCCGGCCGCGGATCTCTTCCCCATGGGCGCGAACCTTTTGCGCGGAAGGCCCGTCGTACCGTGCATGAGACCGGAGAACGGACGCGGGGGAGCGACCATGGCGGGTACGGGGCGGACGATGAATCGCATGGCGAAGATGGCGGCCGGGGCGCTCACCGCGCTCGTCCTGGCGGGAGGCGGCGCCGCCGCGGCGGCCACCGGGACGGCCGCCACCGCGCAGAAGCACGCGGGAGAGGGGAAGGCCGGTGGGAGACTGCCGAGCGACTTCCTGCTCCACGAGACCCGGGCCCGCAAGCCGGTGAAGTACCCGGAGGAGGAGAAGTGGACGATCAGCGACCGGCATGAACGCCTCAACCTCTCGCCCTGCGACGTGGGCCGTTCCACCGACCGGGGCCGGGTGAGCACCCGGACGGTCACCTACCTGGCGCTGGAGGTCCACCAGGCCGAGCAGGTCGTGATCTACCGCTCCGAGCGGGCTGCGCGCACGGCCATGGCCGACCTGCGCAGGCGGGTCGGCGGATGCGAGGTCGACCAGGGCGGCCAGGTGGTCGCCAAGGGCCGGACGGAGAAGATCAAGCTGGGCGACCAGGCCGTCCGGGTGATCGTCCAGAACTACGACCGCAAAAACGCGGGTCCGGCCATCGGCGGCCAGCGGGGCGTCATCGTGCGCAAGGGCCGCGCCCTGGTGAGCTACACGCAAGCCAGGGAGTACAGCGGGGTGCACGCCTCGGACTTCCGCCGGCAGCTGAAGGACGCCCGGAAGATGACGGTGAAGGTCTGCTCGCTGCCCGGCGTCTGCTGACCGGCCGCAAGATCTACCACCACCCCGAGGGCGGCGACCTCCACCTCACCTTCGACACCTTCGACATGCCCGGCCGGCCCGGCCTGTCGGTCTGCACCTACAGCCTCCAGCAGCCTCCAGCGGCCTCCAGCGGCCTCCAGCGGGCTCGGTCACGACACCGCCTCGTCGAGTCCTTCGCCTCGGCGACGCCGCTGCCGAGGTTGCCGCCCCGGTGGTCCACGTCCGGGCTCCGGCGCCCGCCGGTGTGGCCGGGAGGTGCGCTCCGGGCGGTCAAGAGACGAAAGACGGGCGGGGGTCAGCCGCGGTCGAGCCGGACGGCGATGTCGACGACCTGACGGGCGGCGGGAAAGGCGCCGTAGTTGTAGTTGACGGCGCCGGTGAGCAGGTTCAGGCCGTAGAGACGGTAGCGGCCGGCGACCTTGAGCGTGGCGAAGGCGCTGTTGGAGACGGTGACCCCGCCGCGCAGCGAGCTGTGCACGTCGAAGCCCGCGGGACCGGTCACGGCCACCCGCAGGCTGCCGGTGGGCATCAGCAGGCCGGCGTCGGCGGGAGACTGCAGCGCCAGCCGGTCGGTGGCGGTGTCCACGGCGAACAGCGCGGTGGCGGTGTCGGCGCTGAGGTCGTTGTTGGTGTACCCGATGCCCGAGACGCCGAGCGCGGGGGCGGGCGCGGTGGGCACGGCGGGCGCGGCGGGCGCGGCGGGCGCGGGGACGGGCGTGGTCGTCAGCGGCCGGTCCGCCACGGTCCGGCCGGTGGTCGTGAGAGCCGGCCGGACGCCGTCGGCGCCGGGCCCCTCGAGGTCGTGGCGCAGGTTCTGCCCGGTGTCGCCGATCACACGCAGCACGTCGGCGGCGGGATCGACGTCCACGCCGAAGGCGGAGCCGTTCAGCGCCACCGTGAGCTGGGAGACCTTGGTGGCCTTGCCCGCCCCCCCGAGGGTGTACACGCCGCCCCGGTCCCCGACGCCGTACAGTCCGCCGCCCCGTACGCGGTGGTCGATGCCGACGATCGCGGCGTCCCCCTGGAGGCCGTCGATCCTGCCCAGTTCGCGGACGCGTCCGGGAAAGCGGATGTCGAAGGCGACCAGCCGCTGGTCGGAGGTCAGCCCGACGACGCCGATACCGACCTTGGCCCGGCCCGCGTGCCCCGCCACCCCGCCCCTCCCGCCGCCCGGGCCGCTGCGCACCTCGCCCCTCGCGGTCTCGTCCGCGCCGCTCCCGGCGGTGACGTGGGAGGTGACGTGGGAGGCGGTCGCGGCGACGCTCCCGGCCGGGCCCTGACGGCCGGGCCCGGCCTGCGCCGGTACGGAGGCCGGTACAGCGGAGGCCGCCGTGCTCAACGCCAGCACGGTGGCGGTGAGGGTCCCTCGCATGTGCCTCTCCTTCGCGGTCGCGGCTCGCGTCGCCCAGGTACCGGTGACGGCGTTCCCACGGATCGTAGATCCTTCCTCACGCAACGCGATGTCGCGATCCGGCCAAGAGCGCGCCAAGCCCTCCAGCCCCCGGCCCGCTCGGCTCCCGGCCGGGGTGGGGTGCCGGCCGGAACGACGATTGAGCCGCCCGGACCTGGGCAGACGGGCGGGGAGGACCTTTTCGCCCGTTCTCCGTACGGGCGCTGTCATATATCGGGAGGAACAATGCCGAACTCCGGACCCGCCTCCGACGAGGACGTCCCGCTGGCGGACCGCCGCGCCGACCAGCAGGACGTTCACGACGAACCCGACTTCGCCGACGAGTTCGCTCCCTCGCCGACCGACCCGGCAGGTCAGCCCGAGAACGATCCCGACACCGACGTCCACGGCCAGGACGAGGGCTACGAAAGGCCGTCCTCGGTCTGAGGGCCGTCGAAGGCGCCGTGGCCGGGCGGGCCCGCGAGGACCCGCCCGCCTCGGTCACGGGGCGGGGCGAACCGGCCGGACACGATGACGGCGCACACCGATGACGAGGGTGCACGCCGGCCCGTCGCGGGCCCGTCGCGGGCCCGTCGCGGGCCCGTCGCGGGCCCGTCGCGGGCATCGTCGCGGACCGGGCGGGCCGGGGCGGGGCGGGGCCGGCGGGGCGCAGGGGGGCCCCCGGGGCGCCCGGGGCGGGGCCGCCGGGCGGGCCGGGGAGAGGCGCCTCCCGGCCGCGAGCGGATCCCCGGACCGCGTCCTGCGCATTTCCCGCGACTGTCGAAGTGCTTCGATAGAAGTATTTGACATCGTGTCGTTCCATGACGTCTCATGGGGCCGAAGCGGAAAGCAGTGAGGCGACCGGCGGCCCGCACCGTAGGGGAGCGCCGGACCCCGGCGTCCTTCGACGGCCGGGGCGCCCCGGCCGGAGGGATGTGACGCATGAGCCTTTCGTACGTGGTGACCGGAGGAGGCCGCGGCATCGGCAGGGCCGTCGCCGAGCGCCTGCTCACCCGGACCGGCACCGGCGCGGGCGGTGACGGCGGCGGTGTGGGCGGTGGTGTGGGCGGTGGTGTGGTCGTCGTCGTCGAGCGCGACCCCGAGGCCCTGGCCTGGCTGCGCGGCCATCCCGCGGCGGCGCGCCTGGCCGGTGTGGCCGGTGACGCCGCGGACGAGACCGTCGCCGGGCGGGCGGCCGACGCCGCCCAGGCGGCGGGCACCCTCGCCGGCTGGGTCAACAACGCCGCCGTCTTCCAGGACGCCTCCGTCGACCGCGATCCGCCCCACCGGGTGATGGACCTCATCGTGCGCGGCCTCGAGGGCGCCGTCGTCGGCTGCGCCGTCGCGGTCCGCCGCTTCCTGGCCCAGGGCGGCGGCGGGGCGATCGTCAACGTCTCCTCCCACCAGGCCCGCCGGGCGGTCCCGGGCTGCCTGCCGTACGCCACGGCCAAGGCGGCGCTGGAGGGGATGACCCGCGCCCTGGCCGTCGAGTACGGGCCGCGCGGCATCCGTGTCAACGCCGTGGCGCCCGGCTCGGTGCACACCGAGCGCTACACCGGCCTTCTGGCCTCCCGCCCCGCCCGCGACGCCGCCCGCATCGAGCGGCAGATGGCGCTGCTGCACCCGCTGGGCCGGATCGCGCGGCCCGAGGAGGTGGCGGCCGCGATCGCCCACCTGCTCGGCGACGACGCCGCCTTCATCACCGGCGCGACCGTCCCGGTCGACGGCGGGCGCTCGGTGCTCGGCCACGACCCCGAGGCCCGGCAGGACCTCCGAGGACTCCGAGACCCCCGAGAACCCGGCGACCTCTGAGAACCCGGCAGTCCCGCGCTCCCCGGCGCACCGCCCGGACACGGGCGCCCGTCCCCGAAGCCTGCGACGCCGCCGTACCGGGGAGATCATCGGCGCGACGGGGGCGGAGGGGAAGCGGAGGGCGCCCGCTGGCCTACACTTGCGCCAGCGCATCCGCAGGCGGACTCGGGCAAGGGGAGGGGTGGCGTGCAGCAGGCCGAACGCGGCGTCTCGACCACGCTGGACGCGGTCCTGGAGCGCATCACCTACGCCAACGAGGAGACCGGCTACACCATCGCGCGGGTGGCCACCGACCGCTCCGGCGCCGACCTGCTGACCGTCGTCGGCCCCCTGCTGGGCGCCCAGCCCGGCGAGTCGCTGCGCCTGACCGGCCGCTGGGCCTCCCACCCCCGCTACGGCAAGCAGTTCGAGGTGTGGTCCTACACCACCGTGCTGCCCGCCACCGTGCAGGGCATCCGCCGCTACCTGGGCTCAGGCCTGATCAAGGGCATCGGCCCCAAGATGGCCGACCGGATCGTCGACCACTTCGGCGTCGACACCCTGGAGGTCATCGAGACCACCCCCGAGCGGCTCGTCGAGGTGCCCGGCCTGGGCCCCAAGCGCACCAAGATGATCGGCGTCGCCTGGGAGGAACAAAAGATCATCAAAGAGGTGATGATCTTCCTTCAGGGCGTCGGCGTGTCCACCTCCATCGCGGTGCGCATCTTCAAGCAGTACGGCGACCGCTCCATCACCGTCGTCAGGAGCGAGCCCTACCACCTGGCCGACGACGTGTGGGGCATCGGCTTCAAGACCGCCGACACCATCGCCCAGGCCGTCGGCATCCCCCACGACAGCCCCGAGCGCGTCAAGGCCGGCCTGCGCTACACCCTGTCGCAGGCCGCCGACGACGGCCACTGCTACCTGCCCGCCCCCAACCTCGTCGGCGACGCCGTCAAGATCCTGGAGGTCCCCGCCGACCTCACCGCCCGCTGCCTGGAGGACCTCGTCGCCGAACAGGGCGTCGTCCGCGAGGACGTCCCCGTGGGCGAGGGCAGCGTCCCCGCGGTCTACCTGGTGCCCTTCCACCGCGCCGAACTGTCCCTGGCCGGCGCGCTGCGCACCCTGCTGACCAGCGAGCACGACCGCCTGGGCGCCTTCACCGGCGTCGACTGGGAGGCGGCCCTGACCTGGCTGCGCACCAGGACCGGCGCCGACCTGGCCGAGGAGCAGGCCGCCTCGGTACGCCTGGCGCTGACCCGGAAGGTCGCGGTCCTGACCGGCGGCCCCGGCTGCGGCAAGAGCTTCACCGTGCGCTCCATCGTCACCCTGGCCCGCGCCAAGAAGGCCAAGGTCATCCTGGCCGCCCCCACCGGCAGGGCCGCCAAGCGCCTGGCCGAGCTGACCGGCCACGAGGCCACCACCGTCCACCGGCTGCTGCAGCTGCGCCCGGGCGGGGAGGCCACCTTCGACCGCGACAACCCCCTGGACGCCGACCTCGTCGTGGTCGACGAGGCCTCCATGCTGGACCTGCTGCTGGCCAACAAACTCGTCAAGGCCGTCGCCCCGGGCACCCACCTTCTGTTCGTCGGCGACGTCGACCAGCTTCCCTCCGTCGGCGCCGGCGAGGTCCTGCGCGACCTGCTGGCCGCCGAGGAGGAGATCCCCCGGGTACGGCTGACCCACATCTTCCGCCAGGCCCAGGAGTCGGGAGTGGTCGTCAACGCCCACCGCGTCAACACCGGCCTGCCCCCCGCCCTGACGGGCATGAGCGACTTCTTCCTGTTCCCCTGCGAGGAACCCGAGGAGATCGCCGCCCTGACCGTCGACGTCGTCGCCAACCGCATCCCGCGCCGCTTCGGCCTCAACCCGCGCCGCGACGTACAGGTCCTGGCCCCCATGCACCGCGGCGCCGCCGGGGCCGGCAACCTCAACAACGCCCTGCAGGAGGCCCTGACCCCCTCCCGGGAGAACATGCCCGAACGCCGCTACGGAGGACGCGTCTACCGGGTCGGCGACAAGGTCACCCAGCTGCGCAACAACTACGAGAAGGGCGCGGCCGGGGTGTTCAACGGCACCGTGGGAACGGTCGTCGACATCAGGCCCGACGAGCACAAGCTGACCGTCCTCACCGACGAGGACGAGAACGTCGAGTACGCCTTCGACGAGCTCGACGAGCTCACCCACGCCTACGCGGTGTCGATCCACCGCTCCCAGGGCAGCGAGTACCCGGCCGTCGTCATCCCGCTGGCCACCAGCGCCTGGATGATGCTGCAGCGCAACCTGCTCTACACCGCCATCACCCGCGCCAAGAAACTCGTCGTCATCGTCGGCTCACGGCGCGCGCTGGCCCAGGCGGTACGCACCCGCGGCGCCGGACGCCGCCACACCAGCCTCACCCACCGGTTGCGCCACCCCTGAGCCCGCACACGGCCCGGCCGAGGCCGGCCGGGACCAGGCCCGCGGCGGCCCGCGGCGGCCCGCGGCGGCCCACGGCGGCCCACGCCGGGCCACGCCGGGTCCGCAACACCTGGACCACCCGCGCACCCGGAACACGCACCGATCAGGTTTCCGCCCCGTACCCGTCTGTACACGTGAGATCGACTCACGGAAGGCTGACACGATGCGGAAACTGATCTTCGGCATGAACCTGACCCTGGACGGCTACATCGCCGCACCCGGCGACGACCTCGGCTGGAGCGGGGGAGAGGGACCGGACTCCTCAGCGGGCGAGGAGCTGTTCCAGTGGTGGTCCGACCGGGTGGACGCGACGAGCCTGGCGCTGTACGGGCGCAAGCTGTGGGAGGCGATGAGCTCCCACTGGCCGACCGCCGACCAGCGGCCCGGCGCCACACCGGCGGAGATCGAGTACGCCCGCCGCTGGCGGGACATGCCGAAGGTGGTGTTCTCCTCGACGGTCGCCGCGGTCGAAGGGAACACCCGCCTGGTCACCGGCGACGCGGTCGCCGAGATCACCCGGCTCAAGGCCGGCGACGGCGGCCCGATGGACATCTGCGGCGCCACGCTCGCCGGAGCGGCCATGCGGGCCGGGCTGATCGACGAGTACGTGCTGGTCACCCACCCGGTCCTGGTGGGCGGCGGCACACCGTTCTTCACGGCCCTGGACAGCTGGGTGAACCTGACCCTGGTGCAGACGCGGACGTTTCCCGGCGGCGTGCTACTGACCCGGTACGAGACGAGGAGTTGACCGCGGCCCGCGCGCCGGACCCGCCGGCGAGGGGACCCCCTGTGATCACAGGGTCGGGGGCAGGCCCAGCCACGGTTTGCCTGCGGCGTCGAACCCGGTGAGCTCGGCGATCCTCCCGTCGACGACGCGCAGGACCGCGATGGTGAACAAACGGTACTCCGCGTCGCCGGGGGCGCGCAGATACAGCGCGGCGGCGGGCATGAGGTTGACCGTCGTGGCGACGCAGCGCCAGTCGTCGTGACCGCGCCGGAAGAGCCCGCCGCAGACCCAGCCCTCCACCGCGTCCCTGGCCGTGACGACCGAGGTCCCCCGCTCGGGCAGCATCACGAAGCGCAGGTCGTCGCGCAGCAGAGCCGTCAGCCCCTCCAGGTCGTTGCGCTCATGGGCGCGCATGTACGACCTCACCACGCCCCGCTCGTCATCCGACAGCTCGTACGTGGCAGGGCTGCGCCAGTCGAGGCGGCGGCCGGGCAGCCGCTCGCGCACCGTCACCCGCGCCCGCTGCAGCGCGCTGGTCACCGACGCGACGGTCAGCTCGAGGGTGTCGGCGGCCTTCGACGCCGGCCAGCCCAGGACGTCGCGCACGATGAACACCGCCCGCTGCCGCGGCGGCAGGTGCTGGACGGCGACGATGAACGCCAGCTCGATCGTCTCCCGCGCCACCACCGACTCCTGAGGGTCCTGCGGAAGCATCCGGTCGGGGTAGGGCTGCAGGTACAGCACCTCCGAGCCGGTCTCCGGCAGCTCGAACGGCACGGGTGTGCGATCGTTGCGCCTGTCCAGGAAGTCGAGGCAGGCGTTCGTCGCGATCCGGTACAACCAGGTCCGCAGCGCGGCGTGGCCCCTGAACGACTCCCGCTTGCTCCACGCCCGCAGGAACGTCTCCTGCGTCAGGTCCTGGGCATCCTCGTAGTTCGCGAGCATCCGGTAGCAGTGCACCTGCAGCTCACGCCGGTGGCGCTCCGTGACGAGCGCGAACCGCGCCGCGTCGCCCGAGCGGGCCGCCGCGAGGAACGCGGCCTCGTCGTCGCCGAGCGGTCTGACATCGGTCATGGTCGTCGATCCTTCCGCAGGTGGCGAGGGGCTACCAGGATTGACGACGTGGCGGAGGATTTCTGATCGGTGACGCCCCCGCCACCGGGCCGTTCGCCAGGCCGGACGAGCCGGGCCCGCACCCCCGCGCCGCCCCCCGCGCCGCCCCCCGCGCCGCCCCCCGCGCCGCACCGGGTGACGGCCAGGCCGCCCGCAGCGGGCGAGGAGGATTGACCACCGGCAGCGGCCACCCCGTACAGCCCAGCCCGTCGAAGAAGACCTCCCCGAGGTTCGGCGCCTCCTTCCGCGCCCGGTGCCCGACCCGGCGCATCTGGGCGTATCCGGTGTACCCGCGCCCGTCGGCGCACGTCATCGCGAGCACCCCCGGCATGGCCCACACCCGCGCGTTGCCGATGGCCGTCTCCGCGAAACCGGACGCGTCACCGCGCCGGGCCCGCTCCACCGCACCGGCGAACGCCAGCCAGCCGGAGTGGCCGGGCCCCGGATCGGGGTTGAACCCGTAGAAACGCAGATGCGCCCCGGTCAGCTCCCCCTTCCCGAACTGCGCGGAGGGCACCGGGATCGGCTCGCGGTCGGCGTCCGCGATCAGCTCGCGCCACAGGGCCCCGGCGTCCCGGCCGTGCAGCGCGCAGGCCGGCGCGGCCGCGTCTGGTCGGGAAAACCACGGGTCTGGTTGATGACCCCGTCGAGGTACACGGCCCGGACGCGCCGCGGGAACAACCGGGCATAGGCGGCCGAGGTCACCCCGCCGTCCCGGTCAGCGCCGCCATCGTCAGACCGGCGACCAGCGATCTGCTCACGTCGAGCATCCGGCTCCTCCTTCGCCCCCACGGCGATCCCTCGCCGCGCCGCGCACCTGTTGCGCGCACGTCCCGCTCACTTCCCTCACCTTCGCCGGGCCCGGCGGGCACCACCACCGGGACATCCGCCGTATCGGCGGGGGGATGTCCCGGTGGGGCCCACCGGCTGGCCGAGCCCCGCCGGGATCGGCCACGCTGTAGGCATGAGGGAGAAGGGCATGGACGCACGTGCGGGCCTCGGCGTGCCGCCCCGGCGGGCGGCGATCGGCGCCCCGCCGCGGGGACGGGCGTGGCGCGAGCTGGCGTACGCGCTGGCGATGGCGCCGATGGCCCTGGCCGGACCGCTCTACCTGCTCGTCGTGGCGCTGAGCGCCCTGATGACCACCAGCGTCATCGGGGTGCCGCTGCTGGCGCTGTGCGTGCTGGGCGCCAGGGGCCTGGGCAGGGCCAACCGCGCTCTGGCCGGCGTGCTGGCGGGAGTGACGATCCCCCCTGCGCCCGTCCTGCGCTCGGGACCGGGCCTGCTCGACCGGCTCGCGGCCGCGCTCGGCGACGTCACCGGATGGCGCGCCGTCGTCCACGCCGTGGCCCGCGTGCCGGCGGCGATCCTGGCCCTCGCGGCCGCCGCCGGACTGTGGGGGCTCGGCCTGGTGCTGCTGTCGTGCCCGCTGTGGTGGCAGAGCAGCGCCTTCCCCGCGGCCCTTCCCGCCGCGCTGCGGGACCTGACGCCCGGCACCTGGCCGGGCGCGCTGCTCATGGGCGTGGCCGGGGCGGCACTGCTGGTGGCGGCACCCCGGGGGCTTCACCTGGCGCTGGCCCCCGAGCGGTGGATCGCGCGGACCCTGCTGGGCCCCACCCGCGCCGCCCTGCGGATACGCGCGCTGGAGGAGACGCGCACGCGGGCCGTGGACGACGCGGCCGCCGAGCTGCGCCGCATCGAACGCGACCTGCACGACGGCACGGCGGCCCGGCTGGTGACGCTGGCGATGACGCTGGGCATGGCCCAGGAGGACCTCGCCCACGCGGCCCGCGCGGCCCGCGCACTCCCCACCGACCAGCACGACGGGCACGAGGCACTCGAGCGCGTCCGCGCGCTCGTCGACGGCGCGCACCGCAACGCCAAGGACACCCTGACCGAGCTGCGGGAACTGATCCACGGCATCCACCCGGCCGCCCTGGACAAGGGCCTGGAGGTCGCCCTGGCCACCCTGGCCGCGCGCCACCCTCTGCCCGTCACGCTGGAGACCGACCTGCCGAGCCGGCCCTCACCCGCCGTCGAGAGCATCGTCTTCTTCTGCACCGCGGAACTGCTCGCCAACGTCGTCAAGCACAGCGGCGCCCGACGCGCCGGCGTCGAGGTGAGGGAACGGCAGGGCCTGCTGCGCCTGCTGGTACGCGACGACGGCACCGGCGGCGCCGTGACGGGCGGCGGGAGCGGGCTGAGCGGCCTGGCCGACCGGATCGGCGTGGTGGACGGCAGGCTCACCGTCCACAGCCCGCCCGGAGGGCCTACGGTGGTCACCGTCGAACTGCCCCTGCACATCTGAACGGAAAAGCCGCATGCGCATCGTGATCGCCGAGGACGCCGCGATGCTCAGGGACGGCCTGTGCCTGCTGCTGACCTCCCGCGGCCACGAGGTGGTCGCCGCCGTGGGCGACGGCGAAGCGCTGCGGCAGGCGGTGGACGAGCACCGTCCCGACCTCGCGGTGATCGACGTGCGCATGCCGCCCTCCCACACCGACGAGGGCCTGCGCGCCGCCATCGAGATCCGCCGCACCCACCCCGGCCTGGGCATGCTGGTGTTCTCCCAGTACATCGAGACCCACTACGCCGCCCGGCTGCTGGCCGACGGCGCCCAGGGGGTGGGATACCTCCTGAAGGAACGCGTCGCCGACGTCGGGGACTTCCTCACCGCCCTGGAGCGGATCGCGGCGGGGGAGACCGTCCTGGACCCGCAGGTCGTCACCCAGATCATGGGCGCCGGCAGGCGCGCCGAGGCCCTGGAGGAGCTCACCCCCAGGGAGCGCGAGGTCCTGGCGCTGATGGCGCAGGGCCGCTCCAACAGCGCCGTCGCCGAGGCGCTGTTCCTGTCCTACGGCTCGGTGGAGAAGCACGTGACGCAGATCTTCACCAAGCTCGGCCTGCCCCCTTCCGACAACGACCACCGCCGGGTGCTCGCCGTCCTGCACTACCTGCAGACCTGAGCGCACCCGACCCGCCACCGGCGACGGCCGGCCAGAACCCCGCGAGCACGCACGAGGTGCGGCCTGCGGACCTGAGCACCCCGGCCCGCCACCGGCGGCGGGGGAGGAGCCGGAAGGTCACACGGTCGCGGCGCCGTGGTCGGGTGACAGGCCCAGCAGGCGCTCCAGGGCCCGCCGCCCGGCGGGGCTGACGGCCAGGGCACGCCCGGAGCCGATCGGGGACACCCACCCGCGCTCCAGCGCGGTCGCGCAGAGCACGGCGCCCGCGGTTCCGGCCAGGTGAGGGCGGCGCTCGGTCCAGTCCAGGCAGGAGCGCACCAGCGGGCGGCGCCCGCCTGCCGGCAGCCGCGCGCCCAGCTCGTCGGCGAACCATCCCAGCCCGGCCTCACTCAGCGCGAGCCCGCCCTCCTGCCGCAACAGGCCGCGCGTGAGGAGCGCGTCGGTGACCGCCACCCCGAGTCGGCCGGCCAGATGGTCGTAGCAGGTGCGCGCCCGCGCCATCGCCCGCGCCGCGCTCGCGGCGCGCAACGTCCCCGGCCGGGCACCCCCGTCCGCGCCGCCCGCGTCCGGGGAGGGGGAGGCGGCCCCCGGGGTCCCGCGCGCCCGGCCGACGTCACCGGCACCGCCGGGACCGGCCCCGGCGGCCCCGACGGTGCCACCGGTGTCGCCGGTGTCGCCCGCCAAGGCGTGGGCGACCAGGTCCTCGACGAGCTGGGCCACCTGCGGCGAGGCCAGGCGCACGTACCGGTGGCGTCCCCGGCGCTCCTCGGCCAGCAGCCCGCCGCCGACCAGCCGCGACAGGTGCTCGCTGGCGGTCGAGGCCGCCACCCCCGCGTGCGCGGCCAGCCGGCCGGCGCTCCAGGCGCGCCCGTCCAGCAGCGCCAGGCAGAACCGGGCACGGGTGTCGTCGGCCAGCAGCGCGGCCAGCGCCGCCAGCGGCACCGGGGCGGCGGAGCTCACCGGCCCGTCACCGGCCCGGCGAGAGCGGCAGGGGAGGGGGGCTCACTCGGCGGGCTCGGCGGGCTCGGCGGGCTCGGCGGGCAGCCGGAAAACCTGGTCCAGGGCGGTCACCCGGAACAGATGACGCAGGTAGGGGGTCAGCGCGACGATCCGCATCTCGGCCTGACACTCGTTGGCGCTGTTGTAGACGTTGATCAACGCCGCCACGCCCGAGGAGTCGACGAAGTCCAGCCCCGACAGGTCCAGGTCGAGCCTGCGCACCTGCCCGGAGAACAGCTCCCCCACGAAGACGAACAGCTCGGGCGCGGTGTCGTAGTCCAGGTCACCGGTCAGCACGAGCAACGTGGTGTCGGGGTCGACGGAGCGCACCTGAGTACGGAACGGGGTCTTTTCGAGCATCTGTCGTCAGCTCTCCTGATCGGCGCCGGTGACGTGCGCCGTCTCGATCCCCCGGGCCAGCATGTGGCGGGCCCGGGGGAAGTCTCGCAGTTCGTCGTGGAAAACACGCAGTCCCACCCGCAGCGCCTCGGCCGGGATCCCGCGGGCGCCCAGCACCGAGCCGGCCCAGCCGACGAAACCGGTGAACACCGGCGCGTCGTCGACGTACAGCGCCGCGGCCAGGAAGTCGACCAGGTGGCCCAGGTCCTCGGCGGTGGCCTCCACCTGCTCGGGCCCGTAACGCGCCATCGGCGGGTACACGCGCGCCAGGGTCGCCATCGCCCGCTCCAGCAGCTCGGCACGGCGGCGCCGCAGATGGGTGTACTCCTCATCGCCCAGGTGGGCCAGCGCGCCCGGCGTCGCCGGCAGGGCGGGCAGGCCCTCCAGGCCCTCGCGCTCGAGGTGGTCGGCGGCGGCGTCGGCGGTGGGCGCCCAGGCGTCGGCGCCCAGCAGCCGCGCGTACCGGCCGTCGGGGCCGAACCCGCCGCCGCCGGCCATCACGGGCACGCCCACGGCCTGGCAGGCGGTGATGGTGGCGTGCGCGCGCGGCAGGCGCGTGGCCAGCGCGCACCCCAGCGCCACCACGTCGGGGCCGCTCTGGTGCAGGTGGGTGATCAGGTGCGGGCCGGGAACGCTGGCGCCCAGGAACTCGATCCGCCAGCCCCGCAGGCGCAACACCTCGGCCAGCAGGCGGGTGGGCAGCGCGTGGTACTCGCCGTCGGTGCAGGCGACCGTGACACGCCCGCGGGTGGGCCGGGGCCGTACCTGCGCGATGATCGCGGCGACGGCGCGTTCGCTGACGGCGGTGGCGCCGTGCTCGCGGGCGACCGACCACTCGCCTGCCGCCCACAGCTCGCCGATGCGCCGCTGGGCGGGCGCGATGAGCTCCAGCAGCAACCGCTCGGCATCGGCGCCCTCCCGCAGCAGCCGCAGGACCAGGTCGACGGCGGCGAACTCGTCGGCGCGCCCGACGCACTCGAGGTAGTCCTCACCGGCACGCGCCGGATCGGGGCCCGCCGTCGTGGTGACCCTTGTGGTGGCCCTCGTGGTGGGCCTCGTGGTGGCCTTCATCGCACCGGCCTGGCGCGCACCACGAGCAGCGCCCGGTCGTCCTGGACCTCGCCGCCCAGCCAGTCGGTGCTGATCTGCTCCAGCCGCTCGACCACCGCCGCGGCGGGCATGCCCGCGCAACCGGCCAGCGCGTTCCTGAGGCGCTCCTCGCCGTACATCTGCCGGCCGGTGGGGCCGCCGAACGCCTCGGTGATGCCGTCGCTGTAGAGCAGGCACAGCTCGCCGGGGGCCAGGTCGACCTCCGCCGGTGCCAGCAGGGGCTGTTTGAGCGCGCCCAGCATGGAGCCGCGCGCCGGGCACTCGTGCACGGTGCCGTCGCGGCGCAGGATCAGCGGCGGCGGATGACCGGCCACCGCCAGGCCGACGCGCAGGTGTCCCTCGGGCGCGGGCCGCAAGGTGGCCAGCACCAGGGTGACGTAGGGGCTGGGGGTGGGCGAGCCCAGCAGGGAGCGGTTGAGCAGCGGCAGCAACCGCTCGGGCCGGTGCTCCACCAGCAGCAGGCTGCGCAGGCAGTTGCGGACCTGCCCGGCCAGTACGGCGGCGCGCGGCCCCTTGCCGCAGACGTCGCCCAGCACCACCATCACCCCCCGCGCCGAGCCCGCGACGACCGGGGCGACGGCCGGCCGGTCACCGGCGGATGAGCCTGCGGGGGAGCCGGCGACGGCGAGATCGCCGGAGCCTGCGGGGGAGCCGGCGGGATCGGCCCGGCCGGCCGCGGCGGGGGAGACCGGACGGGCGGGGACGACGGGCAGCGCCGCGACCACGGGCAGGACGGGGCTCTCGGGCAGGTAGACGTCGTAGAAGTCACCGCCGATGAGACCGGCCTGGCGGGCGGCCCGCAGGGACCCGGCCAGCTCCACCCCCTCCAGCTCCGGCAGCGACGGCGGCAGCAGGGCGTCACTGAGGATGGCGTTGGTGGTGCTCTGCTCCTGGTAGAGGGCGGCGACCGAGATCGCGGCCCCGGCACGGGCCGCGAACAGGCGCACCAGCGTCTCGGCGTCCTCGTCGAAGGCCGGCCCGCCCGGACGACGGGCCAGCACCAGCGCCCCGGCGGGAACCCCGTTGCCCGGAAGCGGGGTGACGATCAGGTGCCCGGCCGGGCCGAAGTCCTCGGGCAGCACCCAGCCGGGCACCTGTCCCGGGTCCAGCCAGCGGCTGGGCACCGGCGGGAACCCCGCCAGCGCCTCGGCCAGGCCCGGCACCCGCCCGGCGGAGGTCAGCGCGATGGCACCCTCCTGAAGGCGCCGGGCCTGCACGCTCAGGCGCAGCCAGTCGGCCTGACGGCGGCCGGTGGGCGGCAGCACGACCATCGCGGCGTCGGCCAGGAAGGGAACGGCCAGCTCGATCGCGGTACGGGCGCAGCGGCGCACGTTCAGCGAGGCCGACAACCTGCGCCCGGCCTCGACCAGGAACGTGGCGCGGGCGCGCTCGGCCAGCAACGCGTCGGTCCTGGCCGACTCGGCGCTGATGTCACGCAGGTACCAGGCCCGGTGGGCCAGCCCGAAACCCTCCCGGCGCACCAGCAACCGCCGGCCATGGTGATCGAGCTGGCGGCCGTGGCCCTCGGGACCGTCCTCGGCCAGCAGCGCCGCGGCCGCTCCCGGGCCCGGCGTGCACCCCGGGACGATCTCCGGCGCCAGCTCGGCCGCGACGGCGTTGCGCATCACGACCACGCCGGCGGCGTCGCACACGACGATCCCCTCGCCGCACTCCTCGACGATGGCGCGCAGCAGCCGCTCGTCCGGCTCACGCCCGGCGAGCGGGCCCGGAGCGGAGCCGTGATCACCGCCGCGCCGCCGCTCGCCCCGGGCGCCCGCGGTGTCGCCCGGGGTGCCCGGGGTGCCCGGCGTGCCAGTTGCGCCGGCACGGCCGGCGAGGCCATCGATGGAGGGAGGTCCTGTCATCACCCGGGGCTTTCCGTTCGCGGAGGGGCAGACCAGATTATCTTTCTCACCGCCCGCAAGTGGACCCGCCTCGGCCGGGCGGAGGAGGGAGCGGGCGGGCAAGCGGGCGGCGGTAAGACTCGTGCGCGTCTTCCTTGCCCGCCGTGGCGCCCTTGATGCGCGCCCCGTCACGGCGAAACGGCGCCCCCTGCCCGGCGACGCCTGGGCCCTGCGCCTCGTCCTGCGCCTCGTCCTGCCCCCGTTCCGCCTCCGGTACGTCCCGGCCCTGCCCGGCCACCGCGGCGCCTCCCGCGTGCACCTCACCCGCGCGCCGCACACGGCCCCGGGGCGGCCCCGGGGCGGCCCCGGCCGGTCGGCGGCCGTTCATCCTCTCGTCCCCTGACTCGCGGTCGGCGTCTTTCCCGCCTTACGAAGAGACCGAAACGTTACCGAAGTGGGCGCAACCAGGCTCAGACACCACGCATCTCCTATTAGTGTTTTAAGTGCAGTTTGCTGTAGTTGGGGAGAGAAATTGTGCTGATCGTAGAAAGCCGACACCTCAGGACGCCGCTGGCCGGTCTGGCCCTGGCGACCGCGGCGGTGCTGGCCACCGCCTGCTCCGGGGGGGCCGCTACGAAGGACTCCGGAGCCACGACCGGCGCCAGCACCGAGGCGCCCGCCGCCTCCAGCACGCCCGCGCCCGCCGCGCCCGTCATAAAGATCAGCCCCGCCGACGGCGGCAAGGCCGTACGCCCCGACAAGAAGGTCGTGGTCATCGCCTCGGGCGGCGCCCTGGAAGAGGTCGTCGTCAAAAGCGGCACCCAGGCGCTGGAGGGCGACTTCGACGCCGAACGCACCCGGTGGGTCTCCAGCACCCCGATGATCCCCGCCAGCGACTACACCGTCTCGGCACGCGCCGTCGACGGCACCACCGCCACCAGCTCCTTCCGCACCCTCAAGCCCGAACACGAACTCGAGGTGGCCGACGTCACCCCGGTCGTCAAGGGCGAGAAGGTCGGCGTGGGCGCCCCCATCATCGTCACGTTCAACCAGCAGATCATCTCCAAGGCCGCCAAGGCCTCCGTGGAGAAGGCCCTGGAGGTCAAGGCCGAAAAGCCCGCCCAGGGCGCCTGGCGCTGGGTCAACGACACCACCGTGATCTACCGGACCGCCAAGTTCTGGCAGCCCCACCAGAAGGTGACCTTCACCGCCCGCCTCAAGGGCGTCCAGGGCGGCAAGGCCATGTACGGCGTCAAGAACACCACCAAGGTCCTGCGCATCGGCGCCGCCCAGATCGCCACCATCGACGCCCGCAAGCACAAGATGATCGTCAAGCGCGACGGCAAGGTCGTGCAGACCATGCTCATCAGCGCGGGCAACGCCAGCACCCGCGAGTACACCACCACCAGCGGCGTCCACCTCGCGATGGGCAAGGCCAACCCCGAGCGCATGATCTCCCCGGGCCGCAAGAAGGGCGACCCCGGCTACTACGACCTGATGATCAACCACGCGGTCCGCTTCTCCAACAGCGGCGAGTACGTCCACGCCCTCAACAACGTCTGGGCCCAGGGCCGCCGCAACGTCAGCCACGGATGCATCAACTCCCGCCCCGACCAGGCCAAGTGGTACTACAACCAGGTCCAGCGCGGCGACGTGATCACCATCAAGGGCACCAACCGCGAGATGGAGTGGAACAACGGCTGGGGCTTCTGGCAGATGCCCTTCAAGGAGTGGAAGAAGGGCAGCGCCCTGACCTCTGCGGCCACCGCCGGCTGACCCCCGGCCCTCGGACCGGGAAGCGCATCACAGCAGGGAGAGCTGGGCCTGGTGCGGCAGCGCGAGCGGCAGCGGCTGCTCGGGACGCTCCGGGCCCATCCCGTAACGGGCGGCCAGCTGCAGCACCTGACCGGTGACCGCGCGCACGTACCCCTCCTCGGCGTCGGGGCCACGCCCGTACAACTCGCCGTAGCGCGCCACCAGCGCCGGATGGTGCTCACCCAGCCACCCCAGGTACCACTCCCGCGCCCCCGGCGGCAGACGCAGCACCCGCGGCACCAGGCTGACCGCCCCCGCGCCGGCCACCCGGCGCACGGTGGCCGCCAGCTGGTCGGGGGAGTCGGTCAGCAACGGCAGCACCGGCGCCATCGCCACCCCGCACGCCACACCCCGCTCGTTCAGCTCGGCCACCAGCTCCAGCCGCTTCTGCGGCCCCGGCGCGCCCGGCTCCACGGTACGGCGGATCCGCTCGTCGACGAACGCGATGGACACCACCACCCCCGCCCCCGGAGCCGCCGCCAGCAGATCGGCGTCCCGCAGGATCAACCGGCTCTTGGTGTGCACCGTGAACGGCGCCCCCGCCTCACGCAACGCCGCCACCACCCCGGGCATCAGCCGGTAGATGTCCTCCGCGCCCTGGTAGCAGTCACCGCCCACACCCACGCTCACGTGCTCGCCGTCCCAGCGCAAGCCCAGCTCGGCCCGCAGGCGACCCACGATGTTGGTACGCACCACGATGCGCGAGTCGAAGTCACCGCCGGCGTCCAGGCCCAGATACCGGTGACCCCGGCGGGCCGAACAGTACCGGCACCCATGCGCGCACCCCCGGTAGGGGCTGACGGCCCACCCCTGCGGCGTGCTGTCCAGCGCGGTGCGCGCCTGCACCTCGTAGCAGGTCAGCGCCCCGTGAACCCTGGTCAGCGCCGAACGCTCGATCCGCGGCCTGGCGTCAGGCGGCGCGGACAACAGAGCGGGCGCATCCCATGGCATACGGCTCAGTGGAACACGCTTTCGACTCCACTCGCAAGTGGAGCAGGTCGAGGCCCGCACCGGCCCGCACCGGCCCGACACCATACCGACCCGCGACCGAACAAGTGACCGGGGGACCGGCGAAAACCCGCTCGCCGCCGGCCGCCCCCCTCCTCTACCCTGACCCGGTGCTGAAGCCCACCTACCCCATCCGTACCGAACGCCTGCTCCTGCGTCCCTACACCCCGGCCGACCTCGACGCCCTGTGCGCGATCCAGTCCCTGCCGCAGGTCACCCGCTACCTGTACTGGGACCCTCGCACCCGCGAGCAGAGCCAGGAATCCCTCACCACGAAGATGACCCAGACCCTCCTGACGGAGGAGGGGCAGACCCTGACCGTCGCCGTCGAACTCGCCGCCACCGGCGAGCTGCTGGGTGACGGAATGCTCAACTGGACCAGCAGCCTGCACCGCGGCGGGGAGATCGGCTACGTCCTGCACCCCGACCACCACGGCCACGGGTACGCCACCGAACTCGCCCAGGCCCTGGTGAGACTGGGCTTCGAGGGCCTGGACCTGCACCGCGTCATCGGACGCCTGGACGCCCGCAACCACCCCTCGGCCCGCGTCCTGGAAAAGATCGGCATGCGCCGCGAGGCACACCTGGTCGACAACGAGTTCGTCAAGGGGGAGTGGACCAGCGAGCTGATCTACGCGATCCTGCGACACGAATGGCACGCCACCGGCTGAGCCACCTCACGTGTCCTCACCGGGATTCACCGGCCGGGTGCGGCCCACCCGGCCACCACCGGCCCGACCAGCACCGGCCAGTACCGACCACCACCGGCCACCACCGACCACCACCGGCCACCACCGGTCACGGCCCTGCCGCCGTACGGCCCACCACCCGTCGCCCCCCGACCCACCCCGGTCTCCCGGACACTGCCATGTCGACAGGCCCGCACGCGCCGGGCACCATGGTTGCGGTGACCATCCTGCACCTGGCCCTGGCCCGCGACTGGGAGGCCGCCCGCGAGACGGGGGAGTACCGCGTCTCCACCCTCGGCCTCACCCTCGACGACGTCGGCTTCATCCACGCCTGCACCGGCCCCGAACAGCTTCGCGGCGTCGTGGAGCGCTTCTACCGCGACGTCACCGACCCCCTGGTGGTGCTCAGCATCGACCCCTCCGGGCTCGACGTGCGCATGGAGGTACCGCCGGACGCCCAGGAGACCTTTCCCCACCTGTACGAGGCGCTGCCGGTCACCGCCGTCACCTCGGCCCTGCCCTTCCCGCCGCCCGCGCCTGGCACCCGGCCGTGACGACCCCCTTCGCCCCGATGATCCCGATGATCCCGATCTCCCCCGTGATGACCATGTAGCGGTACGCTCTGCGCATGCCCAACCCGGTCGTCATCCTCCTGCTGACGGTGGTCGTCCTGGCGGCGGCCATCGCCCTGATCGTCTTCGCCGTACGGGCGGCGCAACGCCCCCGCAACGCACTGGTCGGCGGAGGGGTCGGCCCCGAACTCGTCGAGCGGATCCTGGAGCTGAAGGCCTCCGGCCAGTTCGACCAGGCCGTCTTCCTCGTCCGCGGCGAGACCGGCATGAGTCACCGCGCCGCCGCCCGCTTCGTCAGAAGACTCAAACCCCCCGCCGCCTGAGCCCCCACGTCGACGACCGCACCCCCGCGCCGGATTTGATAGGTGGTGCGCGCTTTGTCGTTGATGAGTGGTGTGCGAGCATGGTCGGCGTAGGCGAGCGCGGAACGAGGAAGCCGGTGCGAATCCGGCGCGGTCCCGCCACTGTGATCGGCGAGCGAATCCCGAACAGGCCACTGCCCGGCAACGGGCGGGAAGGCCGGGACGAGCATCGACCCGAGAGCCAGGAGACTCACGCGGTCGCCTCCTCACCAGCCGGGGCGGATCTCCCCGAGAGAGGACGGGCGCCCTGTGCCTGCCTGCCCGCGTACACACGCGTCGGCCGCGACGAGACATCACCACGCCGTCGAGACCGGCCTCACGGCGGACGGCAGGCGCGCGGGCGATGACCGCGCGGCGCGCCACCGGCCCGCCCGCGGAGGGAACGCGTGAAAAGAATCACGGTGTGCCGCGACTGCTGCTGCGGCAGCACCCGCAAGGTGCCCACCCTCGACCACGACGAGCAGATCCGCCAACTGGCCGAGGTCGCCCACATCCGCGTGAGCGACTGCCTCGACGTGTGCGACCAGGCCAACGTCCTGGTCGTGCAGCCGACACCGCGAGCACGCGCGGCCGGCGGCCGCCCGGTGTGGCTCGCCCTCGTCAACGACGAGAACGCCACGGCCGACGTCGCCGCGTGGATCCGCGCCGGCGGCCCCGGCCTGGCCCCGCTGCCACCGATCCTCGAACTGCACCGCTTCACCCCACCCCGCCGCAGCCGCCCCCGCGACGGCGACCCTCCGGCGGCGAACACCCCCGGCCCCGCACCCAGGTGATGCCTACCCGCCGACCACGACCGCGAACAGGCCGCGAACAGGCCGCGAACAGGCACGGCCGTCTCCCACCGGCGAACACCCCCGGCCAAGACCGCTCGGCCCCCACCTGTCGCCTCATCGGCGACATACCGCGTCACTTGGGGCGGGGGAGAGGCGGCGCCCGCCGATCCGGTTGGACCATTCACCAAGGAAGGACGGGCGACGGGCACCGCAACTAATTGCAACCTATACGCAATAACCTAGCTTCCGCAATAAGCTGCCGCCCGGGACCCGCGAGCATCCCACCCCGAACGCGTACGGCTCTCCGCCGACTCCCTGACCCCGGAACGGGCGCGGCCACCGGCCGGGGGAGCCGGGAACCGTCAAAGCTATGACCGATTTGTCCACTAAAATGGATATTTCATCTTAAATAACGTGGGGGAGTGGCCCCGCACGCCAGACCGATCGAGACAAAGACGCACGTCAATGCGTCCGCCGTGTTCGCCACAACGATATTCACCGTGACAACACAAACGCCCGAGCGAGAACACCCGAGCCAGCAGATCGACCGGATGAGACCAATCCGACCGGCGGAGTGGATCGTTCGAGACGAACATGATCTTCGAGACGAACATGATCGCGGAGCGGGCCGCGTCAGACACAAGATCCGATCCACACCCCTCCACACCCCGGAAGCGGTCTTCAGGGGGCAGGTCGCGCGGGACGAACAGCGAGCCGGACCAGGTTCGAGCGGGCCGGCCGGAACGGAACACCCGTGACAAGCCGTCCGGCGAACGAAGACCCACGCAACACGCCATACAGCCCCTACCAGCACAGAACATCTTTAACCGTACAGAAGGGTAATTCTGTATGGTATAGAATTACCCTCTTTCGAGGCGCCATGCCCGTTCTGCCCGCAATCGCGACAGGGTGTTCGTCACTGCCGCTTCGGCGGCCTGCGACAGGTGACGACCCTGTCGCCCGGCCCCGGGTACGCCATGATCCCCGGGTACGCCATGATCAGCAGCCGCTGGGTGCCGTATTTCTCCCCCTTCCAGGGAAACCAGCCAAAATGGACACGGATGCGGTAATGCCCCTTGCGACCGCCGAGCGACAGATCCGGCAGCTCGATGCCGCTCAGCCCGTTCACGGGGACTGTCTCACCACCGTGAACGCATGACCGACCTCGACGACACTGTCCCGGCCCTTGCGCTTCTCTCACGCCGGCGAGAACCGGCAAAGACCCGTTGCCGTACGGTGACGTCCCGGGTCGGATACGTGACCGTATTCGAGAGTGTCTCCGCGGTCATCGAGTCTCGCCGTGGCCGAATCGGTGGGCCACTCCCCCGGGCTTCGCCGGCCGTTCGATCGGTCGGTCCGTCCTGTGCGATGGTGGCAGGCATGAGCGTGTCCCCCACCGGTCCCGGCCGCGACGACACGGCGTCTTCGGCGTCTTCGGCGCGCAGGGAGAGTTTCGACGTCGCGGGCTACGTCCGGCGCGCCAGGAGCGGTCCCTGTTTCGTCTGCGCGATCCTGGCGGGTGCTCCCGGTTACGACCTTGAACAGATCGTCTTCGAGGACGAGCACCATGTCGCGTTCCTGGACCGCTACCCCACCGTGCCGGGCAAGGTCCTGGTGGCTCCCAGGGCGCACGTCGAGCATGTGGTCCGTGACCTCGACGAGGAGGGCTACCTGCGGTTGATGCGGACGGTCCGGCGGGTGGCGCTGGCGGTCGAGGCGGTCGTCGCCTCCGAGCGCACCTACGTGCTGTCGCTGGGGAGCCGGCAGGGTAACGCCCACCTGCACTGGCACATCGCTCCCCTGCCACCGGGAACGCCGTATGAGCGGCAGCAGTACCACGCGCTGATGACCGAGAACGGGGTGATCCCCTGGTCGCGGGAGCAGGCCGTCGAGCTGGCCGGGCGTCTTCGTGCGGCACTGGCGGGGATCGACGGGCGTGAGGGGGGCTGAGGTGGGCGTGCGGGGAACCGGCCTTCTGGCGTACCGCCGTGACGGCCGGTGGCAGGTGAGGGGACGGCCGCTCGGGGGCATGGGCGTGGGGTGTCGGGTTAGCGTGGGACGGCCGGGGTCGTCGTGTCGCGGCGGGTGTGCGGTCTGGATGCAGGAGAAGGGGTGTCGCTGGAGTCATGCGGCCGGCTGATCTGAATCGTCTCAGTGTGGGTGAGTGCGCCGATCGGTATGTGGAGTTGGTGCGGGCCAGGACGTTGACGGGGGCGTTGTCGGTGTCGACGGCGGAGGTGTACGGGCGTGATGTGGCGACGTTCGTGCAGCTGGTGGGTGAGGAGGTCGTCCTGGACGATCTGACGGGTGAGGACGTGGACGCGGTGTTGCTGGCGTTCGCGCGTAAGCCCGACGGGCGCAGGCGTGCGGGGCCCGCCGGTGGGGCGGACCCGGGGGGCGGCGCGGGGAACCCGGCGTCGGGGACGTCGGGGGTGATGCCCGGGGCGCTGCAGTCGGCCTCTTCGCAGGCGCGGTTTCGGCGGTCGGTGTCGGCGTTGTTCAAGCACGCGGTGCTGGTGGGGTGGGTGCAGGTCAATCCGATGGCGACGGCGACGGTGACGGCCAGGGAGCGCGGGGGGTTGCGTCCGCAGCGGCGGGCGTTGACGCGGGAGCAGGCGCGGGGGTTGATCGGTGCCGCGCGTGAGCTGGGCGAGGTGGGGGCCGGTGATGCCGAGGGGGGCTCCGGCTCCGGTGACGGTTCCGTCGGCGCCGGCACTGGCGCCGGTGGTGAGGGTGGTGGGAGCGGGCGGCGGGGTCGGCGTCGTGATCAGCACACCGAGTTGCGTGACGGGCTGATCGTGCTGATGTTGTCGACGATGGGTCCGCGGGTGTCGGAGCTGGTGCGGGCGAACGTGGAGGATTTCTACACCAACGACGGGGTGAGGTACTGGCGGATCTTCGGCAAGGGCGGCAAGACGCGCGATGTGCCGTTGCCCGACGTCGTGGCGGTGGCGTTGGAGGCGTATCTGGTGCGGGGGCGGACGGCCTCGCCGGAGAAGGCGTTGCTGCTGTCGTGGCGGGGCAGGCGGCTGGCGCGGGGGGACGTGCAGGCGGTGATCGACCGGGTGCAGCGGGGGGTGGAGGCCGATCGGCGTCGTTCGGTGACGCCGCACGGGTTGCGGCACACCACGGCCACGCATCTGCTGGCGGACGCGGTGGACATGGACGCGGTCCGCCGGGTGCTGGGGCACAGCGATCTGGCGACGCTGGGGCGTTATCGCGACGAGCTGCCCGGGGAGCTGGAGGTGGCGATGCGGTCGCATCCGTTGCTGCGGGGACCCGGCAAGGGGTGAGGGAGCGCGTCTGCCCCCTCACCCCTCCTCCCCCGGTGGGTTCCTCTCAGCGGGTGGCCATGGCCTCGCCGGTGAGCTCCTCGTCCTGCCCGCCGGTGCCGGACTGGGTGGCCGTGGCCCGTCCGGCTGCCTCACCGATGCCGCTGCCGGTGGTGGTGCCGGTGCGGTCGAACTGGGTGCGGTACAGCTGCGCGTAGCGGCCGTCGGCGGCCAGCAGGGCGCTGTGGGTGCCGCGTTCGGCGATCCGCCCGTCCTCGACGACGAGGATCAGGTCGGCGGCGCGGATGGTCGACAGCCGGTGGGCGATGACCAGTGCGGTGCGCCCGGCCAGTGCCTCTGCGAGGGCTTCCTGGACGGCCGCCTCGGAGGTGGAGTCCAGGTGCGCGGTCGCCTCGTCCAGTACCACCAGCCGTGGCCGGGCCAGCAGCAGGCGGGCGATGGTCAGGCGCTGGCGTTCACCGCCCGAGAGGCGGTAGCCGCGCTCGCCGACGACGGTGTCGAGGCCGTCGGGCAGTGACCGGACGAGATCGGCCAGCCGGGCCCGGTCCAGGACCTCCCACAGTTCCTCGGTGCCGGCCTGCGGGCGGGCCAGCAGCAGGTTGGCGCGGATGGTGTCGTGGAACAGGTGGCCGTCCTGGGTGACCACGCCGAGGGTCTGCTGGATCGAGGTGGCCGACAGTTCGCGTACGTCGGCTCCCGCCAGGCGTACGCTGCCGCTGTCGGTGTCGTAGAGGCGTGCGGCCAGTTGCGCGATCGTGGACTTGCCGGCTCCGGAGGAGCCGACCAGGGCGACCATCTGCCCGGCCTCGGCGCGGAAGGACACCTCGTGCAGTACCTGTGTGCCGCCGCGGGTGTCGAGGGTGGCGACGTCCTCCAGGGAGGCCAGTGACACCTTCTCGGCGGAGGGGTAGGCGAAGCCGACCCGGTCGAACTCCAGGGTGACGCCTCCTTCGGGTACCGTGCGCGCGTCGGGCCGGTCGACGATGAGTGGCTTGAGGTCGAGGATCTCGAAGACGCGCTCGAAGCTGACCAGGGCGCTCATCACCTCCACGCGGGCGCCGGCCAGGGCGGTCAGGGGTGCGTACAGGCGGGTCAGCAGCAGTGCCATGGCCACGACCGCGCCCGGGTCGAGGGTGCCGTTCAGGGCGAAGACGCCGCCGAGCCCGTAGACCAGGGCCAGGGCCAGGGCGGAGACGCCGGTCAGGGCGGTGACGAACACCGACTGCACCATGGCGGTGCGTACCCCGATGTCGCGCACGCGGCGGGCGCGGTCGAAGAACTCGGCCGATTCCTGGGCGGGGCGGCCGAAGAGTTTGACGAGGGTGGCGCCGGGGGCGGAGAAGCGTTCGGTCATCTGGGTGCTCATCGCGGCGTTGTGGTCGGCGGCCTGGCGTTCCATGCGGGCCAGGCGGGTGCCGACGCGTCGTGCGGGCAGGACGAACACCGGCAGCAGTGCCAGGGCCAGCAGGGTGAGCTGCCAGGAGATGCCGAGCATGACCGCCAGGGTCAGGGTGAGGGTGACGAGGTTGCCGGCCACGCCTGAGAGGGTGTCGCTGAAGGCGCGCTGGGCGCCGATGACGTCGTTGTTGAGGCGGCTGACCAGCGCTCCGGTGCGGGTGCGGGTGAAGAAGGCGATGGGCATGCGTTGTACGTGGTCGAAGACGGTGCCGCGCAGGCGCAGGATGAGTCCTTCGCCGATGCTGGCCGACAGCCATCGGGTGGTCAGGCCCAGGGCGGCCTCGGCCAGTGCGATGACCGCGATCCATGTGGCCAGGCCGATCACCAGGCTGGTGGCGCCGCCGCCGACGATGGCGTTGACGACCTGTCCGGCCAGGAGCGGGGTGGCGACCGCCAGGGCGGAGGAGAGCACGCTCAGCAGCAGGAACCACACCAGCAGGGTGCGGTGGGGGCGGGCGAAGGCGGCGATGCGCCGCAGGGTGGCCTTCGACAACGGCCGCCGGTCCTGGGCGTGCATCGCGTTGTAGAGCGAGTGCCAGGCGGTCATTTCCATGCTCATCGCCGTATCACCGTGTCTCCTGTGTGTCGTGGAGGGAGGGGGCCGGGGTGAGGGGTTCCCGGCGGTGGCCGTGCGCGGGTCCGCGCTGTGGGAGCGGATGCGGGTCGGCCGTGACACGATCTTAAAAGCTCAAGTTAACGTGAGGTCAAGGGGTGGGGGTCGCCTGTCTCCGCGGACGCCGGTCCCGCGGTGCGGGTTCTCGCGGGTGGTTCCTCCCGGAGGGGCCGCTCCCCCGCCGGTCGTTTCACCGGTTGCCGTTCCCCGCCCCCTCGCCGGGCTCGCCGGGCTCGCCGGTGACGGCCGCGGCCCGTGTCACAGGTCCAGGACGGCGCGGGTGGCCGCCCGGCAGCGGCGCGGGTCGCACAGCAGGTCGCTGCTGTGCGCGAACTGGTCGATCGACCCCACGTGCGGCAGTGACCGCACCCGGTCGTCGGTGATGGCCCGCTGCAGGTCGTCGGCGAAGCGCCCGGCCTGCAGGAGCGGAAGGGGCCGCCGGTGGTGCTCGCGCAGACCCTCCTGCGGGGGTGCGGCCCGTTGCGGGGGTGCGGCCCGGCCCATGCGGTCGTGCAGTGCCGCCGCCCGCCGGTAGACCGCTCCCAGCGCCCGGTTGCGTTCGCGCCATCCGCCGGCCCTCACCCCCGCCGACAGCGCCGCCGCCAGTTCCTCGGCCGCCTCGGCGGTGCCGGGCAGGCGGGCGAAGGCACTGCCGAGCCATTTGGCGTACGGGGGGTAGCGGCGCCGGGTCAGCAGCAGCAGGCACATCAGGTCGCGGGCCAGGTCGGCGGTGACCAGGGCCGAGCCCAGTTCGTCGCCCACCTCTCCGCAGCGGCCGGGGAAGGCCTCCTGGCGGGCCAGGCGCCGCCACTGCCCGGCCAGGACGTAGCGTTCCAGGTCGGGCGGGTACCAGCGCAGCGCGGCCCGGACGGGTTCCAGGACGTCCAGGCCGTCGTGGAAGACCTCGCCGCCGGTGACCTCGGCCAGGCGCTGCCAGGGGGTCGACAGCCAGTCCAGCACGCCCACGCCGCGCAGCGGGTCGAACCCGAGGCGTTCGGTGAACCAGGGGGCGGCCTGGACGACCTGCACCCGGTGCCCCTGCGGCTCCCCCAGGCCGGTGCGGTAGCCGCAGAAGACCTCCGGCAGGCCCTGGCTCAGGGCGTCCCGTACCCGCTCGGTGCGCTCCGGCGGCACGAACAGCACCACGCGCGGGCCCCAGTCGGCGTCGGTGGAGCGTTCGGTGTCGAAGGCCAGCACCTCCGACCCGGCGCCGATGAGTGCGGCGCTGTGCGTCACCCCGGCCACGATCGGCCGTACGGCCTGGTCGTAGAACGTGCGGGAAAGCTCCAGGCCAGGTATGAAACTGGACATCATTTCGCCCACTCTGCCTGCCGTGGCGCCCTCTCGCACCCGGTTTTCCCCCCGCCCGCCCCGCCCGGGAAAGGGGCAGGGGGGTCAGGCCTGTTCGGTGGCGGGGGCGGCGGCGGCCAGGGGGCGCAGCCGCAGCCCGAGCCGCTCGTACAGGGCGATAGCGGCGTGGTTGCCGGTGTCGACCATCAGTGCGGCGCGGCCGTGCGCGGCCACCAGTTCGCCGAGTGCGAACCGGCACACCGCCTCGCCGTGGCCCCGGCCCCGCCATCGCGGGGAGGTGGCCACTCCGGCGACGAAGCCCACCTGCGGGCTCGACCAGGCGTCGGCGGCCACCGCGATCAGCTCACCGTTCCCCTCGCCGGTGAGGCCGGTGAGGGGGTTCGCGGTGCCGTCCGGGCTCCGGCCTGTTCCGGCCCATCGGCGCACTCCCGCCAGGCCCGGGACCGCCCAGGAGGAGGGGGCCGCGCCGGCGAGCAGCGCGGTGACCTCCTGCTCGCGCGAGCCCGGCAGCCAGCCCGGCCGCTCCATGTGCCCGGTCGTGGTGCGGGCGGGCGGGGGCGGCGGGTTGCGGGTGTCCATCCATTCGAACGTCCCCAGGACCCGCAGCCACGGCGAGGCGGCCACGACCTCCTCGACGAGGGCGCGTGAGCCGACCACCCGGTAGGAGGGGCCCAGGTGCTCCAGCGCGTACCGCACCAGCGGCCCCACCTGCCCGGCCGGGCCGCGCACGGCGAGGCGGTCGCGGCGGTTGAGGTCGGGGCAGGCGACCGCGACCGCCTCCCCCAGCGCCCAGGCCCGCACCCGCGCTCCCATGCCCTGGGCCGCCCACAGCAGCAGCGCGTCGTGCTCGCAGGCCTCCTCCAGGGCGGGCGTGTCCTTCAGCTCGGCCGGTACGGGGTTCAGAGGATCGCTCCGGGACGGTAGGCGGCCGCCTGCGGGTGACGTCCGGTGATCTCCGCCACGCGGGCCACGATCGCCTCGACCTGTGAGGCGGCGGCGCCGGTGAAGGACACCCGGTCGGCGAGCAGGGCCCGCAGCCCGGCCTCCTCCAGCGGGAAGCGCTCGTCGGCGGCCAGGCGTGCCAGCAGCTCGTTGCCCGTGCCCTGCTCGCGCATGGCCAGTGCCGAGGCCACCGCGTGTTCCTTGATGATCTCGTGGGCGCTCTCGCGGCCCACCCCGGCCCGCACGGCGGCCATGAGCATCTTCGTCGTGGCCAGGAAGGGCAGGTAGCGCTCCAGCTCGGCGGCGACGACGGCCGGGAAGGCGCCGAACTCCTCCAGCACCGTCAGCATCGTCTCGATGAGCCCGTCGAAGGCGAAGAACGCGTCCGGCAGCGCCACCCGCCGCACCACCGAGCACGAGACGTCGCCCTCGTTCCACTGGTCGCCCGCCAGTTCCCCGGCCATGGACGCATACCCCCGCACCACCACCGCCAGGCCGTTGACGCGCTCGCAGGAGCGGGTGTTCATCTTGTGCGGCATGGCCGAGGAGCCGACCTGGCCGGGGGCGAAGCCCTCGGTGACCAGCTCGTGGCCGGCCATCAGGCGGATGGTCTTGGCCAGCGAGGAGGGCGCGGCCGACAGCTGCACCAGGCAGGTGAGGACCTCGTAGTCCAGTGAGCGCGGGTAGACCTGCCCGACGCTGGTCAGGCGGTGGGCGAACCCCAGGTGGGAGGCGACCTCGTCCTCCAGCCGCGCCAGGGCGGCCTCGTCGCCGCCCAGCAGGTCCAGCATGTCCTGGGCGGTGCCGACCGGGCCCTTGATCCCGCGCAGCGGGTAGCGGGCGATGAGGTCCTCCAGGCGGGCGAAGCCCGCGAGCAGCTCGTCGGCGGCCGAGGCGAACCGCTTGCCCAGCGTCGTGGCCTGGGCGGCGACGTTGTGCGACCGGCCCGCCACCACCAGCTGCGCGTGTTCGGCCGCCAGGCCCGCCAGGCGCTCCAGCAGTGCCACGCACCGGTCGCGCACCAGCAGGAGGCTGTCGCGGATCTGCAGCTGCTCGACGTTCTCGGTCAGGTCGCGTGAGGTCATGCCCTTGTGGACGTGCTCGTGCCCGGCCAGGGCGTTGAACTCCTCGATGCGGGCCTTGACGTCGTGGCGGGTGACGCGCTCGCGTGCGGCGATCGACTCCAGGTCCACCTGGTCGACGACCTTCTCGTAGTCGGCCGGTGCCTGCTCCGGCACCGCCACTCCCAGGCGTTGCTGCGCGGCCAGCACCGCCAGCCACAGGCGCCGTTCGGCCACCACCTTGTACTCCGCCGACCACAGGCGGGTCAGCTCCGCGGAGGCGTAACGGGAGGCGAGGACATTGGAGATACGCGGCTTGGCAGTCACGTTGCGTCAGTATATTCCGCCGCCGGTCGCGGCCCGGCCGGGGGGCGGCGATCGAAGCGGGGCGCGGGTGGCCGGGGGTTGCCCGGGAACGGGCCGTGACCGGCCGGACGTGCCGGCCGGTCACGGGGGACCTTCTGCGATGCCCGCTCAGGGCGCCGGGGCAGGCCTCAGGTCGTCCCTGTCGTAGACCTTCGGCTCCGGCAGCGACTCCCCGCCGCGCTCCCGGTTCCTGGGGGTGCGCCGCAGCCGCTCCTTGAGCCGCTCCACCATCACGTACAGGGTCGGCACCAGCACCAGCGTCAGCAGCGTCGACGACAGCAGCCCGCCGATCACCACGATCGCCAGCGGCTGCGAGATGAACCCTCCCGAGCCGGTCAGGCCCAGCGCCATCGGGATCAACGCGAAGATCGTCGCGACCGCGGTCATCAGGATCGGCCGCAGCCGGCGCCTGCCTCCCTCGATCACCGCCTCCACGATGCCCATCCCCTGGGCCCGGTACTGGTTGATCAGGTCGATCAGCACGATCGCGTTCGTCACCACGATGCCGATCAGCATCAGCATGCCGATCAACGCCGGCACGCCCATCGGCGTGCCCGTGGCCAGCAGCAGCCCGATCGCGCCGGTCGCCGCGAACGGCACCGACACCAGCAGGATCACCGGCTGCACGAAGCTCCGGAACGTCGCCACCATGATCATGAAGACGATCGCGATCGCCGCCAGCATCGCCAGCCCCAGCTGCCCGAAGGCCTCCGCCTGGTCGGCGCTGACCCCGCCGATCGCGAACGTCGCGCCCGCGGGCAACGCCAGCGCGTCCAGCTTCTGCGTCAGCGTCGTCGTCGTGGCGCCCAGGTCGCTGCCGGTCGCCGTGCCCGACACCGTCGCGCTGCGCTCCCCGTCGATACGGGTGATCTGCGCCGGGCCCCGCGCCTTCGACACCTCGGCCACCTGCGACAGTTTCACCAGGCCCGTGGCCGTCGGCAACTGCAGCGCCCCTACCTCCTTGACCGTCTCGGGCGCCTCCCCGCCGCTCAGCACCACCGCGCCGCTGCGGCCGTCCAGCGTCATGTCGCCCATCGGCACCCCGCGGAAACGCTGGGCCACCAGCTGGCCGATCTGCACCTCGGTCAGGCCCCGGGCCGCGGCCTTGCGGCGGTCCACCCGCACCTCGACGCGCTCGGCGCCGTCCTGCAGGTTCGAGGCGACGTCACGCAGCCCCCCCAGGTTCGCCATCGTCGAGCGCACCGACTCGGCCGCCGTGCGCAGCGTGGCCACGTCCGGCGCCTGCACGATCACCTGCAGCTGGTCGGTCGCGCCACCGGTCGGCCCGCCCTGGCCGCCGCCCACGGTCACCTCCCCGACCCCGCTCAGCTCCTTCAGCCGCGCGCGCAGCGTGTCCTGCAGCGCCGCGGCGTCGCTCTCCTCCTCGATCGCCACCGAGTACGAGGCCCGGTCGCCGGCGCCGCCGCCGAGACCCCCCAGGAACCCGCCGCCCCCGCCGACGTTCACCTGGTAGTCCCGCACCCCCTTGAGGGAGGCCAGCACCTCCTCGACCTTCTTGGCCGCCGCGTCCGTCGTCGCCAGATCCGTGCCCGGGGGCATCTTCTGGCTCAGCGAGACCGTGTCCTGACCGGAGGAGTCGATGAAGTTCGTCTCCAGCCGTCCCGCCAGGCCCATCGTCGCGACGAACACCACCACACCCACCAAAAGCGTCACCAGGCGCCGCCGGGTGGCGAACCGCAGCACCGGCAGGTAGGCCCGCTGCAGCGGGCTGCGCAGCTCCTTGGCCTCGGCCTTCTCCCGCGCCGCGCGCGCCTGCTCGGCCGACAGCACCGGAGCCCTCAGGAACCAGTACGCCAGCACCGGCACCACCGTCAGCGACACCAGCAGCGACGCCATCAGCGCCACCGTCACCGTGATCGCGAACGGCGCGAACAGCTGCCCCACCAGGCCGCCCACCACCGCGATCGGCAGGAACACCGCCACCGTCGTCAGCGTCGAGGCCGTCACCGCGCCGCTGACCTCCCGCACTCCCGCCAGCACCGCCTTGCGCTTGGCCTCGCCGTACTCCAGGTGGCGCTTGATGTTCTCCAGCACCACGATCGAGTCGTCGACCACCCGGCCCACCGCGATCGTCAGCGCCCCCAGGGTCAGCAGGTTCAGCGAGTAGTCCCCCACCCACAGGGCGATCAGCGCGATCACCACCGACAGCGGGATCGACGCGGCCGTCACCAGCGTCGAGCGCACCGACAGCAGGAACACCAAGATGACCAGCACCGCGAACGCCAGGCCCAGCAATCCCTCCGTCGTCAGGTCCTCGATCGAACGCTCCACGTACGGCGCCTGGTCGAAGACGATCGTCACCTCCGAGGAGTCACCGATCGCCCGCACCAGCTCCGGCAGCTTCTCGCGCACCTCGTGCGAGATCGCCACCGCGTTGCCGCCCGGCGACATCGTCACCGACACCCCCAGGCTCGGCTGCCCGTTGGTACGCGTCAGCGACGTGGCCTCGGCGAGCTCACGCTCCACCGTCGCCACGTCCTGGATCCGCACCGGCCTCAGAGCGGGCGGCGCCTGCTGCCGCACCTGCGGGGCCTGCGCCTGCGAAGGCCCCTGCTGGGCCCCCTGGCGGCCCTGCTGGCCCGGCTGCGGCTGCTGGGCCTGCTGGGGAAGCTGCGCCGGCGCCGCAGGCGTCAGGTACAGCTTCTTCAGCTCCTCCAGCTTCGTGACCCGCTCCCCCACCTGAACCGTCAGCGACACCTTGTCCTCGGTCAGGCTGCCCGCCGGCACCGGCTGGCCGTTGGCGCGCAACGCGTCCACCACCGCCGTCGGCGGCAATCCCACGATCGCCAGCCTCTTGGGGTCCGGGGTGATCGTCACGACCTCCTCGCGCACCCCCGTCACCGAGACCTCACGCACCCCCTCGACGGCCTGCAGCTGCGGCACCATCAGCCGCTCCAGCCGCTCGGCCATCACCCGCTGGTCACCGCCGTCGCCCACCGCCAGCTGCATCACCGGGATGTCGTCGGTCCCGCCGGTCAGGACCTGCGGATCCACCCCCGCCGGAAGCTGCGCCTCGATCCGCGACAACGCCTGCTGCATGTCCGACACCGACGCGTCGATGTCGGTGCCGAACTCGAACGACACCTGGACCTGCGACATCCCCTCCCGGGACGTCGAGGTCATCTCCGCCATGCCCTCCAGCCCCTGGAAGCTGTTCTCGATCGGCTCGGTCACCTGCTCCTCGACGATCTCGGGAGAGGCGCCGCTGTAAGGAGCGATCACGAACGCCCCCGGAAACGACAGCGACGGCAGCAGCTGCTGTTTCAGCGACGGGATCGCGAAGATGCCGAACACGCTCAACACCAACGCGATCATTATGACGAGGCTGCGGTTGGCGAGGCTCAACCTGGCCAGGGAGGTCATGGGGGCGGACTCCTAAAGGGATGTCACGACAAGATTTGCCCCAGACTAACACTTCGCCTGATACGAATATTTAACGAAGCAAACCATCCTGATAACCTTCTCAGGAAGCGAGAGGTGAGCGTGAACGACGACCGCGAACAACTGATCCACCAGATCGGCGCCATCCAACGCGACCTGGGACGACTGTTCGCCCAACAACGCCCCTCCTCCCCCCTGTTCGACTCCAACCTCACCATGCGCCAGCTCAACGTCATCATGCTGCTGTCGCTACGCCACTCGGCCTCCGGCCAGGAACTCGCCCACCACCTCGACGTCGGCCTCGGCACCGTCACCGGCATCGTCGACCGCCTCGTCGCCCACGGCCTCGTCGCCCGCTACGAAGACCCCCACGACCGGCGCATCCGCCGCATCGAACTCACCCCCGCCGGACGCACCCTCATCGAGCAGATCGCCGACGCAGGCCTCAACGAGTTCCGCCGCGTCCTGAGCCACCTCGACACCCCCACCCTGCGCGACCTGTCCACCGTCATGGACAAACTCCAAAGCGCAGCCCTCGCCCTGCACCAAACCACCCCCCACCCAAACATGGGATGATAGGTTCCGCGGCTGTGAGCACACCCTCCACCGACCCCTTCTCCCTCACCGGACGCACCGCCCTCGTCACCGGCGGCAGCTCCGGCATCGGACACGCCATCGCCCACGCCCTCGGCCACGCCGGCGCCCGCATCGTCATCACCGCCCGCCGCCCCACCCCCCTGGCCGACACCGTCGCCGAACTCCACCACCACGGCATCCAGGCCGCCTCCATCACCGCCGACCTCGCCGACCCCGACGACCTCACCCGCGTCATCGAACAAGCCCCCACCCCCTTCGGCGACATCGACATCCTCGTCAACAACGCCGCCAACAACATCCGCCCCCACATGAACGACCTCACCCCCCACGACTACGAACAGACCATCAACCTCAACCTCACCACCCCCTACCTCCTCGGCCAGCACTTCGGCCCCCGCATGGCCCGACGCGGCTGGGGACGCATCATCAACATCGGCTCCCAGCAAAGCCACAGAGCCTTCGGCAACAGCGGCGCCTACGGCGTCTCCAAAGCCGCCCTCGCCGGCCTCACCCGCTCCCAGGCCGAAGCCTGGTCCCCCCACGGCGTCTGCGCCAACACCATCATCCCCGGCTTCGTCCTCACCCCCCTCACCGAACCCGTCCAGGCCATCCCCGGACGCGTCGAAGCCCTCGCCGCCCGCACCATGATCGGCCGCAACGCCCTCCCCGCCGACTTCGCCGGCATCGCCGTCCTCCTCGCCGGCGACGCCGCCGCCTACATCACCGGCCAGGCCATCTGCGTCGACGGAGGCCTCTCCGTCCACTGACCCGCGCCCCCACCCCCAGCCCCGCCCCTGCCGTGCACGCCCCCACACCGCCCCCACCACAGCAGAGACGACCCACACCCGTGACCACCACCTCCACCACCCCCACCCGCGAACACACCAACGCCCGCCGCGCCGTCTGCTACTTCTTCATCCTCCTGGGCGCCGTCTCAGGAGCCTGGGCCGCCCGCATCCCCGACGTCAAACACACCCTCCACCTCACCGACGGCCAGATCAGCTACGCCCTCCTCGCCTCCGCCCTCGGCCTCGTCCTCGGCATGCGCTTCGCCGGACACCTCAGCGACCGCCTCGGCAGCGCCCGCCTCCTGCCACCCGCCGCCATCGCCACCGCACTCGTCATCACCCTCCCCGGCTACGCCCCCACCCTGCCCGCCCTCATCGCCGCCCTCTTCCTGTTCGGCCTCATCAGCGCGAGCCTCGACGTCTCCATGAACGCCCACGGCGTCGACGTCGAACGCGCCTACGGCCGCCCCCTGATGTCCTCCTTCCACGGCATGTTCAGCCTCGGCGTCCTCGCCGGCGCCGCCGCCGGCGGCCTGTTCGCCTGGCTCGACCTCGACGCCGCCGCCACCCTCACCGCCGTCGGCATCCCCCTCGCCCTGACCACCCTCCACGTACGCCGCCACCTCCTGCCCCCCACCCCCACCCCCACCCACGAAACCGGTCCCGAAACCGGCCCCGGCTCCCCCGCCACCACCACCCGCCGCGCCCCGTGGAGCAGATGGATCGTCCTCATGGGAGTCGTCTCCTTCGCCGGACTCGTCGGCGAAGGCGCCGCCAACGACTGGACGGCCGTCTACCTCTTCCAGAACCTCCACGCCTCCGAATCCGTCGCCGCCGCCGCCTTCGCCGTCTTCGCCACCACCATGACCATCGGCCGCTTCGCCGGAGACCACCTCGCCCAGCGCCTCGGCCCCACCCGCCTGGTCCGCTACTCCGGCCTCGTCGCCGCCCTCGGCCTCGGCGCCGCACTGCTCTTCGCCCAGATCCCCGTCGCCTTCGCCGGCTTCGCCCTGTTCGGCCTCGGCCTGGCCCCCATCGTCCCCCAGGTCTTCTCCGCCGCCGGAAACCACGACCCCGCCCGCGCCGGCCAGGCCATCGCCCAGGTCGCCACCGTCGGCTACGCCGGACTCCTGGCCGGGCCCGCCATCATCGGCGCGGCCGCCGAACTCGTCGGCCTGCCGGCCGCCCTCGCCATCCCGGCGCTGCTCGCCCTGTTCATGGCCGCCTCGGCGGGAGCCCTGCGCTCTCCGGCACCCTCATGACCGGGCTCTCTTTGGTTGTTGAGTCTTCAGTCCACTGTAAATGATCTTGAACCTCTGGACCGCCTTTACGATGTAGATCAATAAAGCTGCTCCCTTCAAGAGGGGTTCCCGGCCGTCAGGGGGACGCGTCGCCGCCGTCGGCCGCGGTGGCCCTGCGGACACAGTCGCGCAGCAGGGCACGGCGCCGGTCGTGCACCTCCCCGGGCTCCCGGTCGTCGGCCGCGTACACGTTGCTGACCGGCGACCAGGCCATGGACATGGCGATGACCATGGCCATGATGTCGAAGGGGTCACCCGCACGGACCCGTCCGGCGGCCTGGGCCCCGGCGATGGCCGTGAGCTTGCGGTCCTCGTAGTGCCCGTGGGTCTCGACGAGGTGCCCGGCCGGCCGGCGCTCCAGCCGTGTCCAGGTCGCCAGCCGGATGAGGTCGGGGCGGCGCAGGTACTCGTCGTAGAGACGCACCGCCCAGCCCGCGAGGTCGTCGGCGTCGATGGGGACGACGTCGGTGATGCGCTCCAGCGAGCCGAGGAAGATCGCGTCGAAGAGCCGTTCCTTGTCGCCGAAGTAGGCGTAGAGCTGCGCCTTGTTGGTGCGCGCCGCCGTCACGATGCGCTCGATGCGCGCCCCGGCGATGCCGTGCCGGGCGAACTCCTCGGTGGCGGCGTCCAGGATGCGCCGGTAGGTCGCGGCGCCTCGCGCGGTCTGGGGGTGTTCCGGCATGGGCACACCCTATCAAAACAGACCAGTTGGTTTGCTTTGTCGTACGGCCGCGCGTAGCCTCCAACAGACCGAACAGTCTGTTTAAGGAGCTCGGCTGTGCGAACGACCACCGGATGGCGGGCCACCGGCCCGGCGGAACTACGGCGCACGACACTGCAGCGCCGCGACCTGCGCCCGGACGACATCGCGGTACGGGTCGACCACTGCGGCGTGTGCCACACCGACCTGCACGCCCTGCGCGGGTACGACCGGCACGCGAAGACACCCCTGGTGCCCGGCCACGAGTTCACCGGCGTGGTGACCGAGACCGGCCCCCAGGTGACCGCCTTCTCGGTCGGCGACCCCGTCGCGGTGGGCAACATCGTCGACTCCTGCGGCGCGTGCGCCATGTGCGAGGCCGGGCAGGAGAACTTCTGCCACTCCTTCCCCACCCTGACCTACGGCGGCACCGACCGCCAGGACGGGTCGACCACCCTGGGCGGCTACTGTCGCGAGTACGTCGTGCGCGACGCCTTCGCCTACCCCCTCCCCCCCGGCCTCGACCCGGCCGCCGCCGCCCCCCTGCTGTGTGCCGGCGTCACCGTGTGGGAGCCCCTGCGCTCCCTGGGCGTCGGCCCCGGCAGCCGCGTCGCCGTGGCCGGGCTCGGCGGCCTGGGCCACCTCGCGGTCAAGATGGCCGTGGCGCTCGGCGCCACCACGACCGTCATCAGCCGCACCCCCGGCAAGCGCGAGGACGCCCAGCGGCTCGGCGCCCACGACCTCGTCGTCTCCACCGACACCCGGCAGATGGACGCGGCACGCGACACCTTCGACGTCGTCGTCGACACCGTCTCCGCGTCCCACGACCTCGCCCCCTACCTGAGGACGGTGGCGATGGACGGCACCCTCAGCCTCCTGGGCTACCTGGGCCCGGTCACCGTCGAGGCCATGGACCTGCTCGTGGGCCGCAAGAGGCTCAGCTCCTCGGGCAGCGCGGGCCGCCCCGCGACCGCCGGGATGCTGCGGTTCTGCGCCGACAACGGCATCGCCGCCGACGTCGAGGTGCTCCCCTCCTCACAGGTGCACACGGCGCTCGAACGCCTCGGCCGCAACGACGTCCGCTACCGCTTCGTGCTCGACCTGTCCGACCTGGAGTGACACCCGACCGGTGAACCCCACCCCGTCCGCGCACGACCGGACGGTCTCCCGCCCTCACGGGCATGACCCACGCCGACGAAGTGAGGCCTGTCATGAACGATTCCCCCCGTGTCCTCGTCCTGGGCGGGACCGGCAAGACCGGCCGCCGCGTCGCCGCCGCGCTGCGCCACCGCAACGCCGGCCCCGCCGTGGCCTCGCGCCGAGGCCCGGTCCGCTTCGACTGGCGCGACCGCTCGACCTGGAGGCCGGCCCTGGACGGCGCCGACGCCGTGTACGTGGTCGACTCTCAGACCCCGGACGCGCCGCAGGAGGTCCGCGAGTTCACCGGCCTGGCCGCCGGCCCCCGCGGGGGTGGAACGAGGTCCGCCCCAAGCCGTCGGTCCGTGGTTTGGCGTGGTGCCTGTGAATGATGATGAAATCATCCACATCCTTTACAATGTAGATCAACGCGGACGGCCTCGTCGGAGACACGGCTCTTGTCGATCCCTGGGCTGGTCGTCCTGCGCGGCCCGTGCCTGCGGCCGGCATCACCTCGCCGGCCATCTGCGCCGGACCGGGCAGCCGCCCCCTATCCCGACAAGGAGTTCCCGGCGCCATGGCCTCCATCCGCCACGAGATCGTCATCGACGCCTCCCCCGAGCACATCTGGGATGTGCTGCGCGACGTCGGAGCCGTGCACGAGCGCCTGCTGCCGGGCCGTGTCGTCGGCACCCGGCTGGAGGGCGACCAGCGGTTCCTGACCTTTCCCGACGGACACGTCGTCCGCGAGCTGATCGTCACGATCGACGACGACTCCCGCTGCCTGACCTATTCCGTCGTCGAAGGCGCGAGACCCCCGCTGGAGCACCACCACGCCTCGTTCGAGGTCCGCCCGGAGGGCGACGGAGCGGGCCGGCTGATCTGGACCACCAACGTGCTGCCCCACACGCGAGCCGCCGACGTCCGCGTTCGCGTCGAACACGGCGCGCGGGAGATGAAGCAGGCGATCGAGGCCGCGGCACCCGCGAGCCACCCGCCCGGGTAGCCCCCTGAAAACCCGTGTCGCGGCCGGCCCCGGCCCGCCGCCGGAGCTAGACGACCGCGGTGGCCTCGACCTCGACCAGCAGGTCGGGCTCCCCCAGCGCGGCGACCCCCAGCAGCGTGATCGGCTTGACCGGGTCCACCCCCAGTCTCGCCGCCGCACGGGCGACCCCCTCCCCCAGCAGGGGCAGCTTGTCGGCGCTCCAGTCGACGACGTAGACGGTCAGCTTCGCCACGTCGTCGAAGGAGGCGCCGATCGCGGCCAGCGCGGTGGCGATGTTGAGGTAGGCCTGCTCGACCTGGGCGGCGAGATCGCCCTCGCCGACCCTGTTCCCGTCGGCGTCGCGGGCGACCTGGCCGGCGAGGAACACCAGCTTCGACCCGGTGGCGACCGCCATCTGCCGGTACATCTCTGGCTTGGGAAGTCCATCGGGGTTGACCAGGGTGACGGCCATCACTGCTCCTTCGTCCTCGGGGGAAGTGGTGCGTTTCCCAAACCATAACACTGCTATACATGAGAAACCATAGCGATGTTATGTATTGTGGTGTCATGGCGAGAACGAGGAACCCCGCGGCCCGCTCGCTGCTCATCGATCGCGCCGCGCAGATGCTGCGGGCCCGCGAGCCCGTCACCTTGCGCTCCCTGGTGGCCGGGACCGGCGTGTCGACGATGGCCGTCTACACCTACTTCGGGGGCATGGACGGACTGTGGAGGGCGGTGCGCCAGGAGGGCTTCGCCCGCCTGGCGGTCAGGCTCGCCACGGTCACGACGTCCCCGGACCCGGTGCGGGATCTGGCCTGTCTGGGCTCGGCCTACCTGTCCAACGCCCTGGACAACCCCGACCTGTACCGGGTCATGTTCGACGCGAGCTTCGACCTGGAGGACTCCCGGGCCGGCGACGAGAGCCTGCACCACCTGGTCCGCGCCGCCGAACGCGCCCGGAGCGCCGGCCGCTTCCGCGACGACGTCGACCCGCCGGAGCTGGCGGCACAGAGCTGGATCATCGGCCACGGACTGGCCTCCCTCGTGGCCACCGGCCCGCTGCCCCCCTCCATGCTCGCCCAGGCCGTCCCCCTGCTGACCGGGTTGTTCGTCGGTGCCGGGGACGACCCGGTCAGGTGCCGGCGGTCGGTCGAGCTCGGCTGGCACTGGCCCTACCCCGCCGACACCACCTGACGGCCGTCCGGGTGCGGTCAGACGCCGAACGCGGCCGGGTAGCGGATGACCCCGGAGGGTACGGGCCGCGCGGCGTCGAGGACGAGCGCCATCATGTGCTCGTCGGAGACGTCGAACGGTGGCCGGATACCGTGACCGGAGGCCGGGACGAACCCGAAGCGGGGGTAGTACGCGGCGTGGCCGAGGACGAGCACGAGGCTCTCCCCCTGTTCGCGGGCGGCGTGCAGGGCGGCGCGGACGGCCGCCGACCCGGCGCCCCGCCTCTGGTGGTCCGGCAGGACCGCGCACGGGCCCAGCGTCAGAGCGGGGACGTCGCCGACGTGGCACCGGGTGAGCAGCGCGAATCCGGCGGCGGTCCCGCCGGGGGTCAGGGCCAGCCAGGACAGGCCGGGAATCCAGGCCGACGAATCGGCCCGCAGGGCCTCGACCAGGTCGGCCTCCTCGGGGGTGGGAAAGGCGGCGAGGTTCACCGCGCGGATCGCGGCCAGGTCGGCGCCGGTCTCGGCGCGGGTGATCCAGGCCGTGTTCGGGGCGGCGCCCGGGGTGGTGGTCATGACCGTGCGCGGTTTCCCTTCCGTGCCGGCGAAGAACCGGGAGAGGCCAGGAGGAGCAGAAGGGAAGATACCCCGGCCGACGGCGCGCACGCCCGCCCGCACCCCGGCCCCGGTGGTGCCGCTGCCGCAGTGGTGGGCGACGGCGGCCGTACGGGGGAACAGCCAGTCGTGCGGTACGTCGCCGACCGCCAGCACGTCGTCCGAGACGAGTCCCCGCGCACCGGTCTGCAGCACCCCGCGCAGTCCGGCTCGCCGCAGCGCCCCCACGGCCAGTTCCGTGTACCGCTCGGCCCGTGCGCCCGCCAGGCTGCCGAAGCCGACGAAGACCGGAGGGGGCCCCGACGCCAGGAAGTCGCGCAGCACCGGATCCGGCCCCAGGTCCCGTGGCGGGAGCGGCCACCAGTAACCCGTGACCTCCAGTCCCGGCCGCCAGTCGGCCGGGCGGGGCAGCACCAGCGGGCTGACCCCGTGGAAGACCGGCCAGCGCGTGCTCTCCCGGCGCCGGTAGAGGGCGCGCGGGGTCATCGGGGGCAGCCCGAGCCGGGCCCGCATCCTCACGCTCATCCCGGCGAGCATCGGGCCGGCGGCGGGCGACTCGAACGCGAGCCGGGCCGCCCTGCGGTTCCCCCACCGTCCGAGCGACCGTCGCAACAGGCTCAGGACCGGCGGGAAGTCCCCCGTGGGGTCGACGCCCCATGCTCGGCACACCCATCGCCTCGGCGACGTGACAGCCCATCGCGCCCGCCACGCCGAGCAGGAGCAGGTCCGCCTCCTGCTCGGCGATCCGGGTCAGGCCGTCCATGAGCTGCTCGCCGTACTCCCTGAACGCGCCGACGGAGAAGCCGCCGGTCAGCGCGAGGACCGGGTTTCCGGGAAGCGGCAGGTGCTCCAGGCCCGCATCGGTCACCAGCCGCGCGTACGGTTCGTGCTACGCCTTCGCGCAGGGCATCGTGAACGCCACCCTGGTCGGGCACTACACGCCCGATCAGGTCACGGCGCTGCTCGACTACCACCTGGAGCGGCTCCGCGCGGGGTGAGGGCCGTGACCGCGATTCCCGGCGAGCGGGCCCGCCGATCAGCCGGCTCGCCGGGAGCGGCGGGAGCGGTTCAGGGCCAGGAGGCCGAGGGCGACGGCGGCCGCCCCCACCGCCAGGGCCGCGTACCCCCCGACGATTCCGTAGCCGGTGCCGGGACCTCCCTTCGCGGCGGCCACGACCAGGGCGCCGACGGCGGCACCGGCGGCCCCCGCCACCAGGGCGGCCAGGGCAGGGACAGCTCCCCTCCTCCCGGCACGGCCCGCGGAGCGGGTCAGGGCCAGGACTCCGGCGATCACACCGGCCAGCCCCAGCAGCGCGGCCACCAGGGACCACAGGCGCCCGGCGCTCAGGGCGGAGGCGCCCACGGGATCGGGCACGGCCACCTGGAGCACGACGTGCGCGGCCCCCGGCGCGGCGAGCGTCATCCCCCCGCGCAGGGCGGCCGCGGCGGTGGCGAGCGGGCGGCGGGCGAACCCGCGGACGGGCATGCGGGCGGGCGTACGGCTGGACGGGCGGGCGGGCATGGGCGCTCCTTCTCCTATGACGCCCGCGGCCGGGCGTGACCCGATCATGTCCGCCGGACCCGCCGCCGGTCGTCCCGCGCACGCGGGCACTTCGCGCTGCCGCGGGCGGCGCACCCGGGCACCGCGCGCGCCGCAGGCACCGCGGCGCCTACCGCGGCCGCGGTAGGCGCCGGTCGTCCGCGCGCAGGATTCGCTCGCGCCGGCATCCGGTTAGGGTGCGCCCATGAGCACAGGACGGGCGAGGACGGCGAGGACGGCGAGGATCCGGTCCCGTGTCACCGACTGGGCGGTCGCCGCCGGCGTGGCGGCGGCGCTGCTGGTCACCGGCCTGTCCCAGCACCCCCCGCCCACCGCCGTCGCCCTGCTCGGCCACGTGCTGCCGGCGGCCGGCGGCCTGGCGCTGGCGGCGCGCCGCCGCGCGCCGGTCGCCGTCCTGGCCGTCACCGGACTGTGCGCGGTGGGGTACCAGGCCGCCGGGTTCGACGTGCCCGCGGTCGCGTACCTGGTCGCGGTGTACGCGGCCGTGCGGGCGGGGCACCGCACCGTCACGGTGGTGGCGAGCGTGGTCATGCTGGCCGCGCTCCCCCTCGCGGCCCTGGTCTCGGGCCCGCACGACACCGCGGAGGCGTTCGCGCAGGCCCGGGGCGCCCTGGAGCTGGCCTGGCTGATCGCGGCCGGCGCGGCGGGTGAGGCGCTGCGGCAGGCCGAGCGGCGGGCGGAGGAGGCCGAGCGCACGCGCGAGGAGACCGCGCGGCGCCGCGCCGACGAGGAGCGGCTGCACATCGCCCGGGAACTGCACGACTCGCTCACCCACCAGATCTCGGTCATCACGGTGCAGGCCGAGGTGGCCGTCCACGTGGCCCGCAGGCGTGGCGAGCCGGTACCGGAGGCCCTGCTGGCGATCCGGCAGGCCGGTCGTGAGGCGACCCGGGAGCTGCGCGCGACCCTGGAGGCGTTGCGCGACGACGACACGGCCCCGGCGCGTGGCCTCGACCACGTCGGGGAGCTGGTGCGGCGGGCGCGCACGGGCGGCCTGGACGCGACGCTGACGGTCCGGGGACAGCGGCCCGACGTACCGGCCGCGGTGGACCGGACCGTCTACCGGATCGTCCAGGAGTCACTGACCAACGTCACCCGTCACGCCGCCGCCGCGACGGCGTCGGTCCGGATCGACTATCGTCCCGGCGCCCTGGTCGTACGGGTCGACGACGACGGCACGGCCACGCCGCAGGCCGCGCCGGCTCCCGGCGTCGGGCTGCTGGGGATGCGCGAACGGGTCACCGCCCTGGGCGGCCGGCTGCGGGCGGAGCCGCGCGGCGAGGGCGGCTTCAGCGTCCACGCCGAACTTCCCGTGGAGCCGGCGTCGTGATCCGTGTCCTGCTGGTCGACGACCAGCCCCTCATCCGCAGCGGTTTTCGCGCGCTCCTCGACCTCGAGGACGACATCGAGGTGGTGGCCGAGGCCGGCGACGGGATGCGCGCGCTGGCCCTGGCCGGGCGGCACCTGCCCGACGTGGCGCTCGTCGACATCTCGATGCCGGTCCTCGACGGCATCGAGACGACCCGGCGCATCGCCGCCGACCCGGCCCTGGCCGGGGTGCGCGTCGTCATCCTGACCAACTACGGCCTGGACGAGCACGTCCTGGACGCGCTGCGCGCCGGCGCGGCCGGATTCCTCGTCAAGGACATCGTGCCCGAGGACCTCCTGCACGCCGTCCGCGTCGCCGCGCGCGGCGACGTCCTGCTCGCCCCGTCGATCACCCGCAGGCTGATCGACCGCTACGTCAGCCAGCCGCCCCGCCCCGACACCGGTACGGCGCTGAGGGAGCTGACCAACCGTGAGCGCGAGGCCGTCGCCCTGGTCGCGCGGGGCCTGTCCAACGACCAGATCGCCGGCCACATGACGATCAGCTCGCTGACCGCGAAGACCCATGTCAACCGGGCCATGACCAAGCTCGGTGCCCGCGACCGCGCCCAGCTCGTGATCCTCGCCTACGAGTCCGGCCTGGTGACCCCGCGCACCCTCCTCAGTGGCTCGTGAGGACGACCAGCCGCCGGGTCGCGCGGGTCATCGCGACATAGCGGTCGACGGCTCCCTCGAGGCCCTCGCCGAAGGAGCCGGGGTCGACCAGGACGACCAGGTCGAACTCCAGTCCCTTGGCCAGCTCCGGGGTCAGCGACCGGACGCGCGGCGTCTCCCGGAAGGCGGGGTCGCCGATGACACAGGCGGTCCCCCCGGCGTTCCCGGCGAGCCAGGCGCCGAGGATAGGGCCCAGCTCCGCGACCCGCCCGTGCACGACACCGCCACCGCCGCCATCGCCACCGCCACCGCCGACGCCGACGCCGCGGATGGAGACCGGCACGTTGGCGTCGGGGAGCGCGGCCCGGATGACCGGCTCGGCCTCGGCCATGATCTCCCGCGGCGTCCGGTAGTTGACGCTCAGGGCGGCCAGGGTGATCCGGTCGAACCCGACCCGCTCCAGCCGTTCCCGCCACGACTCCGCGAACCCGCGCCTGGCCTGGGCGCGGTCCCCGACGACGGTGAAGCTCCGCGACGGGCAGCGCGACAGCAGCATGCGCCATTCGGCGTCGGTCAGTTCCTGGGCCTCGTCCACGACGATGTGCGCGAACGGGCCGGCGAGCGGGTCGGGGTCGGCGCCGGGCAGCGCGCTCTCGTCGACCAGGGCGTCTTTCAGGTCCTGCCCGCGCAGCATCGTCACCGCGCCCTCACCGTCGTCGTCGGCCTCCAGCAGGGCCTCGACGACCGTGGCCATGCGCTCGTGTTCGGCGGCGACGGCGGCCTCGTGGCGGCGCCTGCGCCGTGACGCCCCGGGATCGCCGAGCCTGCGGCGTGCCACGTCCAGCAGCGGCAGGTCCGACACCGTCCAGGCCAGGGGCTCCTCGCGCCGCAGCGCCCTGACCTCGCCGGGCGTGAGCCAGGGAGCGCACAGTCGCAGGTAGGCCGGTACCGTCCACAGGTCCGCGACGAGGTCGGACGCCTCCAGCAGCGGCCACGCGCGGTTGAAGGTCGTGAGCAGCTCCGTGTCCCGCAGCAGCGCCTTGCGCAGCAGTGCGGCCGAGACCCCGCCACCGCCGGCGCCGCCGTAATCGCCGTCGCCGTCGCCGTCGCCGTCGTCGCCGTCGTTGTGCTTGTCCGTCAGGATCCTGAGCAGTTCCTCCCAGATCCGGTCGCGCGCCTCGTTGTGCGGGATGCCCGGTTCGGCCGCCTCGAACGCCTCGGCCCAGTCCTCGGCGCTCAGCCGGATGTCGGACCACGGGGTCGTGACCGTCATCCCCGTGGTGGGCGGGTTCTCGTAGAACCCGACGGCCGGCTCGATCGCCTCGACCAGGTTCGCCGACGCCTTCAGCCGGGCCACCCGCGGATCGGTCTCGGCCCCCGCCGTGCCCCCCTCGGCGACGAGGTCGCGCAGGGTGCAGGTCTGCACCCCCTCCTCCCCGAGGCTGGGAAGGACGTCGGCGACGTAGGCCAGGTAGGGCCGGTGCGGGCCCACGAACAGCACGCCGCCCCGGTCGTGACCCAGGCGGGGGTCGGAGTAGAGCAGGTAGGCCGAGCGGTGCAGGGCCACCACGGTCTTGCCCGTGCCCGGCCCGCCGTCGACGACGAGGGCGCCGCGCGATCCCGCGCGGATGACGGCGTCCTGGTCGGCCTGGACGGTGGCGAGCACGTCGCGCATCCGGGGTGAGCGGTCGGCGCCCAGGCCGGCGATGAAGGCGGACTGGTCGTCGAGCGCGGCGTGCCCCTCGAACCCGTCCGGGGCGAACACCTCGTCCCAGTAGTCGCTGATCCGGCCGCGGTCCCAGCGGTACCTGCGGCGGCTCGCCAGCCCCATCGGGTTGGCGTGGGTGGCTCCGAAGAACGGCTCGGCCGCCGCGGAGCGCCAGTCGATCAGCAGCCGCCGGCCCGCGCCGTCGGTGAGGCCGAGCCGCCCGACGTACACGGGCTCGGGGTCGTCCGCGCCGATCATGTGCCCAGGCACAGGTCCAGGCCGAAGCGGCGCAGCGTGCGCAGGCGCGTGGTCAGCACGCCGGCACGGGCCCCGCCCTCATCGCGACGCCGCCTCCGGATCGGTGGCCGTGCCGTCCTGCCGGGCCGACAGCAGGAACTCCAGGATCGGCCGCCGCTGGTCGCGGATCAGGTGCCCGGCCTCGGGCAGGAGCCGCACCGTGGCGTGCGGCACCGTCTCCCGCAGGCGCCGGGCGGTGTCGTGGGAGTCCAGTAGCGCGTCCCGCCCGCCGACCGTCACCATCAGGGGCCGGCGCAGGCCCCGCAGGGCCTCGTCGGTGAACACCGGCAGCTTCTCGCGCCGCGGCCGGAAGTGCTCGTGGATCAGCATCGCGTGCTCGCCGAAGGCGCGCTCCCGCGCCGCCTCCTCGGGGGTGGGCGCGGGCCCGGGTGCGGCGCCGGGACCCAGGACGAGTCCCATCGTGGTGCGTCTGCCCCACCGGCCGAAGGGCATCAGCAGCAGCGCGGCCACCAGCACCGCGTACCTCTGCCGGCCGATGCCGCCGGGGCACAGCAGGGCCAGCGCGCCGGTGCGCCCGGGGCGGCGCGTGGCGTGCTCCAGCGCCAGCCACCCGCCGAGTGAGACCCCCACCAGGTGGGGGTCGCGCACGCCGAGCCCGGCCAGCACGTCGTCCAGCCAGTCCGCGTAGGCGCCCGAGGCCAGGGAGGGACGCGAGGGGGCGCTCAGACCGGGCTCGCCGATCATGTCGACCGCGTACAGGCGGAAGTGCCGCGCCCAGTCGGCCACCTCCCCGGCCCACATCGCGCTGTTGGTCCCCGAACCGTGCAGCAGCAGCACCGGGGGCGCCTGCGGCGGCCCGCAGGCCAGCACGAACGTCTCGCCCTGGCCGGTGGGCACCCGCAGCCGCTCGGCCGGCACCGGCCAGGCGTCCAGCAGCTCGCGGTAGCCGCGCTGCACGGCGTGGGCGCCGCCGGCGCCGGTGTAGAGGTCCGTCACGATCCCTCCTCTGCGACGAGCGTGCCGACGATCCTCAGCAGCTCCGCGGTGTCCTCCAGGCCGCCCAGCACGATGATCTTCATACTGGCTCTCTCCTCGTCGTGGACGGTCTCGACGCGCAGCCGTCCGCCGCCGGGAGCCCCCCCGGCGGCCAGCGCCATCAGCAGGTTGCTCAACCGGCTCATCTCCTCGGTCCCGATCGCGTCGACCTGCACGATGGCCGACACCTCGGCGTGCCGGCGGGGCCGGGCCGTCCCGTCGGCCGGCGGTGTCGCCGGACGGCCGGTGAAGACCTCCAGGTCCTGGCGCGCGATGCGGTACTGCTTGCCGATACGGGTGGCCTTCAGCCGCCCGTCGCGTACGTAGCCGCGCACCGTCTTGACGTGCAGGCCCAGCAGATGCGCCACCTGCTCGACCGAGTAGGGCTGCTGAGACATCACCCTCCTTCCCTATGATTCCTCATCGTACTTCCTTGAAGGAATCTTAGGTAAGTATAGGGAATTCCAAATGAAGAACGAGCCGGAACTCAGCGGTCTCGAAGGGATGCCGGGCACATCTATTCTCTCAATGTATGCATTGAGTGTATAGTCGTGATCATGTCAACCGGGCATGTCGTGCTGGGACTCCTCGCGGAGCGGCCCAAGCACGGATACGAGCTCAAACGCGAACACGACCTCCACCTGCCGGGCGCCAGACCCCTGGCCTACGGGCAGGTGTACGCGACACTGCAGCGCCTGCAACGGGACGGGTTCGCCGAGGTGGCCGAGACCGTCCGGGAGGGCGGCCCCGAACGCACGGTCTACGCGATCACCGAGGGGGGGCGGGCCGAGCTGACCCGATGGCTGGAACAGGTGGAGGCACCCGCGCCGCACGTCTCCAGCACGCTCGTCTCACACGTGGTGGTCGCGACCATGGCCGGTGGCGCGGCCGGCGACTACCTGCTCAGGCAGCGCGCCGCCCATCTGGCGCGGATGCGCGAACTCACCGCGCAGAGGTCGTCGGGCTCACCCGCGCAGGCGCTGGCCGCCGACTACGCGCTCCAGCACCTCGACGCCGACCTGCGCTGGATCGAGACGACCATGAAACGACTCACTGAACTCAAGGAGGAGATCGGTGCTTGAGGCACGTGCGCTGCGCAAGAGCTACGGCCGGACCGTCGCACTGGACGGCGTGACCGCGGAGATCGGCGACGGGGAGATCGTCGCGATCACCGGCGCGAGCGGATCGGGCAAGTCCACCCTGCTGCACTGCCTGGCCGGGATCATCCGCCCCGAGTCGGGGGAGGTCCGCCTCGACGGGCGGCGCGTCGACACCCTCGACGAGACCGATCGGACGAAACTGCGCAGGGAGAACTTCGGCGTCGTCTTCCAGTCCGGCCGGCTGGTCCCGGAACTGACCGCGGAGGAGAACGTCGCGCTGCCGCTGCTGTTCAACCGGCACGGCAGAGGGGAGTCGCTGCTGGCCGCCCGGACCTGGCTGGAGCGGCTGGACGTGGCCGACTGCGCCGGCCGGCGGCCCGGCGAGCTGTCCGGCGGCCAGTCACAGCGGGTCGCCGTGGCCCGCGCGCTGGTGACCGGACCCCGCGTGGTCTTCGCCGACGAACCGACCGGCGCGCTCGACTCCCTGGCCGGGGAACGGGTGATGGGCGAGCTCGTCGGCACGGCGCGCGCGACCGGGACCACGCTGGTGATCGTCACCCACGACAACCGGGTGGCCGCCTACGCCGACCGCGAGATCCCGCTGCGCGACGGCACGCCGGCCGGGGTGAGCGTGTGATCACCGTGATGCGGATGCTCTCCGGGGACAGGTCGCGGCGCGAGCGGGTGCGAGGGCGCCTGATGGTCACGGGGGCGGCGCTCGCGACGTTCCTGCTGTGCGTGGCGGTGAACCTGCTGGTGTTCGGGCGTGTCATGCGGCGCGAAGATCCGATGTTCATGGTCGAGGTACCGCTCGACCACCTGGGCGTCTTCTCCCGGCAGGAGGCACGGCTGCTCGGCGCGCTGACACTGGCGCTGCTGGTCGTGCCCGTGACGGTCTTCGCCCACCAGGTGAGCCGCCTGGCCACCGCGACGAGGGAGCGGCGGCTGGCCGCGCTCCGGCTGGCCGGGGCCACGCCACGCGAGGTGCGCCTGCTCGGGGCCTACGAGAGCGGCCGGCGGGCACTGTGGGGCGGATCGTCCGGCGTCGTGCTGTACCTGGTGGTCAACCGGGCGCTGTCGTGGTCGCTGGGAGGCGCGGTACCCCTCGTCCCGCCGGTGTGGGTGCTGGTGATCCTCGCCGCGGTGACGCTCGGCGGGACGTTGTCCGGGCTGACGGCGGGACGGCACGTGGTGACCTCCCCGCTGGGTGTGGTCCGGCGGGCACGACCGGCCGGTCCCAGGGCGCTCGACGCGGTGCTGGTCGCGGTGGGCGCCGGGATGGTCCTCGCCGGATTCACCGCCAGGGGCAGATTCCCCGGCGGGATCTACGCCATGGCGCTGTCCGTGACGGCGGGCCTGGTGCTCCTGCTGTTCGGCCTGGTCCTCGGCGCCTCCTGGCTGATCAGGGCGGCCGCCCGGCGGGTCGGCGACCGCAGCGGGGCGGCGGAGACCCTGCTGGCCGCCCGGATGATCGAGGCCGATCCCCGCGGGTGGGCCCGCGCGCTGTCGGTGGTGGGACTGACGGTGTTCTTCGGCTCCGCCGTCGGCGCCAATCAGGGGCTCGCCATCCTGCGGGGAGGTCTCCCCCACTCCCTCCACGCCTATCTGCTCGTGGACCTCGCCCTGCTGGTCGCGCTGGTCACCTCGGCCGCCGCCCTCGTGGTGCGCCAGGCGGAGGACCTGCTGGATCATCGGCACTCGTTCGCGGCCCTGGCCGCCTCCGGGACGCCCGTCCCCGCGCTGGGCCGGGTCCTCACCCGCCAGGCGCTCATCGCGGCGCTGCCGGTGTGCGCCGTGGCCGCCGTCGCCGGGGTGGGGGTCGTCGTCCTGACGCTGGCGGACCTCTACGGCCAGGCACCGGGGGCGCTCCTCCTCGCCGCCGCCCGGGCGGCGCTCATGGTGGGGATCGGGGTGCTGGCCGCGACGCTGGTGGCGCGCGCCACCCGGCCGATCCTGCGCGGGGCGCTGCGAGCGGAAGACCTCCGGGACGAATGAAAGGACGGAGAAAGGTCTCTTCCGTGCGGGCGGCCCTGTAGGGGCGCCCCTTGAGGGCGGGTGAGGGCTACCCCTCGGCGGGAACCGGCGGTCGTTCCGTCCGCACCGCGTACAGGGCGGCGAGGTCGGCGATGGCGGCCCTCATCAGCTCCACCAGCTCGGCCGGCTCCAGGACCTCCACCCGGTCCCCCATCCGCAGCAGCAGCCAGCGGGCGTGCGTGACCGACTCGATGGGCAGGCGCAGCACCACCCCACCGCCCTCGTCGCCGTTCTCACCGGGCCGGCCCGCCGCCGCCAGGGCCGTGTCGACGACCTCGCGGCCCACGGTGTGGCGCAGCAGGTCCTCCGCACCGGGCGTCAGCCGCACCACGGCCTCGCCGTTGTACATCCGCCGCTCGCGGAAGTCCGTCGCGTACTCCTGCCAGAAGGCCGCCAGGTCGAACCGCCCGGGACGCTCGAAGCGTCCCTCCAGCAGCTCGGCCTGCAGGATCCGCGACACCCGGTAGGTGCGCGGCCCGCCCGGCCCGGCGACGGCCACCATGTACCAGACGCCGCCCTTGAGGACCAGGCCGTAGGGGTGCGCGACCCGCTCCACGTCGCGCGGCCCCCAGCGGCGGTAGGTCATCCGCAGCGGGCGCTGCTCCCACACCGCCTCCGCGACCTCCCCCAGGAAGGGGATCTCGTCACCGTCGCCGTACCAGCCGGGAACGTCCAGGTGGAAACGCTCGCGCATCCGGGCGGCGTGCGAACGCGGCTCCGGGGGGAGCGCGGCGAGCATCTTCAGCTCCGCGTTGGCCGCGACCTCGGCCAGCCCGAGCTGGGCGGCCGGGCCCGGCATCCCGGCCAGGAACAGCGAGGACGCCTCCGCCTCGGTCAGGCCGTTCAGGCGGGTCCGGTAACCGTCCAGCAGGCGGTACCCACCGGCCGGCCCCCGGTCGGCGTAGACCGGCACCCCGGCCGACGACAGGGCCTCCACGTCGCGGTAGACCGTGCGGACCGAGACCTCCAGCTCCTCGGCCAGCTCGGGAGCCGTCATCCGCCCCCGGGTCTGCAGGAGCAGCAGGAGGGAGAGCAGCCGGCTAGCGCGCATACCCGTCATTGTCCCGCAGCTCTTCAGCTGCCGCGTGCCTCGGTGACCTCGCCTGACGCGCCTTCCCGTTTTCTGCTTCTGCGAGCCCTTGCCTTTACAAAGTAGATCAGGAGGAGCGTGCCGAGCGAGGAGGCCCGCGGGCACGAGTTCGGGTGTTCGCGGCCCGGCGCCCCGTCGGGGGCGCCGGGCCGCGCGCCCGGGGTCAGGCCGTGCGGAGCCAGACCGTGGTGTCGGCCGGGAGCGCGCCGTCGGTGAGCGGGCCGCTGGCCAGCAGCACCGACTCGTGCTCGGGCAGCGGCACCGGCTCGGCGCCGAGGTTGACCACGCAGACCAGGCCCGAGTCGCGGCGGAAGGCCAGCACCTCCCGCGGCCCCTCCAGCCAGGTCAGCGTGCCGTCGCCGAGCAGTTCGCGGCGCAGGTGCAGGCCGGTGCGGTAGAGGGTGAACATCGAGCTGGGGTCGCCCGCCTGCACCTCGGCCGTCAGCGCCTTCCACTCCGGCGGCTGCGGCAGCCACGGCCGGCCCCCGCCGAACCCGAACGGCGGCGCGTCCCCCGACCACGGCAGCGGCACCCGGCAGCCGTCACGGCCCAGGTCGGTGTGGCCCGAACGGACCCAGATCGGGTCCTGGCGCAGCTCGGCCGGGATGTCCTCCACCTCCGGCAGTCCCAGCTCCTCCCCCTGGTAGACGTACAGGCCGCCGGGAAGGGCCATCGCCAGCAGCGCCGCCGCGCGGGCCCGCCGCTCGCCCAGCACCGGGTCCGAGGGCATGCCGTGCTTGCGGTCGGCGTGGTCGAAGGAGGTGTCGGGCCTGCCGTACCGGGTGACCGGGCGGGTCACGTCGTGGTTGGACAACACCCAGGTGGGGGGCGCGCCCAGCGGCAGGTGCGTGGCCAGGGTCAGGTCGATCGAGCGGCGCAGCGCGCCCGGCTCCCAGGCGCACGACAGGAAGTCGAAGTTGAACGCGGTGTGCATCTCGTCGGGGCGCAGGTACAGGGCGAACCGCTCCTGGTCGGGCAGCCAGACCTCGCCGATCAGGATCCGGTCGTCGTAGCGCTCGGCCACCTGGCGCCAGCCGCGGTAGATCTCGTGCACGCCGTCGAGGTCGGTGTAGGCCTCCGGCCCTCCCCCGCCGTCCATCTCCTTGACCAGCAGGGCGGCCGAGTCGATACGGATACCGTCCACGCCCCGGTCGAACCAGAAGCGCAGCACGTCGTGGAACTCCTCGACGACGCGCGGGTCGGCCCAGTTGAAGTCGGGCTGCTCGGGGGCGAACAGGTGCAGGTACCACTCGCCGTCGGCGACCCGGGTCCACGCGGGCCCGCCGAAGATCGACTGCCAGTCGTTGGGGGGCAGCTCACCGTCGGTCCCGCGGCCGGCGCGGAAGATGAACAGGTCGCGTTCGGGTGAGCCGGGACCGGCCTCCAGGGCCCGCAGGAACCACTCCTGGCGGTCCGAACCGTGGTTGGGGACGATGTCGGTGATCGTCTTGATGCCCAGGGCGTGCGCCTCGGCGATGAACGCCTCGGCCTCGGCCAGCGTGCCGAACGACGGCTCGATGTCGCGGTAGTCGGCCACGTCGTACCCGCCGTCGGCCATCGGCGAGGGGTACCAGGGGTTGAGCCAGATCGCGCCGATCCCCAGGTCGGCGAGGTAGGGAAGGCGCGCGCGGAGTCCGGCGAGGTCGCCGATCCCGTCGCCGTTGCCGTCCGCGAAGCTACGCAGGTAGACCTGGTAGATCGCGGCCCCCCGCCACCATGTTTCGGGGTCCGGAGTGGCTTCCGGGAAGATGCTGCCGGACATGCTGGGACAACTCCTTGTGGTCAGGGGACGGTTGGAAGGCGTGGAGTGCTCGGAGGGCGGTGACGCCGGCGGCGTCACGACACCGGCGGCACCGGCGGTGCTGACGGCATGGGCGATACCGGCGTCGTCGGCGGTATCGGTGACACGTGCGGTGCCGGTGGACCGTGGCGGCGGTGGCACGGTGGTTCCGGTGTTCCCGGGGACCCCGGGGACGGGGTCAGCCCTTGAGGCTGCCGGCGGTGAGGCCGGCCATGATGCTGCGCTGGAAGACGAGGAAGACGATCATCGTCGGGATGCTGGCGATCACCAGCGAGGCGATGAGCACGTTCTGCGGCATCTGCGCCGACAGGGAGGCGATGCCCACGCTGATCGTCATCTTCTCCCCGTCCGGAAGTACCAGCAGGGGCCAGACGAAGTCCTTCCAGACGTTGACCACCGACAGGATGGACACCACGCCGAGGATCGGCCGGGAGACCGGCAGCACGATCGACCACAGGATGCGCGCGGGCGAGGCGCCGTCGATCTGGGCCGCCTCCAGCAGTTCCTTGGGGATCGAGTCGAAGAAGCGCTTGAGCAGGAAGATGAAGAAGCCGTTGGCCGCGGCCGGCAGCCAGATCACCCAGGGGGTGTTGAGCAGGTCCCAGCCGAAGATCGGCATGTCCTTGACCGTCAGGTAGGCGGGCAGCAGGATCACCATCGGCGGGATCATCAGCGTGGCCAGCATCAGGCCGAGCACCGCCTTGCCCAGCACCGGGCGCAGCTTCGACAACGCGTAGGCGGCCGAGACGTCGATGGCCAGGGTGAACAGCCAGGCGCCTCCGGCGTAGACGACGGTGTTGGTCAGGAACAGTCCCAGGTCGAGCTGGTCCCACGCCTCGGCGTACACCCCGAAGTCGAGGGAGGTGGGGAAGAAGCTCGGCGGGATCTGGGCGAGTTCCTCGGGTGTCTTGAGCGCGCCGGTGACCATCCAGTACAGCGGGAACACGAACACGGCGGTGAAGATCACCACCACCAGGGTCAGCACCGTGCGGTAGACGAGGCGCCCGCGCCGGGTGGTGAGGGTGTGCGGGGAGACCAGGCTGCGGAACTGCCTGTCGGGCTCCTTGCCCCGGCGCCGGCGGCGCGGGGGGCGGGCCACGGGCGCGGGTTCCGGGTCCGGCACGAGGGTCGGGCGGCCGGGCTGGGCGGTGAGGTTCGACATCGGCTCGGCTGTCTCCTTAGCTCTGGTCGTCGCGCGACAGGCGCAGGTAGAAGGCGGAGAACACCATCAGCACGACCATGAGCATCAGCCCGAGCGCGCCTCCGGCGCCGAAGTCGCCGAAGTTGAAGGCGTACTGGTACATCAGGTAGGCGACGGTGAGCGTGGAGTTCTCGGGGCCGCCGCCGGTGAGCAGGTAGGGCTCGATGAAGACCTGCATGGTCGCCACGATCTGCAGCAGCAGCATCACCAGCAGGATCAGCCGGGTCTGCGGGATCGTCACGTGCCAGATGCGCTTGAACAGCCCGGCGCCGTCGAGCTCGGCGGCCTCGTACAGCTCGCCGGGGATGCTCTGCAGGGCGGCCAGGTAGATCAGCGTCCCGGTGCCGAGGTTCATCCAGGTGGAGACGACGACGAGGGAGATGAGCGCGGTGTCGGTGGAGTCGAGCCAGCTCAGGGCGGGCAGGTGCGCCAGCTCCAGGATCTGGTTGAACAGGCCCGCGCCGGGGTCGTAGAACCACTTGAACAGCAGTACGCCCACGGCCGGGGGCAGCATGACCGGCAGGTAGACGATGAAGCGCAGGTAGGCCTTGGCGTGGCGCAGCTCGTTCAGCACGATCGCCGCGAAGAACGGGATGACGTAGCCGAACACCAGGGCCAGGGCGGTGAAGGCCAGGGTGTTGAGCCAGGCGTCGGCGAAGGCCGAGTCCTCCGTGACGGTACGGAAGTTCTCCAGGCCGACCCAGACGGGGTCGTCGACGAAGTTCGTCTGCTGGAAGCTGAGCAGCACCTCCCGCACCATCGGGTACCAGGAGAAGAAGGCGAAGCAGATCAGCGCCCCGCACAGGAAACCGTACGCGGTCAGGTTGCGCCGCAGGCCGCGCCGGAAGGCTCCCGGTCTGCGCCCGCGCGGACCTTTCACGGTCATGGTGGTCATCGGTCGACTCCCGGTTTCGACATGGGTGTCGGGGGGGGGGGGGCGCCGGGGGGCCCCCCCGGGGGCGCGGCGGGCCGCGCCCGCGGCCCCCACCGGGTGGGGCGGGGCGCGGGCGGGGGGCCC
>NZ_JBNCLF010000014.1:115634-173646 GCF_049844535.1 Streptosporangium sp. DT93
CTCGGGCGCCGCGCGGTCCAGTTCACGGGTGTGGGGGCCCCCGGCGCTGGCGGCTTTTGCGAGGGGGGGGGGGGGGGGGGGCCCCCCCCCCCCCCACCCCGGGTCTCAGAAGGTCAGCTCGACTTCGCCAGAACCTTGTTGGCCTTGGCCTCGGCGTCGGCCAGCAGCTTGTCGATGTCGGCGTCCTGCCTGGTCAGCACCGCCGACATGGGCACGTCGAGGATGGCGTACAGCTCCTGGGACTTGGGCGGCTCCAGCTTGTTCTGGATGGCGCCCGATCCCTCCACGAAGGGGGTGAAGTTCTCCACCGGGACGGTGGCGTTGGCCTTGCGCAGCTCGGTGATCTCCTTGCCGGGGGCGGTGTCGCCGTACAGGTCGGGGATCGGCAGGCCGACGGGGCGGCCCTGCTGCTTGCTGCGGGCGTAGTTGAACTGGCCCTGGCCGGGGGTCAGCTCGTGGAAGTCCAGCCAGAGCATGGCGGCCTTGATCTTCTCGGGCGTGGCCTTGGGGTTGATCATGTAGCCGTCGCCGCCGTTGAGGGAGGCCTTGGCCTCGGGCATCGAGGTGACGCCGTAGTCCTCGAACTTGCCCTTGAAGTCGTTGTTGACGGCCTGGACGACGTCGGGGGCGCCGATCATCATGCCGAGCTTGCCGCCGCCCATCATGCGCATCAGGTCCTCCCACTGCAGGAGCTGCTTGGCGCCCATGCTGTTGTCGGTCCAGCGCATCGTCTTGAGGTTCTCCAGGACGGCCTTGCCCTCGGGGCTGTTGAAGGCCGCGGTCTTGCCGTCGGGGCCGACCATCTCGCCGCCGCGGGCGTACAGGGAGGCCGCGAAGTGCCAGCCGCCGGTGTTGCCGGCGCTGTACTCGCCGAAGCCGACGTGCCCGGGGCCGAGCGCGGCGATCTTCTTGGCCGCGGCCTGCACCTCGGCCCAGGTCGCGGGCGGCGCGGCCGGGTCCAGGCCCGCCTGGGTGAAGAGCTTGCGGTTGTAGACCAGGCCCATGGAGTAGTTGTTGCGGGGCAGGCCGTAGACCTTCTCGCCGTCCTTGAAGATGCTCATGACGTCGGGGCGCAGGTCGTTCAGCCGCTTGACGGTGCTGACGTAGGGGGTGATGTCGGCCGCCTGGCCCGCTGCGATGATCTTCTTGACGTCGGTGTAGTAGACGTAGAAGACGTCCTCCATCGTGCCGCCGGCCAGCTTCGCCTGGAAGGTGTCGGGGTTGATGCAGGGGAAGGCGTCCTTGCTGTCGATCGTGATGTTCGGGTGCAGCTTCTTGAACGCGGCGACGTCCTCGTCCCAGGCCGTGCGCTCCAGCGGGTTGCTCTTGGGCGGCTGGCAGCCCACGGAGATCGTGACCGGAGCGTCGGCCCCGGCGGCGCCCGGCGTGGTCTCGGCGGCCTTGGATCCGCTGTCGTCGTCGCCGCACCCGGCGGCGGTGAGCGCGATGGCCGCGGCGAGCAGCATCGCGAGCTTGGGGGATTTCATCCGGGGGCACTCCTTGGCGGGTCGGTTGCGAGAAACATATAGAGGCGTGCAGGAAGTAGCAAGAGCCCGTCAATCTAGATGCAAAAAAGTGACAGTGATCGATCAGACATCGTTGTGTAACGCGCCCGCCGTACCCGCCCACCGGCCTCGAACTGCGGTTACGGCCGGGTGACACGGCACGGAGTCGAGCGCTTGCGAATCGATGCCGTACGACGTCATAATCCTGTCGAAATTTTCATGCCCGGTTTCAGTGACGCGACCGGCGGGACGAGGACGCGGGGACCGCCGGGGACGGCGGGGGTGCCGTGGAGGCGCGGACCACCAGTTCGGGGTCGAAGAGCAGCTCCCCCTCGGGCCTGGCGGTGTCGTCGATCTGGGCGACCAGCAGCTCCACCGCGGCCCGGCCCATCGCCTCGATCGGCTGGCGCACCGTGGTCAGCGGCGGGTCGGTCCGGTTCATCATGGGCGCGTCGTCGTAGCCGATCACCGACACGTCGCCGGGCACCCGCAGGCCCTCGCGCCGCACGGCGCGCACCGCGCCCAGCGCGAGCAGGTCGCTGCCGCAGATCAGGGCCGTCACCCCGGCCCTGATCAGCCGGGCGGCGCCGGCCTGGCCGCCCTCCATCGAGAACACCACGTGCTCGACCAGGTGCTCGACGGGCTCCATGCCGTACGCGCGCGCGTACGCGGTGAAGGTGTCCAGCTTGCGGCGCGAGGGCAGGTGGTCGGCGGGTCCCAGGATCATCCCGACCCGCTCGTGGCCCAGGGCGCGCAGGTGCCCGGCCGCCATCCGGGCGGCGGCGACGTCGTCGCAGGAGACCCGGGAGAAGCCCAGGTGGCCGACGGCGGCGTTCACCAGCACGGCGGGCAGGCGCCGTTCCCGGATGCGCTCGTAGTGCTCGTGACCGGCGTCGCCGTCGGCGTAGGCGCCTCCCGCGAACAGCACGCCCGAGACGTGCTGGGCCAGCATCGCGTCGACGCGGTCGGCCTCCTGCGAGCCGCCCGGGGTGCGCGTGCACAGCACCGAGGTGAACCCCTGCTGCGCCAGCGCCCCGCCGGCCACCTCGGCGAACGCCGGGAAGACCGGGTTGCGCAGGTCGGGGAAGACCAGGCCGACCAGGCGCGCCCGGTCGCGGCGCAACCGGGTGGGGCGGTCGTAGCCGAGCGTCTCCAGCGCGGCGAGCACGGCCCGCCTGGTGGCCTCCGAGACGCCGGGCCTGCCGTTGAGCACCCGGCTCACCGTCGCCTCGCTCGTCCCGACCCTCCGGGCCACCTCGGCAAGCCTTCGCGTCATGCCCGCAAGCATAGGGCTGTCACGGCAGATTTCTTACATAGTTTTTGCGAGTTAATTTCATCGCAGAAGTGGGAGGGCCACCGTTCTCCTGGATCGGGCGGGTACTCCCCCGGTGGTATCCGTCCCCGCCGGCCGTGGCCCTCCTACACCGCGTGACGTACGGCCGATGACCTTCCCCGGGGTGACGACGGCGCCGCCGTGACCGGGGAGCCTGGGCCGCGTGATCCAGAGGTGATCCAACGGAGGTTTCCATGATTTCCCCGGCCCCCCTGACCGGCCCGCCCCCCGCGGCCGGCCCGGCTCCCCCGGCTTCCCAGGCCCCCCGCTCCCGCGTGCCCGCCTGGATCGTCTGGTCCCTGCGCGTCACCGCCACCCTGCACCTGGCCGGCGTGCTCGGCCAGGCGGTCATCGGCGGGCTGTTCGTCACCGGCGAGGTCGACCTGCTGACCTGGCACAACGTCAACGCCGGCGCGAGCACCGCACTGGTGGGCCTGCAGCTCGCCGCCGCGGTCGCCCTGTGGCGTCCCGCCCGGGGACCGGCGTGGCCGCTGTGGGTGAGCGCGGTACAACTCGTGCTGATGAACGCCCAGGTCCTGCTGGGAATGCAGCGGATGCTCGCCCCGCACGTCCCGCTGGCGATGGTGATCTTCGGCGTGGCCGTGTCGATGACCGCGTGGACCTGGCGTACCGGACGGGGGCGCTCGTGATCTCCAGAAGGGGTTTCCTGGGCGCGCTCGGCGCGACGGGCCTGGCCGCCGCCGGGTGCGGCGCCGCGCCGGCCGAGACCTCGGGCCAGACGCTGGCCGGCGCGCTCCCGGCGCCCCGGCCGTTCACCGTCCCGCTGCCGATCCCCGCCGTGGCGCGCCCGGTGCGGCCGGGACACTACGAGGTCGTCCAGCGCCCGGCCAGGGTGGAGATCGTCCCGGGCACCACGACCGAGGTGTGGGGGTTCGACGGCACGTTCCCGGGGCCGACCTTCCGGGTCGGGCGGGCGAGCCCGGTCACGGTCCGGGTCCGCAACCGGCTGCCCGTGCCGACCTCCACCCACCTGCACGGCGGCGTCACCCCGCCCGGCTCCGACGGCTACCCCACCGACCTGGTGGTGCCCGAGGGCGGCACCTTCCGGCCGCCTTCGGGGAGCCACTCCCACCACGGCGCGGCGGTGGAGGGGTGGACGCTGCACCGGGGCTTCCGGGACCACGTCTACCCGCTCGACCAGCCGGCCGCCACGCTGTGGTACCACGACCACCGGATGGACTTCACCGCGCCGCAGGTCTGGCGGGGCCTGGCCGGGTTCGTGATCGTCGAGGACGACCGGGACGGCGAGAACGGGACGCTGCCGCTGCCCAGGGGCGAGCGGGACGTCCCGCTGATGATCTGCGACCGGTCCTTCGCCGAGGACGGCTCCTTCCTCTACCCCTCGAAGGACCCCGGCCTGCTGGGCGTCCCCGGGGTCGAGGACGCCTACATGGAGGGGGTCGAGGGCGATGTCATCCTGGTCAACGGCGCCCCCTGGCCGGTGCTGGAGGTCTCGGCCACCCGCCACCGGCTGCGGCTGCTCAACGCCTCCAACGCCCGCCGCTACCGGCTGCGGCTGACACCCGGCGGCCGGTTCGTCCAGATCGGCAGCGACGCAGGCCTGCTGCCCGCGCCGGTGACGCACGAGACGATCACGATCGCCCCCGGCGAGCGCTTCGACGTGGTGGTGGACTTCTCCGCCCACCCCGTCGGCACCGAGGTGACGATGGTCAACACGCTCGGCTCCGGCCGCACCCGCGACGTGATGCGTTTCGTCGTGGCGCGCCGGGCCCGCGACGACAGCGCGGTGCCCGCCCGGCTGGCCGTACCGGAACCCGCAGGACCGGCCGCCGCGTCCGCGGCCGCGGCCAGGCGGCGCTTCGACTTCCGGCGGACCGGGCAGGGCGCCCGGGCCGCCTGGACGATCAACGGGGTGCCGTTCCGGCCCGGTGTCCCGCTGGCCCGCCCCCGGCTCGGCACCACCGAGGTCTGGCGCCTGACCAGCGACTTCCACCACCCGGTGCACGTGCACCTGGCCCACTTCCGGGTGCTCTCGCGCAACGGCCGGGCGCCGGGTGCGACCGACGGCGGCTGGAAGGACACCGTCGACGTCCGGCCGTACGAGGTGGTGGACGTGCTGGTGCGCTTCGCGGGATTTCGCGGGCGCTACATGATGCACTGCCACAACCTCGAACACGAGGACATGGCGATGATGGCCGACTTCGAGGTGGTGTAGGGGGGTCGTTCGCCCCTCCGGCCGGGCAGGCTCTACGATCGGCGGTCTGCTGCGGAGACGGGGAGCGATGACGGAACGACTGGTGGTGATCGGCGGCGACGCCGCGGGGATGAGCGCGGCCTCCCAGGCCCGGGACCGGCGAGGGCCCGGCGACCTGCGGATCGTCGCCTTCGAGAGGGGCGCGCACGCCTCCTACTCGGCCTGTGGGATCCCCTACCTGGTGGGCGGCGAGGTGGGCGACGTCGAGGACCTGGTCAGCCGCCGCCCGGAGGTGTTCCGCGACGAGCTCGACATCGACCTGCGGCTGCACAGCGAGGTCGTCGAGATCGACCTGGACCGGCGCGCCGTGGCCGTCCGCGACACCGGCGGCACCGGCGCCGGGGGTGGCGGGGTTGCCCGGTGGGAGCCGTTCGACCAGCTCGTGGTGGCCACCGGCGCCGTCCCCAACCGCCCGGACGTGCCCGGCGTCGAGACACCCGGCGTGTACGGGGTGCAGACCCTCGACGACGGGACCGCGCTGCTGGAGGCGCTGGGGGAGAAGCCGGAGCGGGCGGTGGTGGTCGGCGGCGGCTACATCGGCCTGGAGATGGCCGAGGCCCTGGTCCGGCACGGCCTGCGGGTCTCGCTCGTCGACCTGGCCGAGCAGCCGATGACCACCCTGGACGCGGACATGGGCGCCCTGGTCGCCGACGCCCTGCGCGAGCTGGGCGTGGAGCTGCACCTGGGCGAGCGCCTGGAGGGCTTCGAGGAGTCCGGCGGCCGGGTCGGCGCGGTCCGCACCGAGAACCGGACCCTGCCCGCGGACCTGGTGGTCCTCGGCCTGGGCACCCGGCCCAACAGCGCGCTGGCCGAGGCCGCGGGCATCCCGGTGGGCGAGACCTCGGGGATCAGGACCGACCGCAGGATGCGCACGTCCGTGGAGGGCGTCTGGGCCGCCGGCGACTGCGTCGAGACCGTCCACCGGGTCTCCGGGCGGCCGGTCGCGATCGCGCTCGGCACCCACGCCAACAAGCAGGGGCGCGTGGCGGGCATCAACATCGGCGGCGGCTACGCCGCCTTCCCCGGCGTCGTCGGCACCGCGATCTCCAAGGTCTGCGCCTACGAGGTGGCGCGCACCGGCCTGTCGACCGAACAGGCGCTGCGGGCCGGGTTCGAGCCGGTCGGCGTGGTGGTGGAGTCCACCACGCGGGCCGGCTACTACCCCGGCGCGCGCCCGATGAGGACCAAGATGATCGCCGACCGGGCCACGGGGCGCCTGCTGGGGGCCCAGATCGTCGGCCGGGAGGGGTCGGCCAAGCGCATCGACGTCCTGGCGGTCGCGGTCTGGCACGAGATGACGGTGGAGGAGATGACCGGGCTGGACCTGTCGTACGCCCCCCCGTTCTCCCCGGTCTGGGACCCGGTGCTGATCACCGCGCGCAAGACCGCCCAGCGCCTGGAGGAGCTGCGCGAACGGGGGTGAGCCCGCGCCGTTTCCCGCGCCGTTTCCCGCGAGGACGGTGAGGGGATCCCGGACTCCTTCGCGAAGGGCTCCCGCCACGACCGGCTCGCGGCCCGGGACGCGGACGGGCCCCGGCTCCCTCGAGAGCCGGGGCCCGTCGTCCGGGTCGTCCGGAGCATCCCCGGCCGCGCGGACCCGGCCGCGCCGGCCGGCCGGGGTGCTACGCGCTCGCGCTGCTCAGCGCGAGGGGATCACGCGGCGCGTCGGCCTTGGCCTTGGCCATCTCCTCGCCCAGCTCCTGGAGCCTCTTGCGTCCCATGGCCTCGCGGACCTTGGGGAACCACTCCTCTTCCTCCTCCTCGACGTGGTGGCGGACGTTCTCCATCAGCACGCTGACCTTGGCGTCGAACCGCTCGTCCTTGGGGTCGAGACCGGTCAGCTCCGAGAGCATCCAGACCACCACGTGGTGCTCCTCCACGCTCTCCAGGACGTGGTCGGAGGTGTCGGGAGCGCCCTCGCGGGCGGCCGGGTAGAAGATCTGCTCCTCGATGTAGGCGTGCGCGGTCAGCTCCTCGACGATCCTGCCGACGATCTCCTGCTTCGTCTTGTACGCCTGCTCGCCCGCCTTCTCGAACTCCTTGAACAGCTTCTCCACGGTCTTGTGGTCGTCCTTGAGCAGCACGATCGCGTCCATCGTCATCCTCTCGTGATCCGTTCTGTTCGGTGTCAGGGGTTGAGCAGGACCTTGATGGCCCCGTCCCGCTTCTTCTGGAAGATCTCGTAGCCGTGCGGCGCCTGCTCCAGCGGCAGCCGGTGGGTGGCCAGGTCCATGACGCCGAGCGGGTCGGACTCGTCGCTCACCAGCGGCATCAGGTCGTCGATCCAGCGCTTGACGTGGGCCTGGCCCATCCGGATGGTGATGCCCTTGTCGAACATCCTCAGCATCGGCATCGGGTCGGCCATGCCGCCGTAGACGCCGCTGATGGAGAGCGTGCCGCCCCGGCGTACCGTGTCGACGGCCTGGTTGAGCGCGGCGAGCCGGTCGACGCCCGCGCTGGTCATCAGCGGGGCGGCGATCGCGTCCGGCAGCAGGCCGGTGACGGCGTGGGCGAACTTGGCCACCGGGGAGCCGTGCGCCTCCATGCCGACCGCGTCGATCACGGAGTCGGTGCCGCGCCCGGCGGTCATCTCCCTGACCGCCGCGGGCACGTCGGGGGTCACCGAGGCGTCGAGGACCTCGATCCCGTGCCTGCGGGCCATGGCCAGCCGCTCCTGGACGCCGTCGACGCCGATGACGCGGTGGCCCAGGTGCCTGGCGATGCGGCAGCACATCTGCCCGATCGGCCCCAGGCCGAAGACCGTGACGCTGCCGCCCTCGGGGACGTCGGCGTAGGCCACCGCCTGCCAGGAGGTGGGCAGCACGTCCGACAGGTAGACGAACCGCTCGTCCGGCGGCCCCTCGGGAATCTTGATCGGCCCGAACTGCGCCTGCGGGACACGCAGGTACTCGGCCTGCCCGCCCGGGACCTCGCCGTACAGCTTCGTGTAGCCGAACAGGGCCGCGCCCATGCCCTGCTCGCGGACCTGGGTGGTCTCGCACTGGGCGTACAGTCCCAGGCCGCACATGTGGCAGTGGCCGCAGGAGATGTTGAAGGGGATCACGACCCGGTCGCCCGGCACCAGGCCGGTGACGTCCGGGCCGACCTCCTGCACCACGCCCATGGACTCGTGGCCCAGGATGTCGCCCTCACCCAGGAACGGTCCCAGCACCTCGTACAGGTGCAGGTCCGAGCCGCAGATCGCGGTGGTGGTGACCTTGATGATCGCGTCGTTCGGCTCCTTGACGACCGGGTCGGGGACCTCTTCGACGCGCACGTCGCGCTTGCCGTGCCAGGTGAGGGCTTTCATGGCGTACCTCCGTGTGGGGTCCCCGGGACGCCGGGTCCCGGGAAGGGTGTCGGGGTGTTTCCTCCTGTCGGGCCGGTCGGCCGCCGGGCGGCGAGGGGGAGGCCCGCCCGGGCCGGGGCCGGGCGGGCGGACCGGTCGTTCAGCGCAGCCGGGGCAGGACCTTCTCGGCGTAGAAGTCGAAGAAGGCGTCCTGGTCCTGGCCGATCTGGCTGATGTAGACCTCGTCGAAGCCGGCGTCCACGTACTCCTGGATCGCCGTGACGTGGACCTCGGGGTCGGGGCCGCAGGGCGAGCCGACCTCGTCCTCGCTCACCATCTCGGCGAGCTCCTCGAAGTGGCGGGGCAGCGGCAGGAGCTGCGAGGCCTCGCCCTGGATGCCCTGGGTCGGCCACAGTTTGTGCACGGTCTTGCGCGCGGCGGCCTCGTCGGGGCCGTAGCAGACCTTCAGGCCGCCCTGGGAGGGCTTGCCCGCGCCTCCGGCCTTGTGGAACTTCTCCACCAGCTCGGCGCTGGGAGAGGTGCAGATGTAGCCGTCGGCGATCTTCCCGGCCAGTGTCACGGCCTTCTCCCCGAAGGCGGACATGTAGACCGGCGGCGGCTCGTCGGGCAGCGTGTACAGCCGCGCGGTGTCGACCCGGTAGTGGGTGCCCCGGTGGGTCACCAGCCGGCCGCTCCACAGGTCCCGCATGAGCTCGACCGCCTCCTCCAGCATCTCCAGCCGCTCGGAGGCCGGGGGCCAGCGTGAGTCGAGGATGTGCTCGTTGAGGGCCTCGCCGGTGCCCACGCCCAGCGTGAAGCGTCCGCCGGTCAGCGCCGCGGTGGTGGCGGCGGCCTGCGCGATGATCGCCGGGTGGGTGCGGACCAGCGGGCAGGTGACGGCGGTGGTGATCGGCAGCGAGGTCGCCTGGGCCACCGCGCCGATCACCGTCCAGACGAAGGGGCTCTGCCCCTGCACGTCCAGCCAGGGATGGAAGTGGTCGGAGATCCACAATCCCTCGAAGCCCGCCCGCTCGGCGAGCTGGGCCTGCCGGACGAGCTCGGCCGGGCCGTGTTCCTCGCTGGAAAGAAAATATCCGAATCTTGTCATGTTCCCTCTCCATCCCCTGAGCTGCGACAACGATCTCCCTACCCCGTATTCGGGGGCCAAACGGCCGGTTGTGGCAAGGAGTGCGCCGCCGCGGGCGTGGCCTCTCCGGCTCCGGTCGCAAGAGCCGTGACCGGAGCCGGAGAGGCCGATACGGCCGGGGGCCGCCGGGTGCGGCCGGTCAGGAGGGCCAGGTCCAGTCGCGGATCTCGGGGAGGTCCTCGCCGAACGCGCGGGTGTGCGCGCGTGCCGCGAGGCGGGAGTCGACCATGTGCTGGCGCAGGTACGCCGCCCGCTCGGCCAGCCCCGGAACCCGGTCGATGACGTCGATCACCAGGTGGAAGCGGTCGATGTCGTTGAGCATGGCCATGTCGAACGGCGTGGTGGTGGTGCCCTCCTCCTTGTAGCCGCGCACGTGGATGTTGGCGTGGCCGGTGCGGCGGTAGGTCAGGCGGTGGATCAGCCACGGGTAGCCGTGGAAGTTGAAGATGACCGGCTTGTCGGGGGTGAACAGGGTGTCGAACTCGGCGTCCGACATGCCGTGGGGGTGTTCGGTGGGGGGTTGCAGCCGCATCAGGTCCACCACGTTGACCACCCGGACCCTCAGCTCGGGCAGGTGCTCGCGCAGCAGCGCGACCGCGGCCAGCGTCTCCAGCGTGGGCACGTCGCCCGCGCAGGCCATCACCACGTCCGGCTCGACCCCGGCGTCGGTGCCCGCCCACGGCACGATGCCCAGGCCCCGGGTGCAGTGCGCGATCGCCTCGTCCATGGTGAACAGGTCCAGGATCGGCTGCTTGCCCGCCACGATCACGTTGACGTAGTCGCGCGAGCGAAGGCAGTGGTCGGCCGTCGACAGCAGCGTGTTGGCGTCCGGCGGCAGGTAGACCCGCACCACCTCGGCCTTCTTGTTCATCACCACGTCCAGGAAGCCCGGGTCCTGGTGGGAGAAGCCGTTGTGGTCCTGGCGCCAGACGTGGGAGGAGAGCAGGTAGTTCAGGGAGGCCACCGGACGCCTCCAGGGGATCTTGCGGGAGGACTCCAGCCACTTGGCGTGCTGGTTGAACATCGCGTCGATGATGTGGATGAACGCCTCGTAGCAGTTGAACAGTCCGTGGCGGCCGGTCAGCAGGTAGCCCTCCAGCCAGCCCTGGCACAGGTGCTCGCTGAGGACCTCCATCACCCGCCCGCCCGCGCCCAGGTGCTCGTCGCCGTCCAGGACCTCGGCGTTCCACGCCCGGTCGGTGGCCTCGAACACCGCCGACAGCCGGTTGGAGGCGGTCTCGTCGGGTCCCATCAGCCGGAAGGAGTCGGGGTTGGCGGCGATCACGTCGCGCAGGAACGCGCCCAGCACCCGGGTCGGCTCGCTGGAGCGGGTGGCCGGCGACTTCGTCTCGACGGCGTAGGCGCGGAAGTCGGGCAGCACCAGCGGGCGCAGCAGCTCCCCGCCGTTGGCGTGCGGGCTGGCGCTCATCCGCCGCGTGCCCGCCGGCACCGTCGCCAGCACCTCGGCGACCGGGCGGCCCTCCTCGTCGAACAGTTCCTCGGGGCGGTAGGAGCGCATCCACTCCTCCAGCATCGCCAGGTGCTCGGGGTTGTCGCGCATCCCGGCCAGCGGCACCTGATGGGAGCGCCAGGTGCCCTCCACCTGGACCCCGTCGACCTCGCGCGGCCCGGTCCAGCCCTTGGGGGTGCGCAGGACGATCATCGGCAGGCGATCGGCGCGTCCCGCCCGGTAGTCGGCGATCTGCTCGAAGACGGTGTCGAGGGTGCGGGCCATCAGCTCGTGCATGACCTGCGGGTCGTCGCCGGAGACGATGTGCGGGCGGTGACCGTAGCCCTCCATGAGCTTGACCAGCTCCTCTTCGGGGATGCGGGCCAGCACCGTCGGATTGGCGATCTTGTAGCCGTTCAGGTGCAGGATCGGCAGCACCACCCCGTCGCGTTCCCGGTCGGTGAACTTGTTGGAATGCCAGCTCGCGGCCAGCGGCCCGGTCTCGGCCTCGCCGTCACCGATGACGCACGCCACCACCAGGCCGGGGTTGTCGAACGCGGCCCCGTAGGCGTGCGCCAGCGCGTACCCCAGCTCACCGCCCTCGTGGATCGAGCCGGGCGTCTCGGGCGCCACGTGGCTGGGGATCCCGCCGGGGAAGGAGAACTGCCGGAACAGCTTGCGCATGCCCTCGGCGTCGCGGGAGATCTCCGGGTAGCGCTCGGTGTAGGAGCCCTCCAGCCAGGCGTGCGCCACCGCCGCCGGACCGCCGTGCCCGGGGCCGGCGATGTAGATCATGTCCTGGTCGCGTTCGGCGATGATCCGGTTCAGGTGCGCGAAACAGAAATTCAACCCCGGCGTGGTCCCCCAGTGCCCCAGCAGGCGCGGCTTGACGTGCCCGGGCTCCAGCGAGCGGCCGGGCAGCGGGTTGTCCAGCAGATAGATCTGCCCCACCGACAGATAGTTGGCCGCCCGCCAGTACGCGTCGATCTTCTGAAGTTCGTCCATACCCCGACAGTTCCTCGCCTGAGGCGTTCGAACCCGAACCCGGCGTAAAACCCCGTGGAACACGGCCGGGCACGCCCCACTACCGTTATCGGGTGCCGTGTAGGAAGATCTCCGGAACGATCCGGCGGACGATCCGGTGGCGCCATGGTGGATTCGAGGCGCGGTGGACCCCCATCCCGGGGAACTCGCGGGGAACGTCGGGAGTGAGCGATGAGGTTCGTCGGGTTTCTGGACGGCCGTCAGGTCCGGGTCGGGGTGCTGACCGCCGCTGACCGGGTGGCGCCGCTGGCGGAGGTGGGCGAGTTCTACGCGGACCTGCCCCGCTGGAGCGCCAGGGCGCGCGAACTCGCCGGCGGTACCGCCGGCGGGCTCACGCCGGCGGAGCTGACCCTGGCGCCGGCGGTGCCGGACGCGGCGCGGGTGGTGTGCGTCGGGCTGAACTACCGGGCCCACGCCGCCGAGGGCGGCTTCCCCATCCCGGAGACCCCGGCGATCTTCGGACGGTGGACGGCGTCGCTCGCGGTCGGCGGGACGCCGGTGCCGGTGCCGCCGGACGAGGCGGGCCTGGACTGGGAGGTCGAGCTGGCCGCGGTGGTCGGGACGAGCCTGCGGTGCGCGGACGAGGAGACCGCGCTCGCGGGGGTGTTCGGCTACGCGACCTTCAACGACCTGAGCGCCCGGCGGGCACAGCGGCTGACCGCCCAGTGGACACTCGGCAAGAACTCCGACCACAGCGGGCCCATCGGGCCCGTCGTGACCGCCGACGAGGTCGGCGACCCCGCGGACGGGCTGCGGCTGGTCACCCGGGTCAACGGCGAGGTCGTCCAGGACGGCGACACCAGGGACATGATCTTCTCGGTCGGGCGGGTGCTCGCGCACCTGAGCCGGACCATGACGCTCCGCCCCGGGGACGTGGTGGTGACCGGCACCCCGGCCGGGGTGGGCCACGCCAGGACCCCGGCGTGGTTCCTGCGGCCCGGCGACGTGGTCGAGGTGGAGATCGACCGGCTGGGCGCGGTGCGCAACCCGATCGTGGCCTGGCCGGAGGACTGACCGATGCCGCAGGAGTCGCACGCGCACCCCTCGTCCCCGGATCCGGTACGGCCGGACGAGACCTCACCGGATCAGGAGAACGGCTCCGGATCGCTCGGCCACCACCACGGTCCGAGCGGTGATCACGGCCGGGTGCCGCGTTCCGGGCTGGAGGACCGGCCGGGGGACTTCAACGTCACGCTGATCACCTTCGCGGCAATGGCCCTGTTCGACGCGCTGGACGGCGAGCAGCGCTCCCGGGTGCTGCTGCCCTTCGCCGACGCCGACCGCTCGAACTGGAACTTCCTGCCCGCCTCGGGACGCGCCGGGCTGCCGCTGCGGGACCTGACCTTCGACCAGGGCATCCTGGCGCACCGCCTGATCGCCCAGTCCTGCTCGGAGCGTGCGTACGCGCAGGTGGTGCAGGTGATCTCGCTGGAGCACGTGCTGCGCGAGCTGAACCTGGAGCGGTTCGGGCACGTGGCCAGGGAGTTCCGCAACCCCGGCATGTACTTCCTGACCTTCTTCGGGCAGCCCAACCCCGACTCGGTGTGGGGATGGCGCCTGGTCGGCCACCACCTGTCGGTGAACGTCACCGTCGTCAACCAGGACCACCTGTCGGTCACCCCGTTCCTGCTGGGCTCGGAGCCGGCGCGCTTCGGCCCGTACCGGGTGCTGGGCGAGGAGGAGGACCTGGGGTTCGCGCTGCTGCGCTCGCTGGACGACGCGCGGCGGGCGAAGGCGATCATCCACCCGGTGCCGCCGGCGGACTTCGTCACCCGTACGGTGCCGCGGATCGGCGAGGTGGAGCTGCCCGACCTGCACGGGGTCGGGCGCAGGGACGCGATGATCACCGAGGCCGACCGGCAGGCCCTGCGCTACATCAGGTCGCACCCGCGCGGGATCAGTGCCGCCGACCTGACCTCCCCGCAGCGGCGCGCCTTCGACGCGCTGCTGGAGTGCTACCTGCAGCGGGCCAGGCCCGGCCAGGTCGCCGCCGAGATGGACCGGGTACGCGCCGCCGGCGACGGCGCGCTGCACTTCGCCTGGGCCGGCGCCGACGATCACGGGCGCGGGCACTACTACCGCGTCCAGGGCCCGGTGACGCTGATCGAGTTCGACAACACCGAGGACGAGGCCAACCACGCCCACAGCGTGTGGCGCGACCCCACGGGCGACTTCGGCGAGGACCTCCTGACGAGGCACCTCCTGGAGGAGCACCGCGGCGCGGCGAGGACGCCCTTCGAGGAGAGGAACCCCTGAGTGAAGATCGCCATCGTCGGCGGAGGCCTGGGCGGGCTGACCACCGCGCTGCTGCTGAGGCAGGCCGGGCTCGATGCCGTCGTGTACGAGCAGGCGGCCGAGCTGCGCGAGGTCGGGGCCGGGATCGTGGTGGGCCCCAACATGGCCCGGCCGCTGGTGCGGGCCGGGCTCGGCGAGCGGCTGGCCTCCTTCGCCGTCGCGCTGGAGACCGCCTGGGAGTTCCGGCGCTGGCAGGACGGCCGGGTGCTGTCCTCGCAGCCCATGGGCGAGGAGTGCCGCCGGCTGTACGGCACCGACTGCTACGTCGCCCACCGGGCCGACCTGCTGGACATGCTGCGCCGGGCGCTGCCGGACGGGGTGGTCAGGACCGACCGGCGGCTGCGGGAGCTGCGGCAGGACGGCGACGGGGTCGAGCTGTCCCTCACCGACTCCGGCGGGCGCCGCACGACGGTGGTCGCGGACGCGGTGATCGGCGCGGACGGCATCCACTCGGCCGTACGGCCCTCGGTGGCCGAGGAGGAGCCGCCGCGCTTCTCCGGCCTGTGCGCCTACCGGTGCCTGGTCGACGCCCGGCGGGCGCCCGAGCTGGCGCTGCGGCGGGTGCAGACGCTCTGGCTGGGACCCGGCCGCCACTTCGTGCACTACCCCATCCGGGACAGGGAGCTGGTCAACATCGTCGCGATCGTCCCCGCCGGGGAGTGGCGCGTCGAGTCGTGGACGGCCGACGGCCGGCTGGAGGACCTGGCCGCCGAGTTCGAGACGTGGGACCCGCGCCTGGGGCGGTTGATCGGCGCGGCCACCGAGACCAAGCGCTGGGCCCTGTACGACCGCGGCCCCCTGGAACGCTGGACGTCCGGGCGGGTGGCCCTGCTCGGTGACGCCGCCCACTCGATGCTGCCCTTCTTCGGCCAGGGCGCCGCCCAGGCGGTCGAGGACGCGGTGGTCCTGACCGGCTGCCTGCGCGAGGCCACCGGCGCGACCGTCGCCGAGGCTCTGGCCCGCTACGAGGAGATCCGCAGGCCGCGGGCCTCACAGGTGCAGCTCATGAGCCGCGGGCGCGAGGTGCAGAACCACCTGCCCGACGGGCCCGCCCAGGCCGAGCGCGACGCCGCCCTCGCCGCGGGCGACCCCTTGAAGCAGAGCGCCTGGCTTTACGGCCACGACGCCGAGGGCGCCCTGACCGGCTGAACGTCCCGGAGGGGGAGGCTAGGGTGCTGGGAGGGAGAGGCCGTTCGCGCCGGGGCGGCGTGAGCGGCATGATCAGCCCGGCGGGATCCGATCGACGCGGTCGGACCGGCCGGTCGACAGGGGAGATCTCGTACGTTGTCCGAGGAACGTGAGCACGCGGGGCCGGTCAGGGATCGCCCGGACCTGCGGGCCGACTGCGCCGACTGTTTCGGCCTGTGCTGTGTGGTGCCGGCCTTCTCGGCCTCGGCGGACTTCGCCATCGACAAGGGCGCCGGGCAGCCCTGTCCCAACCTGGCGGAGGACTTCCGCTGCGGCATCCACACGCGGCTGCGGCAGAGCGGCTTCCGGGGCTGCACGGTCTACGACTGCTTCGGGGCCGGGCAGAAGGTCTCACAGGTCACCTTCGGCGGGCAGGACTGGCGCCGGGCCCCGGGCACCGCGAAGCGGATGTTCGAGGTGTTCCCCGTCATGCGGGACCTGCACGAACTGCTGTGGTACCTCACCGAGGCACTGGCGCTTCCGGCGGCCCGCCCGCTTCGCGACGACCTCGGCGCCGCGCTGGAGGAGACCGAGCGGCTGACCCGGAGCGGGCCGGAGGTCCTCGTCGAACTGGACGTGGAGGCGCACCGTCGGCGGGTCAACACCCTGCTGCTGCGCGCCGGCGAGCTCGCGCGGGCCGGGGCCGGGCGGCGCGGGAAGGACCACCGGGGCGCCGTCCTCATCGGGGCCAGGCTCAAGGGCGCCGACCTGCGGGGGGCCAGCCTGCGGGGCGCCCAGCTCATCGGGGCCGACCTGCGGGGCGCCGACCTCAGGTCGGCCGACCTCATCGGGGCCGATCTGCGGGGCGCCGACCTGCGGGGGGCCGACCTCACCGGGAGCTTCTTCCTCATCCAGTCCCAGCTCGACGCGGCCAAGGGCGACGCCACCACCCGGCTGCCGCCCTCACTGGTGCACCCGGCTCACTGGTGATCGGCCGGCGCGCCACCGGGCGTGTCCCGAAGGCGCATCCGTGTCCCCGTGGGCCCGCCGAGCGGCCGTGTTCCGGCGGCCGGCCGATGGATGAGGTCGTGACGACGCGCCGGTGGAGCGTGGGATCACCCGCGCGCCTGGGCGCGCAGCTCGGCGAGCAGCTCTCCCTGCCCGGCCAGCAGCTCGGCCAGGATCGACCGCGCCGCGAACATCAGGTCGGCCACATCCGGGGTGGACAGGGCGTACACGACGGTGGCGCCCTCCCGGGTGGCCGTCACGATCCCGGCGCGGCGCAGCACGGCCAGTTGCTGGGAGAGGTTGGAGGCCTCGACGTCGATGGCGCTCAGCAGGTCCCGTACCGGCAGGGGGCCGTCCTGCAGCAGCTCCAGCACCCGCACGCGGACCGGGTGGCCGATGGTGCGGAAGAACTCGGCCTTGGCCTGGTGCAGCGGCACCGGCATGATCACACCGCTCCCCCGCCGGACCCGCGGCCCGCGTACCGCGCGTCGGCGCCGTGCCGCTCCGCGACGCGCGGCGAGGTCTCCGGCCCCCGGGACGAGGCCCCGGCCGCGTGATCGCCGCCGGTGTGGCGCATGGGCTCCGGCTCGCCGCCGACGCCCTCGACGTCGGCGACACGCGCTCGTGACCCGGCCGCGAACTCGCTCATGCCTTCCACCCCCCATGATCGGACCGCTCCGGATGACCGGTTCACCGCTACACCGGCCCTCATCATGTGTCAAATTGCTTAATTCTTCAAATCATAATGACGTTGGCTATGATGGCGACGGCCGTTTTCCAACAGGACCCGCGACCGATTTGATCCCGACCGATGACGGATCAGCCCGGAAGCGGGATACTTGGTGCGGCTACCGCGGGCTGACCTGCGGCGTCAGAGCACGCCAGCCGGCGATGCGACAGTGACGAGAAGGCCGGGCACGGCCGGCGCGAGGGAGTACAGCCAATGGGACGGGGCCGAGCCAAGGCGAAGCAGACGAAGGTTGCTCGCGAGCTGAAGTACAGCAGCCACAACATGGATATCGACCGGCTGCGCAAGGAGCTGGGCGCCGGTGACGATCCCGCGCCGGAGGAGACCGACGACACCGGCGAGCCCACCGGCAGGTAGCGGCGGACAGCGGCAGTCGGCGGTAGTCGGCGGCACGCCCCCGGGCCGAGCCCACCGGACAGCCACGGGAGTGCCGGGCCGCGGGTTCGCGTCATCGGCCGGTCAATGCGCCCCGACCGGCCTTCGCGCCCCCGCCTCCCGCCGTCACGGGGCGTCCTCCCACGGGAGGCGCTTTCAGAAGCTCCTGCGGGAGACGTGTCAGGAGACGAGTGCCAGGGCCGCCAGCATGCCGCACCAGGCCGCGCCCAGACCGGCGAGGACGCTCCCGGCGACGTTGAGCACGGCCGCCGGGCGGGCACCGGATCCGGCCAGGCGCACCGTCTCGTAGCCGAAGGTGGAGTAGGTGGTCAGCGCTCCGCAGAACCCGCTCCCGGCCAGCGCCATGATCTCGTCCCCGGCGGGGAGCGCGATCAGGAACCCCAGCAGGGCCGATCCGGCGACGTTGACGGCGAAGGTCCCCCAGGGGAACCTCGTGCCGTACCGGGCCTGGACGGCACGGTCGACGAGGTAGCGCAGCGGGGCGCCCAGGGCCGCGCCGAGCGCGACCAGCAACGCGTTCACCGGTCACCGGCCGCGTGGCGGCCCCGGCCGAGCCGGACGGCGAGGCGGGCCAGCGCGATGCCGGTCCAGGTCGCCGCCACCGCCGCCGCGACCGTTCCGAACAGGTACCCGAGCGCGACCCGCGGGGCACCCGCGGCCGCCAGCCGCTCGATGTCGACCACGTACGTCGAGAAGGTGGTGAAGCCGCCCAGCACCCCCACCCCCAGGAACGGGCGGACCAGCGGGTGAACCCCTGGGATCTCGGTGACGAACACCATGAGCAGGCCGATGAGCAGGCACCCGGACACGTTGATCGCGAACGTGACCCAGGGCAGGCCGTCCGGCGGGTACGGGAAGGCGACGGTGAGCCCGTGGCGGGCCAGCGCGCCGGCCGTCCCCCCGGCCGAGATCGCCCCCAGCGTTCCCCAGGGGGCCCGGCCAAGCTCCGCGCGGTGCGCCGGCACGGTCAGGTCGACATCGCAGTCGGCGGGCATGGCCGGAGCGGAACGGGGCGTGGAGTCGCCGGGAGCGGGGTCGGCGGGAGCGGGGTCGGCGGGTGTGGCTTGAGCGGGACGGGGAGCAGGATCGGCGGGCACGGTGGATTCGGGGAACACGGTGGATTCGGAGGGCACGGCCCGGCCGGGTGGCTCGGCTGAGGCCGGACGGCGGGCGGGTGGCTCGGCTGAGGCCGGACGGCGGGCGGGTGGCTCGGACACGCGCTCTCCCCCGTTCCCGTCCTCTCCCGCCGGTGCGGCGGGAGGCCCGCCGCGACGCCGGTGTGACACCTCGACGGCCGTCAGCCGTCAGCCGGAGAGGCACGCCGCCGTTCGCCCCCGATGAGGGCCCGTCCAGCATATCGATCACCCGGCCGAGCAGGCCGCGCCCGCACACGGCACGCCCGTGCACATCACACCCGTGGACGCCACACCCCTGAAGCCGCGCCCGCCCCCGTGTCCGCCGCGCCCGTGGGCGAGCCGGTCTTACACGGCGGCGGATTCCGCGCAACATCGTGCAACATCGTTGAAGCGCTCGCGCGGCGCTGTCTACCGTCACGATTGTGCGCGTCGGCCAGGCGGCGGAACGCGTGCCCCCAGCGCACGACGGAGAGCTCTGGCGGGTCCCACCTCACCTCACGGTGACCGGTTCCCTTCTCCTTCCTCGCCGGCCACCGGGATCTGCCAGTCACACGCCGTGGCCCCGGGACGAATCGCCGGTCCCGCGCGAGGCAGGGCCTCGTCCGGGCGGAAGGTCTCCCTGGGCCACGGTCACCATCCCGGCGCCCCGGGTACGGGCGGGCAGGGCCACGGGGAGGGGGCAGGTCGCCGGGTGACGATCAATGCCGTGAACTCCCCAGGGAAAACTCGCGGGAGGGCTACCGGGTCCTCGGGCGGTTGCCCCAGCGGGGCTTGCGGAACAGGTCGCGGCGCTCCAGCAGGTAGACGAGCTTGGAGGCGGCGGTCATGACGGCCTCCTCGTGCCGGTACCGCTTCTGCGGGACGGCGGCGCTCCAGCGTTCGAGCAGCAGGGCGATCTCCTCGGCGAGCTCGCCGATCACCCGGTAGCGGGTGCTGAAGGCGTAGAGGTCACCGTGCACCTCCTCCACCGACTCCTCCTCGACCCGGTGGGCGAGCGGCCTGATCCGGGTGAGGATCGCGGCCTCCATCGCCGGGGTGACCGGCGCCCTGCGGGCGTCGCCCTCGGGCACCATGATCAGGGCGCGTACCCGCGCCACGGCCAGGGTTCGCTCCGCCTGGGGGGTCGCGGGGTGCTCGGCGAGGTCCAGCAGACGGCGCAGGGTCTCCTGCGTCTTGTCGTCGAACATGGAAACCCATTCCGCCTTCGCGTCCGCGTCCCGCCGGGCCGGGAGGGGCCACGGCACCGCACCCGCGCTCACCGCGCACGTGCCGTCACATGGTATTCGACCGCCGGGACGCGGCAGGTGCCGCCGGAGCGGCGCGACAGGCCGGCGAGGGGGGGTGCGGCCCCCGCCAGCAGGGCAGCCGTAGATGATAAAAGGTACGGCGCCGCGTTTCACCCGTTTCTTCGGATCCGGTATCCAACGGCCGTCCAGACCGCCTTTTTGCGCGAATAACCCTACTTAGCCATTTATCTGCGAATACAGTCCGTCTTTGTCGGACGGCGCCCCCCTTCGCGGCAGGGCGGAGGAGATTGACGGGGTGGCTCGCGGCAATGGATCCGATCGGTGACGATCTGCTCAGGACCATCAAGACGGAGATCGGGTACCGGGAGGGCCCCGGCCGCAACAGCAAGTTCGGCGAGTGGTACTCGGTCAACGTGGTCAAGGACCCGCAGTACAGGACGGCCCCCTGGTGCGGGATGTTCATCGCCTGGGCCGCCGAGAAGGCGGGCGTGCAGCAGTACGTCGGGCAGTTCGCCTGGACCCCGTCGCAGGCGCGCTGGTTCGAGACGAACGGCGCCTGGTCGCGTACGCCGGAGCCGGGCGCCCTGGTCTTCTTCGACTGGTCGGGGGGCAGGGACATCTCGGGGATCGACCACGTCGGCGTCGTGGAGCGGGTCGAGGGTGGAACGATCCACACGATCGAGGGAAACGTCGATCGGATCTGGCTCAAGCGCAAGAAACGCGACCAGGACAAGGTCGTCGGCTACGGCCTGCCGCGCAAGGTCAAGGAGAACCTGGCCGGTACCGTGCCCGGTGAGGACGCCGCCCCCGGGCAGGCGTCCGGCCTCATCGACATCCGTCCGGCGCGGGCCCAGAAGCCGGTGTCCCTGACCGAGGTGCCCCAGGCGACTCCCGTCTCGGTGGAGACGGCCGTGATCGCCGGGCTGCTGACCCTCGTGCTGGGAATGACGTTCGTCCTTTCCCGGCGGCGCCCCCGGCGCCCCCGGGTCTCCGCCGGGCGGCACCGCAGGAGGAACGGGTGGCGGAGGGCGGAGGCGCCGGCCGAGGAGAAGGCGGGTCCGCGCACGAGGACGCGCGAGCCGGCCGGAGAGCCCGATCCGCGCGAACGAGGACGTGAGGCGGACCCGCGGGAGAAGGCCCGTGAGGTGAGCGGGGGAACGGGCCCGGGGGGAAGGACGCACGAGGCGGCCCGGGAGGCCGGCGCGTCGATCGAGGGGACGTCCTCGCCGGAACGGCCCGGCGAGCCGGTCGTGGCGCCGCACCTGTACGAGGTGCTCCGGGTGACCAGGCCCGGCTGGGCCTACGAACCGTACCGGCCGTGGACCCCGGCGCCGAGACAGGTCGCGGACGCGCCCGGCGCGGCGGAGACGGGCCGTCGGGCGGCGGAGGCCACCGGGCACGCGCCGGATTCGCAACGGGCCGCATGACGAGACGCCGACGCGACGGTGACGGCGACGGCGACGGCGACGGCGGGTGACAAGGTCAATGGTGACGCCGATGGTGAGGCCGGCGACGATGGCGGCGTCACCGAAGGTGAGTTGATAATTAAGGTTAGGCAAAGCTAAGTTGCTGTGGACGGTATCTCCCAGCGAAGGCGGCACGATGACATCGGGCGGCGAGCAGACCCTGGAGCGCGCGGCGGAGGTACCGGCCTACCGCTGCCACGACGTGAGGGTCGTGCGCACCACGCGGCTCAGCCCGGGTTTCCTGCGGATCACCTTCGGCGGTGAGGACCTGGCGGGGTTCGCCGACCACGGCTTCGACCAGCGGATCAAGGTCATCCTCCCGCTGGCCGACGGCGGCCTGACCCCTCTGGGCGACGACGCCGACTGGTACCGGCGCTGGCGGGAGCTCCCCGACGAGCTGCGCAACCCGATCCGCACCTACACCGCACGCGCCGTGCGGCCGCACCTGCGGGAACTGGACGTCGACTTCTTCCTGCACGGCGACAGCGGCCCGGCCTCGCGCTGGGCGACCCGCGCCGCCCCCGGCGACCGGGTCACGGTGGTCGGCCCCAACGCGGCCTTCCCCGGTCCCACCGGCGGCCGGGAGTGGGCGCAGCCGGCCGGGGCGACGCACCTGCTGCTGGCCGGGGACGAGACGGCCGTGCCCGCCATCGCCTCGATCGTCGAGTCGCTGTCCGGTGAGGTGCCGGCCACGGCGCTGCTCGAGGTGCCCGAGGACGCCGACCGGCTCCCGCTCGACGTCCGGCCCGGCGTGCGGGTCGTCTGGCTGCCGCGCGACGGCGCCCGTCACGGCGACCTGCTCGTACCCGCCGTCCGCGAGACCCTGCGGGCGCTCGTCACGGCGCACCCGGCGCCGGGCGCTCCCTCGGCGGGTCGTCTGGAGGACGTCGACGTCGACGCGGACATCCTCTGGGAGGTCCCCGAGTCCCCGCCCGGCGAGGGCCTGTACGCCTGGCTGGCGGGCGAGGCGGGCGTGGTCAAGCTGCTGCGCCGGCACCTGGTCCAGGAGCTGGGCGTCGACCGTTCGTCGGTGGCCTTCATGGGCTACTGGCGGCTGGGACGCTCCGAGAGCAACTGACGGCCCCTGCCCGTCCCCGTCCGGTTCACCGCGCCGAGCAGCCCCTGCCGGCCGCCCAGGCGGGGACGGCCGGCGGGGAACGGCCCGGCGATCAGACGCCGTCCTCCAGGTCCCCCTCCGACTTGAGGTAGACCTCCTGCAGGTCGCGCAGGACGGCCGGGTCGGGGTGCTCCCACATGCCCCTGTTCGCGGCCTCCAGCAGCCGTTCGGCGATGCCGTGCAGCGCCCAGGGGTTGGACTTCTCCATGAACTCCCGGTTCTCCGGGTCCAGCACGTAGGTCGCGGCCAGCTTGTCGTACATCCAGTCGGCGACGACGCCGGTGGTGGCGTCGTAGCCGAACAGGTAGTCGACGGTCGCGGCGAGCTCGAAGGCGCCCTTGTAGCCGTGCCTGCGCATGGCGGCCAGCCAGCGCGGGTTGACCACCCGGGCGCGGAAGATCCTGGAGGTCTCCTCCGACAGGGTACGGGTGCGGACGGCCTCTGGCCTGGTGCTGTCGCCGATGTAGGCGGCCGGGGCCTTGCCGGTGAGGGCCCGGACCGTGGCGATCATGCCGCCGTGGTACTGGAAGTAGTCGTCGGAGTCGGCGATGTCGTGCTCGCGGGTGTCGACGTTCTTGGCCGCCACCGCGATCCTGCGGTAGGCCGTCTCCATGTCCTCTCTGGCCGGTACGCCGTCGACGTCGCGGCCGTAGGCGAAGCCGCCCCAGACCGCGTACACCTCGGCGAGGTCGGCGTCGTCGCGCCAGTTCCGGCTGTCGATCAGCGGCAGCAGCCCGGCCCCGTAGGCGCCGGGACGCGAGCCGAAGATGCGCATGGTGGCCCTGCGCTCGTCGCCATGCGCGGCCTGGTCGGCGAGCACGTGCGCGCGCACGTAGTTGAGCTCCTCGGGCTCCTCCAGACCGGCCGCCAGCCGTACCGCGTCGTCCAGCATGGCCACCACGTGCGGGAAGGCGTCGCGGAAGAACCCGCTGATCCGGACGGTGACGTCCACCCGGGGGCGGCCCAGCTCGGCGGCCGGGATCGGCTCCAGCCCGGTGACGCGGCGCGAGGCCTCGTCCCAGACCGGCCGCACGCCCAGCAGCGACAGCACCTCGGCCACGTCGTCCCCCGAGGTGCGCATCGCGCTGGTCCCCCAGACCGACAGCCCGACCGAGCGCGGCCAGTCGCCGGTGTCGGCGCGGTAGCGCTCCAGCAGGGAGTCGGCCATCGCCTGCCCGGTCTCCCAGGCCAGCCTGCTCGGCACGGCCTTGGGGTCGACCGAGTAGAAGTTACGGCCGGTGGGCAGCACGTTGATCAGCCCGCGCAGCGGCGATCCGCTCGGCCCTGCGGGCACGTAGCCGCCGTCGAGGGCGTGCAGGATCGCGTCGATCTCGTCGGTGGTACGCGCCAGCCTCGGCACGACCTCCAGCGCGGCGAACCGCAGGATCTCCTCCACCACACCGGGATCCGCGCCGGGATCCGCGCCGGGGTCCGCGCCGGGGTCCGTACCGGGAGCGTCCGTCGCCGGGCGCAGGACCGCGGCGGTCACCTCTGCGGCGGCGGACGCCTCCCAGCCGCGCTCCTCCATGCCCTCGACCAGGGCGCGGGCCAGGGTCTCGGCCTCGTCGACGCCGATCCGCCCGGCGCTGCCGTCCTCGGCCAGGCCCAGGGCCTCGCGCAGGCCGATGAGCGCCTGGCTGCCGGCCCACATCTGCCGGGCGCGCAGCATGGCCAGCACCAGGTCCACGCGCGGCGCACCCTCGGGGGCGGCGCCCAGCACGTGCAGGCCGTCACGGATCTGGACGTCCTTGACCTCGCACAGCCAGCCGTCGATGTGCAGCAGGAAGTCGTCGAACTCGGCGTCGTGCGGCCGGTCGGCGACGCCGAGGTCGTGGTCAAGCCGCGCGGCCTGGATCAGCGTCCAGATCTGGGCGCGGATCGCGGGCAGCTTGGCCGGGTCCATCGCCGCGATGGAGGCGTGCTCGTCGAGGAGCTGCTCCAGGCGGGCCATGTCGCCGTAGCTGTCGGCGCGGGCCATCGGCGGCACCAGGTGGTCGACGAGGGTGGCGTGCGCCCGGCGCTTGGCCTGGGTGCCCTCGCCGGGGTCGTTGACCAGGAACGGGTAGATGAGCGGCAGGTCGCCGAGCGCGGCGTCGGGCCCGCAGGATGCCGACAGGCCCGCGGACTTGCCGGGCAGCCACTCCAGGTTGCCGTGCTTGCCCACGTGGACCACGGCGTGGGCGCCGAAGCCGTCGGCCAGCCAGCGGTAGGCGGCCAGGTAGTGGTGGCTGGGCGGCAGGTCGGGGTCGTGGTAGATGGCGATGGGGTTCTCCCCGAAGCCGCGTGGCGGCTGCACCATCACCACCACGTTGCCGGCGCGCAGCGCGGCAAGCACGATCTCGCCCTCCGGGTCGCCCGACCTGTCGACGAACAACTCCCCGGGGGGCGGCCCCCAGTGCCGTTCCATCCTCTCCCGCAGGTCGGCGGGCAGCGTGGCGTACCACTCGGCGTAGCGGGTCGCCGCGATGCGCACCGGGTTGCCGGCGAGCTGCTCCTCGGTGAGCCAGTCCCGGTCCTGCCCGCCCGCGGCGATCAGCGCGTGGATGAGCGCGTCGCCGTCCTGCTCGGTCACGCCGGGCAGCTCGCCCTCGGCCCCGATGTCGTAGCCGCGCTCGCGCAGTGCGGCCAGCAGGCGCACCAGGCTGGCGGGGGTGTCCAGGCCGACGGCGTTGCCGATGCGGGCGTGCTTGGTGGGGTAGGCCGACAGCATCAGCACCAGCCGCCGCTCGGCGGGCGGCACGTGCCGCAGCGCGGCGTGGCGCACCGCGATGCCCGCCACGCGCGCGGCGCGCTCGGGGTCGGCCACGTAGACGGTCAGCCCGTCCTCGTCGATCTCCTTGAACGAGAACGGCACCGTGATGATGCGCCCGTCGAACTCGGGGATGGCGACCTGGGTGGCGGCGTCCAGCGGGGACAGGCCGTCGTCGTTCTCCTCCCAGGAGGCGCGGCTGCTCGTCAGGCACAGTCCCTGCAGGATCGGCACGTCCAGCTCGGCCAGCGCGCCGACGTCCCACGCCTCGTCGTCCCCGCCGGCCGACGCGGTCGCCGGCCGGGTGCCGCCCGCTGCCAGGACGGTGACCACCAGGGCGTCCACCGTGCGCAGCGCCTCCACCAGGCCGGGCTCGGCCGTGCGCAGGGACGCGCAGTACAGCGGCAGCGCCCGCGCCCCGGCCCGCTCGATCGCCAGGCAGAGCGCCTCGACGAAGGCGGTGTTGCCGGACACGTGGTGGGCGCGGTAGTAGAGCACGCCGACGACCGGCCCGTCCTGCCCGTCCTGCCCGTCCTGCCCGTCCTGGTCGCGCGCCTCGCGCTCCAGCGTCCCCCAGGTCGGGGTGGGGGCGGGGGCGGCGAAGCCGTGGCCGGTGAGCAGCAGCGTGTCGGACAGGAACCGGTGCAGCTCGGTCAGGTTGGCCGGGCCGCCGTGCGCGAGGTAGGCGTGCGTCTCGGCGCAGACCCCGCCGGGCACGGTGGACAGTTCCATCAGCTCGGCGTCCGGTGCCTGCTCGCCGCCGAGCACGACGACGGGCCGGGGCCCGGCGAGGAGGGCGTCCAGTCCCTCCTCCCAGGCGCGGCGCCCGCCGAGCAGGCGTACCACGACCACCTCGGCGCCCTCCAGCAGCGGTGGCAGGTCGTCGACGCCCAGGCGGGCGGGGTTTCCCAGACGGTAGTCGGCGCCGCTCGCGCGGGCGCTCAGCAGGTCGGTGTCGGAGGTGGAGAGCAGCAGGATCACGCGGCACACTCCATCGGCGGTGTCGCACCGCGGTGGGGGAACGGCGAAAGCGGTGTCGCACCGCGGTGGGGGAACGGCGAAAAGCGCACGGAGCATCCTCCCTCGGGGTCCTCGCCCCGGGTCGTCGTCGGCCGCGACGGCTGGAGTCTCCTGGCTCCCGGATCGGTGCTCGCCCCGGCCTTCCCGCCCGTCGCCGGGCAGTGGCCCGGTTGAGGTTCGCTCCCCGGTCACAGTGGCGGGACCGCGCCGGATTCTCACCGGCTTCCTCCCAACGCCATCGCCACCGATGACACTACGGCAGTCCGGCTCTCCGCAAGAAACTGGTATTAGCATCCCGTGCGTGGACATTGCCGACTTTCATGGACGATCCCGGCCTGACGCGTGTCCCGGCGCACTTCAGGTCCATGCCGCCGCCGACGGCGGCCTGGCCCGTGTCCGCGTGCCCGGAGGCCGCCTGACCCCCGACCGGCTCCGGGAACTCGCCGAGGCGGCCCGCCTCCACGGTGACGGGGCCCTCGAACTCACCTCCCGGGCCAACGTGCAGGTCCGGGGTCTCGCCCCGGACGAGGAGCACGGATTCGCCGCGCGGATGGCGCGGGCGGGCCTGCTGCCCTCGACCACCCACGAGCGGATCCGCAACATCCTGGCCTCCCCGCTGACCGGCCTGGACGGTCCCGGCGGCGGGGGGATCGCCGACGTCACGCCGCTGATCGGCGAGCTGGACCGGCGGTTGTGCGCCCGGCCCGCGCTCGCCGCCCTTCCCGGCCGGTTCATGTTCGCCCTCGACGACGGGCGCGGTGACGTCGCCGGGCTGGGCGCGGACGCCACGGTCGTGTTCGTCGCTCCCGACCGGGTCGCGCTGCTTCTCGCCGGGACCGACACCGGCCTGCGCGTCGGGGCGGATACGGCCGTGACCGCCCTGCTGGCCGCCGCCGAGGCGTTCCTCGACGAGCTGGCCGCCCGGGACGTCACCGCCTGGCGGATCTCCGAGCTCCCCGACGGTCCCGTCCTGGTCGCCGATCGCGTGCTGACCGCCCTCACCGCGCGGGTGACGCCCTTCGAGCCGGTACGACCGCGACCCGTGGCGCTCGGACCGGTGGGACTCGTCGGAGACTCCGCGCGCGTCGCGCTCGGGGTGGCCGTGCCCCTGGGGCGGCTGACCTCCGACCAGGCGCGGCTGCTCGCCGGCCTCGCCTCCGGCGGGGAGATCCGCCTGACCCCCTGGCGCGGCGCGGTCCTGCCCCGCCTGGCCCCCGCCGAGGCCGCGGACGCGGCCGGCCGGCTGCGGGCCGCCGGTCTGGTCGTCGACCCCGCCTCGCCGTGGATCGGCGTCACGGCCTGCGCGGGCCGTCCCGGCTGCGCCAAATCCCTGGCCGACGTGCGGGCCGACGCGACCGCCGTCGTCGCCCTGGCCCCGCCCTCCCGGCGCCCGTACGGCACCGATACGCTCCCCGTGCACTGGGCGGGCTGCGCCAGACGCTGCGGCCGTCCCAGGGGGCGGGTCGCCGACGTGGTCGCCACCGGCCACGGCTACCACCTGGAGCTTGACGGCACCGGCCTGACCTGCTCCGGCATCGAGGAGACCGCGGCCGCGGTGACGGCCGCCAGAGGGGAACTGTGATCGACTACGTCCGCGACGGCGCGGAGATCTACCGCCGCTCCTTCGCCACCATCCGCGCCGAGGCCGACCTGGGCGCGCTGCCCCCGGACGTCGCCCGGGTGGCGGTCCGCATGATCCACGCCTGCGGGATGGTCGACCTGGTGAACGACCTGCGCTGGTCGGCCGGGGTGGTGCCGGCGGCCCGCGAGGCGCTCCTCGCGGGCGCCCCGGTGCTCTGCGACGCCATGATGGTCGCCTCCGGGGTGACCCGGCGCCGCCTGCCCGCCGGCAACGAGGTGATCTGCACGCTCGGCGACCCCCGGGTCCCGGCCCTGGCCGAGGAACTGGGCACCACCCGCAGTGCCGCCGCCCTGGAGCTGTGGCGCGACCGGCTCCAGGGATCGGTGGTCGCGATCGGCAACGCGCCCACCGCGCTGTTCCGGCTGCTGGAGATGGTCGAACAGGGAGCCGGGCGTCCGGCCGCCGTGCTGGGCGTCCCGGTCGGCTTCATCGGCGCCGCCGAGTCCAAGCAGGCCCTCGCCGAGCACCCGTCGAACCTGGAGTACCTGGTCGTGGACGGGCGCCGGGGTGGAAGCGCGATGACCGCCGCCGCGGTCAACGCGATCGCGAGCGAGGAAGAGTGAACGACGACGTGGGCGACACCATGGGCGACAACGCGGGCCACACCGTGAACGACACCACGAGCGGCACCGCTGGCGACGGCGCGGGCCACACCGTGAGCGCCGGCGCACACGCAGGCGTGACCGTACGCGCGACCGGGCGGCTGTGGGGCGTGGGGCTGGGGCCGGGCGATCCCGAGCTGGTGACCGTCAAGGCCGCCCGCCTGATCGGCGAGGCCGACGTGATCGCCTTCCACAGCGCCCGCCACGGCCGGAGCATCGCCCGTTCGGTGGCCGTCCCCTACCTGCGCGAGGGCCAGGTCGAGGAACCCCTCATCTACCCGCTCACCACCGAGACCACCGACCACCCGGGCGGCTACCAGGGGGCGATCGACGACTTCTACGCCGACTGCGCCGAGCGCCTCGCCGCCCACCTGGACGCCGGGCGCGACGTGGTGGTGCTGTGCGAGGGCGACCCGCTCTTCTACGGCTCGTACATGCACATGCACAAGCGCCTGTCGCACCGCTACGTCACCGAGGTGGTACCGGGCGTGACCTCGGTGAGCGGCGCCTCGGCCGTGCTGGGACGCCCGCTGGTCGAGCGCGACGAGGTGCTGACCGTGCTGCCGGGAACGCTCCCGGCCGAGGTGCTCGCCGAACGCCTCGCCGCCACCGACTCGGCGGCGGTGCTGAAGCTCGGCCGTACCTTCACCAAGGTCCGTGACGCCCTCGCCGAGGCCGGGCGTCTGGACGAGGCGTGGTACGTCGAGCGCGCCACCACCGGGCAGCAGCGCATGGCACCGCTCGCCGAGGTCGATCCGGCCGGCGTGCCGTACTTCTCGCTGGCCCTGATCCCCAGCCCGGTCAACGCGGCACACCCCGCTTCCACCGGCTCCCCCGCCACCACCGCTCAGGCTTCCGTTCCGCCCGGCACCACGGTCACGGTCTCCGTGCCTGCCTCCGTGCCTGCCTCCGTGCCGGTCGGCGGGCCGGTCGAGGCGCCGGTCGGTGTGCCGGTCGGCCGGCACGCCACGGGCGGGGACCGGTCGCGCGGCGAGGTGGTCGTGGTGGGGCTCGGCCCGGCCGGGCGGCCCTGGCTGACCCCCGAGGCGCAGGAGGCGCTGGCCGCCGTCGACGAGCTCGTCGGGTACGGCCCCTACCTGGACCGCGTCCCGCCGAACCCGCGCCAGCGCCGCCACCCCACCGACAACCGGGTGGAGGCCGAGCGGGCCGCGCACGCGCTGGAGCTGGCCCTCACCGGGTCCCGGGTGGCGGTGGTCTCCTCGGGCGACCCGGGGGTCTTCGCGATGGCCAGCGCGGTGCTGGAGGTGGCGTGCGAGCCGAGGTTCGCCGGCGTGCCGGTCCGCGTGCTGCCCGGCCTGACCGCGGCGCACGCGGTGGCCAGCAGGGCCGGGGCTCCCCTGGGCCACGACTACTGCGTGCTGTCGCTGTCGGACCTGCTCAAGCCGTGGGAGGTGGTCGCGGGGAGGATCAGCGCCGCCGCGCGGGCCGACCTCGTCCTGGCGATCTACAACCCGGCCTCCCGCAGCCGCACCTGGCAGGTGGCCGCCGCCCGCGACCTGCTGCTGGAGCACCGCGTCCCGCAGACGCCCGTGGTGATCGGCCGCGACGTCGGCGGAGCCGCCGAGAGCGTGACCGTCACCACCCTGGGCGACCTGGACCCGGCCGCGGTCGACATGCGCTGCCTGCTGCTGGTGGGCTCCTCCACCACCCGGGTCGCCGAGCGGGGTGGCGGCCGGGTGGTCTTCACCCCCCGCCGCTACCCGGCATGACCTCCGCCACCGCCGGGGACGGCCGCGTCCTCCAGCCAGGCGAGCGCGGCCGGCACGTCCCCCACCGCGGGCACCCCCGCGGGCGGGGGCGGGCGGCGTACGATCACGACCGGCAGCCCGAGCTCGCGGGCGGCCCGCAGCTTCGCCGTGGTCATCTCGCCGCCGCTGTCCTTGGTCACCAGCACTTCCACCCGATGCTCGCGCATCAGGGCCGTCTCCCCCTCCACGGTGAACGGCCCCCGGCTGAGCAGCACCTCCGTCCGGCGCGGCATCGGCGGCTCGGGCGGGTCCACCGAACGGGCCAGGAACCAGTGGTCGTCGAGGCCCGCGAAGACCGGCAGGCTCCTGCGTCCGGTCGTCAGGAACACCCGCTCCCCCAGCGACGGCAGCAGCCCGGCGGCGGCCTCCAGCGACGTCACCCAGCGCCAGTCGTCCCCGGGGCCCGCCTGCCAGCCGGGACGGCGCAGGATCAGCAGCGGCAGGCCGGTCCGCCCCGTCGCCTCGACCGCCGAGGCGGTCATCCGGGACGCGAACGGGTGGGTGGCGTCCACCACCGTGTCGATCCCCCGCTCCGCCAGCCAGGCCGCGAGCCCGCCGGGACCGCCGAACCCGCCCTCGTGCACCTCCCCCACCGGCAGCTTCGGATCGCGCACCCGGCCCGCGAGCGACGACACCACGTGCGTGCCCTCGCGCCCGGCCAGCGCGGCGGCCAGCCTCCTGGCCTCGTCCGTACCGCCCAGGATCAGGATGTTCGGCACCCCGCCACCTCTCCCCGCTCGCACCGTCGGATGCTTGGACCATGAGCACTTCCCTGCGGCACGGCTGGACCACCGGCGCCTGCGCGACCGCGGCCACCGCGGCCGCGTACACCGCCCTGCTGACCGGTGAGTTCCCCGACCCGGTGCGGATCACCCTGCCCGGCGGGCGACGCCCGGCCTTCGCCCTGGCCGTCGAGGAGCTCACCGGCGCCACCGTGGCCACCGGGGCCGCGACCGGGACCGCTGCCAGGGCGGCGGTGGTCAAGGACGCCGGTGACGACCCCGACGTGACGCACGGCGCGCTGATCTCCTCGACCGTACGGCACGGCGCCCCGGGCTCCGGGGTGGCCTTCAGTGCCGGCCCCGGCGTGGGCACCGTCACCAAGCCCGGCCTGCCGCTGCCGGTGGGCGAACCCGCGATCAACCCGGTCCCCCGGACGATGATGCGCGAGCACGTCGCCGAGGTCGCGGCCCGGCACGGCGGGAGCGGCGACGTGCTCGTGGAGATCTCCGTGGAGGGCGGCGAGGAGCTGGCGAAGAGGACCTGGAACCCGCGGCTGGGCATCCTGGGCGGCCTGTCGATCCTCGGCACGACCGGCATCGTGGTGCCCTACTCGTGCTCGGCCTGGATCGACAGCATCCGCCGCGGCATCGACGTGGCCAGGGCCGCGGGCCACACCCACGTCGCCGGCTGCACCGGCAGCACCTCCGAGAGGGTCGCCGCCGAGCTGTACGGGCTTCCCGACGACGCGCTGCTGGACATGGGCGACTTCGCCGGGGCGGTGCTGAAGTACCTGCGCAGGCACCCCGTCCCCCGGCTGACCGTCGCCGGGGGCATCGGCAAGCTCTCCAAGCTCGCCGACGGCCACCTCGACCTTCACTCCGGGCGCTCCCAGGTCGATCCGGGGATGCTGGCCGGGCTCGTCCGCTCCGCGGGCGGGGACGAGGGCCTGGCCGGTCGCGTCCTGGAGGCCAACACGGCGCTGCACGCGCTGCACCTGTGCCAGGAGGCGGGGCTTCCGCTGGGCGACCTGGTCGCCGAGGGTGCCCGCCGCACCGCCGCCGGGGTACTGCGCGAGGCGCCGGTGATCGTGGACGTGGTGGTCATCGACCGCGCCGGCACCGTCGTCGGCCGCGCCGGCTGATCCCGCCCGGCGCGGCGTCGCGCAGGCCGGTCGCCGCACCACGCGGGCCCGGCGCCGCACCGCGCGGGTCAGTCACGGCAGCGCGCGGCCGAGTACAGGTGGCTGTCGGGGAACTCCGAGGCGGTCAGCACCCGGCCCACCACGATCACCGCCGTCCGCAGGATCCCGGCCCGTCGCACCTGCTCGGCGATGTCGGCCAGGGTCCCGCGCAGGATCACCTCGTCGTCGCGGCTGGCCCTGGCGACCACCGCCACCGGGCAGTCGGCCCCGTAGTTGGGCACGAGTTCCGCCGCGACCTCCCCGATCCGCTGCACCGCCAGGTGCAGCACCATCGTGGCCCGGCTCCGGCCCAGCGTGCCGAGATCCTCGCCCTCGGGCATCGGGGTGGCCCGTACCGACGTGCGGGTCAGCACGATCGTCTGCCCCACCCCCGGCACGGTCAGCTCGCGCCGCAGCGACGCCGCGGCGGCCGCGAACGCGGGCACCCCGGGCACCACCTCGTACGGCACCCCCTCGGCGTCCAGCCGGCGCATCTGCTCGGCCATCGCGCTGAACACCGACGGGTCGCCCGAGTGCAGCCGGGCCACGTCGTGCCCGGCCCGGTGCGCGGCGACCATCTCCGCGACGATCTCCCCCAGCGCCATCCTGGCCGTGTCGACCAGCCGCGCGCCCGGCGGGCAGGACTCCAGCAGCTCCCGGGGGACGAGCGACCCCGCGAACAGGCAGACCGGCGCGGCCTCGATCGCCCGCTGTCCCCGTACGGTCACCAGGTCGGCGGCACCCGGCCCGGCACCGATGAAACGCACCGTCATCGCTCCCCCTCGCCCCTGACCGCGACCCAGACGGTGACCGGCATCATCGGCCGCCAGCCGGTGAACCCTCCCACCGGGGCCGCCCTGCTGACCGCCAGCCGTACCAGCTCGCCCCCCAGCTCGCCGTGCCAGGAGGCCAGGACCGCCTCCGACTCGACGGTGACCGCGTTGGCCACCAGCCTGCCCCGCGGCCGCAACGCCTCCCAGCACGCCTCCACCACCCCCGGCACGGTCACCCCGCCGCCGACGAAGACGGCGTCGGGACGCTCCAGGCCCGCCAGCGCCGCCGGAGCGGCACCGACCACCACCTCCAGGCCGGGAACGCCCAGCGCGGCGGCGTTACGGGCGATCGCCGCCGCCCGGCCGGGACGCGACTCCACCGCCACGGCCCGGTTGTCCGGATGGGCGCGCATCCACTCCACGCCGATGCTGCCCGCCCCCGCCCCGACGTCCCACAGCAGCTCGCCGGGGGCGGGGGCCAGCCGGGAGAGGGTGACCGCGCGCACCTCCCGCTTGGTGAGCTGGCCGTCGTGCTCGAACGCCTCGTCCGGCAGGCCCGGCAGCCGGGGCAGCGCCACCGTGCCGGCGTCGGCGCGGCACTCCACGGCCACCACGTTGAGGTCGTGGGACGCCGCCGGGGACCACCCGGCGGCCGTGCCGGTGACCGCCCGCTCCTCGGCGCCGCCGAGCCGCTCCAGGACCGTCATCGCGCTCGCCCCGTACCCGCGGGCGACGAGTAGTGCGGCGACCGCGGCCGGGGTGCGGCCGTCGGCGCTGAGGACCAGGAGGCGGCGGCCGTCGTGCAGGGCCGGGTGCAGCACCTCGGGCGGGCGCGTCACGAGGCTGACCACCTCGACCCGGTCGGCCGCCCAGCCCAGCCGGGCGCAGGCCAGCGATACCGACGAGGGGTGCGGCAGCACCCGGACCCGGTCGGCGCCCAGCAGTCGCACCAGGGTCGCGCCGATCCCGTGGAACATGGGGTCGCCGCTGGCCAGCACGCACACCCGGCGGCCCCGATGGGCGTCGATCAGGCCCGGCAGCGCCGGGAGCAGCGGTGAGGGCCACACCACCCGTTCGGCGCTGGGCTCGGGAACGAGCGCGAGCTGCCGCGCGGCGCCCATCAGCACCTCGGCGGCGTGCAGCTCCCACCGCGCCGCCCTGGAGAGACCGGCCCACCCGTCCGCCCCGATCCCCACCACGGTCACCAGGTCGGTCACCGGGCCGGTCACGGAAACGGTCGCGGGACCGGCGGCGGAACCGGTGAAGGGGTCAGACATTGCCCAGCACCCGGGTGATACGGATCTCCACCACCACGCGGGCCGGGTTCTCGCGCGGCACCCGGTACCGCTCGGCGTAGCGGCGCTCGGCGTCGGCGACCGACTCCGGGTCGGTACGGATCACCGCCCGCCCCTCCAGCGTCGACCAGCGCCGCCCGTCCACCTGGCAGACCGCGACCGCCGCGCCCCCCTCGCCCGCCGCCAGCACGTGCCGGACCTTGTGCGACCCGCCCGACGTGATCACCCGGGCGATCCCCGCGTCCGCGTCCAGCGTCACCCCCACCGGGACCACGTGCGGGGTGCCGTCGGCGCGCACGGTGCTCAGCGTGCACAGGTGACGCTCCCGCCAGAAGGCGCGGAGCTCCTCCCCGAGATCCCTCACCGACCCCACCCCTCCCCATGCCGTTCCGTCGGGCGACATGCTAGTCCTGCCCCCGCGGCACCGGCGGACCGCACCGGCCCGGCGCGCCTCACCCGCCCGCCCGTACGAAACCGCACGCCACCCGCGTCCGCTCACCCGCCGGTCACACGGCGCGGAACGCTAGAATCCCTGTGCCCACCAAGCGACAACCCACGTTCCCCCAGGAAAGACGAGGCCGGCGCATGGCGCGTGCGGGGCTGACGGCCGAGCGGGTGACGCGGGCGGCGGCGGAGATGGCCGACGCCGTCGGGTTCGAGAACCTCACCGTGTCCGCGCTGGCGCGGAGCTTCGGGGTCAAGGACGCGAGCCTGTACTCGCACGTCCGCAACCTCCAGGACCTGCGCGAGCGCGTCGCGCTCCTCGCCGCGGGCGAGCTCGCCGACCACATCGCCGCGGCGGTCGCGGGCCGCGCCGGCAAGGAGGCCATGACGGCGTTCGCCGACGCCTACCGGGAGTACGCGCTGGCCCACCCCGGCCGCTACGCCGCCACCCAGGTCCGGCTCGACCCGGCCGTCGTCGCCGGATCCGCCGCCTACGCGCGCAACATCGAGCTCACCCACGCGATGCTGCGCGCGTACCGGCTGGAGGAACCGGACCTGACCGACGCGGGCCGCCTGCTGCGCAGCACCTTCCACGGCTACGTCGTCCTGGAGGCCAACGGCGGGTTCGGCCACTCCCGCGACGTGCGGGCCTCGTGGGAACGGGCCCTGGACGCCCTGCACGTCCTGCTGGAGAGCTGGCCCGCGCGCCCGTAGCGCCACGTGGCGGAGCCGGGCGGGGCGCGATCCTCCGACGGGACACCTGCCGGAGCCGTCCCGCCAGGCGGCATCCTGTACGCATGAGCTATCACGTATGCCTGGTGTGCATGGGAAACATCTGCCGCTCCCCCATGGCCGAGATCGTGCTGCGCGCGACCCTCGCCGGTCACGGCCTGGGCGACCTCGTCACGGTCGACAGCGCGGGCACCGGGGACTGGCACCAGGGCGGCCCGATGGACGCGCGGGCCGCCGCGATGCTCGCCGACCACGGCTACGACGGCTCGCAGCACCGCGCCCGGCAGTTCCTGCCGGACTGGTGGGGAGGGATCGACCTGGTGCTGGCCATGGACGCCCGCAACCTGGACGCGCTGCGCCGCCTCGCCCCGGCGGGCGCGGACGTGCGCCTGTTCCGCTCCTTCGACCCCGCCGCCCCGCCGGGTGCCGAGGTGCCCGACCCGTACTACGGCGAACGCGAGGGGTTCGCCGAGGTGCTGCGGATGGTCGAGGCCGCCTCCGCCGGTCTGGCCGGGCACCTGGCCGCCACCCTTCCCCGATCCACCGGTGTGTGATCCCGCTTCATGATCGTTTCGATCCAGGCGCTCGCCTTTACAAAGTAAGCCGAGGGGTCACGGAAGGCGGCGGGCCAGGAGCGGCCCGGTCCGGGTGACGAGCGCCGCCAGGGTCGCCAGAACGGGCAGGCCCACCACCACGGCGATCACGAACGGCCACGGTACGGCGAGCGTGGCGGGATCCCCGGTGCCGGAGGTCGTCAGCGGCCGGCTCAGGGCCACGCCCGTCACCGTTCCCGCGACCAGCCCCACCAGCGCGCCGAGCCCGGAGATGTAGAGCGCCTGGCCCGCCACGACCATCCGCAGCGTCCCGCGCGGGGCGCCGATGGCCGCCATCGTCGCCCGCTCGGGCCGCATGTCGGCGGCCGCCAGGCGGGTGGCGGCCAGCGTGCCGCCGACGACGAGGACGAGGGCGCCGGCGAGCCAGCCCCACAGGCCCGGGGCGGGCAGGTGGCGGTCGCCCTCCTCGACGGCGACCGTGACGCGGGGGGTCACCGCGTTGAGGTCGCGCCACAGCGACGAGCCGCCCGGGGGCCGGTGGGCGGCGTAGAGCTGGCGTTCCACCGTCGAGAAACCGGTCCGCTCGACCAGGGCGCGCGGCAGCAGGGCGCCGCCCTGGTGCTCGTCGGCCGGCGCGGCCACGACCGCGGGCACGTCGAACCTGCGCGGCGGACCGGACGTGGAGCTCGCCCGCAGCGTGAGCATGCCGTTCCGCAGCGCGGCCGCGTCGAACACCACGGCCTTGCCGCTCGCCAGCGCCGCGGCCGCCCGCGGGTCGTGGCGCCCCTGCAGGAACGCGAGCAGGGCCCGGTCCCCGACGGCCACCGTGCGGCGCGTCCGCGCCCCGTTCCATCGCACCGAGTACCGCAACGCGTAGTGGCGGTCCTGGGCGTCCCTGACCTGGTAGCCGGGGACCAGCGGCACGCCCGGCAGCAGGCGGGCCGCTTCGGCGCGGACCCTGTCCCAAGTCGCGTCGCGCATGCTTCCGCCCCAGATCGCCAGCGTGCCGGTCGGGCGCGCCGAGGTGTAGGCGTTGCGCTGGTCCGTGTACTGGCTCTGGAAACCGATGCCCACCGCCACGACCGTGGACGTGACCGCCATGACGGCCGCCACCGCGCTCGCGGTCCGGGATCGGTGACGGACCGCGTCGCGGACGGACACCCGCAGCGGGAGCCACAACCGCGCGGCCGCCCGTCCCGTGCGGCCGACCAGCCACGGCGTCAGCACCACCAGCCCGAGCAGGACCGGGACCGCCGAGACGAACACCCACACCGGGTCCGGCTGGCGCCTCGCCACCACGGTCGCCCCCAGCCCGGCCAGCACCAGCACGACCCCCGCCAGGGGCCGTCCCGGCCGGTCGGCCACGGCGGGCGAGCGGCCGGCCAGCACGGCCGCGGTGTCCTGCCGGGCCGCCTGCACGGCGGGCACCAGCGCCGCCACCAGACCGGCGAGCAGGCCCAGCGCGGCGACGCCCAGAACCGGCGCCCACGGCACCCCCGGCGGGCCGATCGTCCCTCCCCAGCGCGTCGCGACCCGGGCGGCCAGCACTCCGGCTCCGATGCCCAGCGCCGTGGCCGCGAGGGTGGCCGCACCACCGAGGATCAGCCCGTCGGCGAGCACGATCGCCCGCAGGTGCCGGGCCGAGCCGCCCTGCGCCGCGATCTGGGCCAGTTCCCGGCGCCGTCTCCTGAGCCCGACCGCGAAGGCCGGGCCGGCCAGCAGCACGGTCTCCAGCACGGTGACGATCACCATGGCGCCGAGCCCGGCCGTCTGCTCGACGTCGAAGGCCGGGGCCCGCCGGGCCTGGGCGCTCAGCGGGTCCGTGAGCATGGCGCGGGAGACGACGTACAGGTCGGCCCTGTTCAGCGCGGGCACCTCTGCCCAGGAGATCGGCTTCGCCGTGTCGACGAGCCACCCGGTGCCGTACTCGCCCGGGGAGTGCGCCTCCTGCGGGCTCAACGGGAGATCCAAGCCCACGACCTTGCGGAGCGAGGGCCGGTGCGGGTGCTCGACCACGCCCACCACCGTCAGCGGCGCCTCGCCGGGCAGGCGCAGGAGCTCGCCGGGCCTCAGGCCGAGCGCGGGCGTCACCACGACCTCGCGGGCGGAGGAGGGGAACCTGCCCTCGGCCGGCGTCAGCATCCCCGCGGTGAGGGGGTCGCGCAGGTCGGTCTCCAGCGCCTCGACCCGTTCGGGGCCCAGCCGGAGCACGCCGGCGTCGAAGGGGATCGACCGGGTGCCCGGCCCGAGCAGCGCCGCCAGCTCGGCGTCTCCGAGCCTGGGCACGGGCGTCCCGTCGCCGTCGCTGTTCCAGCCCGCCCCGTTCGGGTCCTGCCGGAGCATCGAGCCCTTCGGGAACTGTGTGATGGCGGCGTCGGCGGCGCCCAGCTGGGCCACCATCCCCTCGGCCCCGGTGACGGTCGTGGTCTCGGTGAGGGTGAGCATCGCCGTGATCACCAGGACGGGCAGGCCGATCATCACCATGACGAGCGCGCTTCGGCCCCGGGAACGCCACGCGTTCCGCCGCGCGATGCGCAGCGCGGCGACGACGGCGCTCATCGGGCGCCCACCGGCGTGGAGCCGGTCGAGCCGGTGGAGTCGGTCGAGTCCGCGATCACCCCGTCGCGCAGGAACACCACCCGGTCGGCCCAGGCGGCGTAGCGCGGCTCGTGGGTGACGAGCAGCACCGCCGCGCCCGCGTCGCAGCGGGCCCGCAGGACGTGCAGGATCTCGTCCCCGGTACGCGTGTCGAGCGCGCCGGTCGGCTCGTCGGCCAGCAGCAGGCGCCGCTCGCCGACCAGTGCGCGGGCGATCGCGACCCGCTGGCGCTGGCCACCGGACAGCTCGTCCGGGAAGCGGTCGGCGAGGTCCTCCGCCTCGATCTCCGCCAGCACGGCCATGGCCTCCTCGCGGGCGAGGCGTGAGCGCACGCCGTCCAGCTCGCGGGGCAGCATGACGTTCTCCGCCGCCGTCAGCGACGTGATCAGGTTCAGGTCCTGGAAGACGTAGCCGACGCCGCGGCGCCGCAGTGCCGCCAGGTCGCGCACGGCGGTCAGGTCCTGCCCGCCGACGCTCACCGTCCCCGACGTGGGCCGGTCGAGCCCGCCCGCCAGGTTGAGCAGGGTCGACTTGCCGGAACCGGACGGGCCCGTGACCGCGACCAGCTCCCCCTCGCCGACCTCGAGGCTCACGCCCCTCAGAGCGTGTACGGCCGTAGCCCCCCCGCCATGGACCCTGGCCACGTCGGCCAGCCGTACAACGGTCATCTCTCCTCCTTGAGAACGGCCTCGCAGTGATCCAGCCATCGCTGCTCGGCCTCGGCCTGAAAGATCATGGAATCGAGCACGAGCCGCCGGGCCACGCCCTCCCCGGCGGCCCGTTTGGCCTTCGTCAGCTGCTGGAGCGCGCGCATCGTCGCGGTCCGCTGCCTGCGGACGACCTCGGCGACGTCCACCTCCCCGGCGGCGACGGCCATGGCCAGCTTGACGACCAGCTCGTCCCGAGGCCGGTCGGAGTGGACGACGGGGGTGTCGAACCATCGCCCCATCTCCGCCCGGCCGGCCTCGGTGATCGCGTGGACGATCCGGCCCTGCTCGTCCGGCTCCCCCGGCGTGACCAGGCCGTCACGCTCCATGCGGGACAGCGTCGTGTAGACCTGGCCGACGTTCAGCGGCCAGGTCGCCCCCGTCGACGCCTCGAACTCCACCCGCAACTGGTAGCCGTGCCGGGGTCCCAGGCTGAGCAGGGCGAGCAGGGCGTGCCTGATGGACATAAATACTAAGTATGCATATTCAGTATGCATCACTCAAGGGATTCCCGCATTTCCCTACGGGACGGGCATTTCACTTCATCGGCCGCCGTCGCGCCCGGGTGTCCTCCGGGCATGCGGGACAGGCGTGCCGGCACAGCCCGGACGGCCGGCTCCCGCCGGTGGGTCGTCACGTCCGGGCACGGCGCTCAGGGCCGGGAACGCGGGCTCGGCGGCCGGACGCCACGTCCCGCCCGGGCATGGATACGGCCCCGGGCATGGGCCAGGGGCCGTAGGTTCGGCGGCCGGACATCGCGGCCGTGAATTCAGCGGGGGTTCAGGGCCGGGCCGTCGCGTCCCGGGCCGGGGCCGCAGGTTCGCCGGACCCGGCCGGGCCGTCCCCGGGTCCGGCGCCCCCGTCACGGGACGGGCGGGGCGAGACCGGTCCGTGCTCGGCGGCGGCGGCCACGTTGCGCAGCATCCGGCCGAAGATCAGGGTGTGGAAGGGCGAGACCGACCACCAGTACAGGTGACCGGACAGTCCTCGGGGGTGGAAGATCGCCCGCTGGCCGTAGACGGTCTCCCCCTCGTGTTCGAGCACCCGCATCTCCAGCCAGGCCAGGCCGGGCAGCCGCATCTCCGCCCGCAGCCGCAGCAGGCGGCCCGGCTGCACCTCCTCGACGCGCCAGAAGTCGACCGAGTCGCCCACCCGCAGGCGCCGGGGGTCCCGGCGTCCCCTGCGCAGGCCCACGCCGCCGACCGCGCGGTCCATGAGGCCGCGCACGTGCCAGGCGATGGGCAGGGAGTACCAGCCGGCCTCGCCGCCGATCGCCTCGACGACCTCCCAGAGCTGCCGCGGGGAGGCGTTCACCCGGCGGGCCCGCGCGTCGAGGTAGAGGCTGCCGCCCGCCCAGTCGGGGTCGGTGGGCAGCGGGTCGCTCGGCGCGCCCGGGGTGGAGGCCGAGGACCAGCGGGTGGTGACCCCGGCCTCCTTGATCTTCTTGAGGGCGAGCTCGACCGCGCGCCGCAGCCCGATCAGGCCTTCGGGCGGGTCGGGGACGTACCGGGCGACGTCGTGCTCGCCGCAGACCGCCTCGTTGCGCAGCGACTCCACCAGCGGGCGGGCGAGCCCGGCGGGGACGGGGGTGACCAGCCCCACCCAGTGGCTGGACAGGCCGGGGCTGAGCAGCGGGACCGGGATGATCAACCGGCGGGTCAGGCCGGCGACGTCGGCGTAGACGCGCATCATGTCGGCGTAGGTCAGCACGTCGGGGCCGCCGAGGTCGAAGGAGCGGTTCACCTCGTCCGGCACGCTCGCCCAGGCCGTCAGGTAGCGCAGGACGTCGCGGATGGCGATGGGCTGGGTCCTGGTGGAGACCCAGCGGGGCGTCGTCATCACCGGCAGCCGCTCGGTGAGGTAGCGCAGCATCTCGAAGGAGGCGGAGCCGGAGCCGATGATCATCGCCGCCCGCAGCACCACCGCGGGCACGGCGGAGTCCAGGAAGATCTCCCCCACCTCGGTACGGGAGCTCATGTGCGCCGAGAGCTTCTCGTCGGGCGCCAGGCCGCCCAGGTAGACGACGCGGCGGATCCCGGCCCGCTCGCACGCGGCGGCGAAGACGGTGGCCGCCTCGCGGTCGGCCGCGGCGAAGTCCTTGCCCCCGCCCATGGTGTGGATCAGGTAGTAGGCGACGTCGACGCCCTCCAGGGCCTCGTCCACCTGCCCGGCGTCGGTCGCGTCGGCCTGGGCGATCTCGACCCGCGAGGCCCACGGCTGGTCGCGCAGCCGGCCCGCCGAGCGGGCCATGCAGCGGACCTCATGACCCGCGTCCAGCAGCTCGGGGACCAGCCGTCCCCCGATGTATCCGGTCGCACCGGTCACGAGACATCTCATTCACCCATCTTCGTACGGCCCCCTCCGGCGGTTGCGGCCGGGCCGCGCGGGAGCGCGCCAGGGACCGTGGACGGCGCACGGACCGGTCCGGCGGGAGAGCCCCTTCCGGGACCGCGCCGCGGCCCGGGAGACGGCCACCCCCGGCCGCGGACGCCGCACGGGCCGGTCCGGCGGGAAAACCCGCCCGGGACCGCGCCCCGGCTCAGGGAGCGGTGCTCCGGGACCGGAACCCCTCGCGGATGCCCAGGAGGATCTCGCGGGTGCGCGTGGCCGGCTCGGCCTCGATGCACAGGCGCTCCATGACCTCCAGGTAGCGGTCCACGTCGTCACGCTTCTCCAGGTAGACGGCGCTGGTGAGCTGCTCCATGTAGACCACGTCGGGCAGGTCGGGCTGGGAGAAGCGCAGGATGCTGAAGGGCCCGCCGGCCGCGGCGTGGCCGCCGACGCTGAAGGGCACGATCTGGACGGTCACGTTGGGCAGTTCGAGGGCTTCCAGGATGTGGTCGATCTGCTCGCACATCGCCTCGACGCCGCCGAGCGGGCGGCGCAGCACGGCCTCGTCGAGCACGGCCCACAGGCGGGGCGGGTCGGGGCGGTGCAGGAGCCGCTGGCGTGCCAGGCGGAGCCGTACCCGACGGTCGACCTCGGCGGGGGTCGCCGAGGGGAAGCCGAGCTGGACGACGGCCCGCGCGTAGCCCTCGCTCTGCAGCAGGCCCGGCACGAACTGGACCTCGTAGTTGCGGATGCCGGTGGCGGCCTCCTCCAGGCTCACGTACGTCTCGAACCAGGCGGGCAGCACGTCGCTGTAGTTGTGCCACCAGCCGGCGAGGTTGGCCCTGTCCACCAGGGAGAGCAGCGGCTCCCGGTCGGCGTCGTCGGTCACCCCGTACAGCGTCAGCAGGTCGGCCACGTCCCTGAGCCGGAAGCCGACCCTGCCGAGCTCCATGCGGCTGACCTTCGAGTGCGAGGCGCGGATCGCGTACCCCGCCTCCTCCAGCCTGATGCCGCGCTGTTCGCGCAGGCGGCGTAGCTGCGCGCCCAGGACGATCCGCAGGACGGTGGAGTTGCCCCGCTGCGCGGCGATCGCGAGCGGGGCGACCGGTCCGCCGTCGGCGTGGGGTGTGGTCATCTACCAGTCCTTCGGGCACGGGGGCGAGCCGCCGCCCACCGTTCACGGCGATCGCGACCCTTCACGGTACTCCGCCCGTCCCGCGCAGACCATAGAGAACCTCACTCCTCGACCGTCTCCGGCCGGAGGGCGGGCGGTCAGGCGATCAGGTCGTCGAACTCCCCGCTCTTCACCCCTCGGACGAAGGCGTCGGTCTCGTGGCGGGTGTAGACGAGCGCGGGCCCCTCGGGGTCGCGGGAGTTGCGCATGGCGACCCGGCCGTCGGGAAGCTCCGCGAGTTCCACGCAGTTGCCACTCGGATTGCTGAAGTGGCTCTTGCGCCAGACGACGCCGCCCATGTGGGCGGCCGGCATGCCGTTGTACGGCGGATTCATCCTCGCCTCTCGGGATGTGGGAGGGGACAACACCCATGAGCATAGGGGCATTTGTGCAGATGCACGTGCATCTGTACTTGCCTATGCACATAACGGCGTGCAAGATTGCTTGAAAGGATCTCTGTCCGCCCACGATCGCCCTACCCCAAGGTCTCCGATGACTGGTTACCGAAGACACGAAGCCACACCCGTCCGATCCGCGATCGGAGGGTGGGAACGGTGGTTGTCGATGCTCGATCACGTACTCCCCCCCGACGGCGTCCCCTTCTGGAGCGGCGGCGAGGGCCGCGCCGACCAGATGCAGATGGCCGTCCGCAGCCTGCGCCACGACCCGCGCGCCGCGCGGACGGCCCGCGAGTTCGCCGTACGGGCGCTGCGTGCCTGGGAGCTGGAGCCGCTGATCGACGACACCGGCGTCGTGGTCTCCGAGCTGGTGACCAACGCGCTGCGCCACGGTACGCGGGAGGCCCCGCACGCCTGCCCCCTCCCCGAGGTCACGGTGATCCTCTGCCACACCGGGCACTCGATGCTCTGCGCGGTCACCGACCCCAGCGACCGGGCCCCTCGCCTGCGCGAGCCCGACTACGAGGCCGAGTGCGGCCGGGGACTTCAGCTCATCGACGGTGTCAGCCAGACGTGGGGCTGGGCCCCGCTGGAGGAGCGCGGCAAGGCGGTGTGGGCGGCCTTCGCGCTGCCCCCGGGGAGCGGCCGGCACCCGGAGCCCTGTCACTGACCGCGGCCGAAAGACGGGCAATCCCCACTAGATACGACACATCACCCACAGGGGAGAAAGTCACACCGAAAAACGTCACGCCGTGGCCAAAAGGCCGATAATGTCCGCTGCAAGCCGCATCGCTGGACGGAGGACATGATGGCGTCGCAACAGCCCGAACGCCTCAGGTTCGACCCCACGACCCCGAACGCCGGCCGCATGTCCGACTACTACGTGGGCGGCAAGGACAACTTCGCCGCCGACCGCGAGACCGCGCAGATGGCGCTGGCGCTGGCCCCCGAACTGCCCGCCCTGACCAGGGAGGGCCGCAGGTTCCACGGCCGCGTCCTGCGGTTCCTCGTCGAGGCCGGTGTCCGCCAGTTCGTCGACATCGGCTGCGGCCTGCCGAACGAGGACAGCGTGCACCGGCTCCTGGGCGATCTCGCCCCCGGCGCGCGGGTCGTCCACGTCGACCACGACCCGATGATGGTCGTGCACACCCAGGCCGTGCTGAAGCAGGACGGCCCGGCCGTCGCCGTCGAGGCCGACGTCCGGGACCCCGAGCGGCTGCTGAGACACCCCGGCCTCACCGCCACGATCGACCTGGACGCCCCCGTGGCCGTCCTGCTCTTCTCGGCGCTGACCCGCCTCAGCGACGACGTCGAGGCCACGCAGATCACGACCGTCCTGCAGAAGGCCATGGCGCCGGGAAGTCACCTGGCCCTCTCGCACGCGGTCTCGGACCTGTGCCCGGAGACGACGGCCAAGCTCTCCGAGCTCTACCGCGAACGCGGGTCGATCGCCGGCCCCCACCGCGGCAACCTGCGGACCATGGCCGAGGTCGAGCCCTTCTTCGAGGGGCTGAGACTCGTCGAACCGGGCCTGGTCTACATCCCCGAGTGGCGGCCGGACGGGACGGCGCCCCATCACCCCGCCCCCATCTGGGTCGTCGGCGGGGTCGGGGTCAAGGAGTAGGCCCCGTGGGGAGACCAGACCGGGACGGGACGCGCGGGGATCCTGGATCCGGCACGGGCCTTGACATCCGTTCACCGGGCGTGCGGTCCTTTGATGTCACAGGTAGCGGAGAGGACGACGCATGAGCGACGCCGAACGGCGGCCGGTTCCCGGCCTGAACACGAGCGTGCCCAACGTCGCCCGGATGAACGACTACTTCCTGGGCGGCAAGGACAACTTCGCCGCCGACCGCGAGGCGGCCGAGCGGGTGCTCGCCGTCGCGCCGGAGATCAGGGCCATGGCCCAGGAGTCCCACGCCTTCCTCGGCCGGGTGGTGCGCCACCTCGCCGAAGAGGGCATGAGGCAGTTCCTCGTCATCGGCTCCGGGCTGCCCGGCCCCCGCAACGTCCACCAGGTGGCCCAGGAGGTCGAGCCGGACACCCGGGTGGTCTACGTCGCCACCGATCCGGTCGTGCTCTCCCACGCCCGCGCCATGCTCGCCACCGACGAGCGCGTCACCGTCGTCGAGGGCGACGTGCTGCACCCCCGGGAGCTGCTGAACGATCCCGGGCTGCGGCGCCTGATCGACCTGGAGCGGCCGGTGGCCGTGCTGATCCTGTCGGCCCTGCAGTTCATCCCCGACGAGGACGATCCCCACAAGAGCGTCGCCGTCCTGCGCGAGGCCGTGCCGGTCGGCAGCCACTTCGCCATCGCCCACGTCGTCTTCGACACGCGTCCCGAGGCGGCCGGCCCGCTGGTCGACATCTACCGGCGCGTCCTGGGCCGCCAGGAGGACGCCTCGCGCACCAGCGACCAGGTGCTGCGTTTCTTCGACGGGCTGGAGCTCGTCGAGCCCGGCCTGGTCCACCTCCGTCACTGGCGTCCCGACAACCCGCTCACGACGCGGGGAGGCGACAGGACGTGGTCGATGGGCGGGATCGGCCGCAAGACCGAGGGCTGACCCCGCCCGCCGGGGGACGCCGGGGGACATCGGGGGACATCGGGGGACATCGAGCCGCACGGTGGCCGGTACGCCGGGCCGCCCGGTGGCGGGCGGCCCGGTGGGGTCACCCGGCGGGGACCAGGAGGTCCTCGCGTTCGACTGCCTCCAGCGAGAGCGTCTTGTAGCCGACCTCGTCGAACAGCACGGTGATCCGGTCGCTCTCCCTGCTCATCACCATTCCCGCGCCCCAGGCGCTGTGCCGTACCCGGGCGTGCATCGCGAACGGCCCCTCGGCCACGGTCTCGGCCTCGTCGGGCAGGCCCGCGCGGCAGGTGTCGCAGGCGTCGCAGGCACGCTCGCGCGGCTCGCCGAAGTACTCCAGCAGGAAGCGGCGGCGGCAGCCGGTGGTCTCGGCGTACCCGCGCATCATGTCGATCCGCGAGTCGTCGATGCGGCGGCGGGTCTCGTCCAGCTCGACGGCGCGGGCGGTGGCCTCCTCGGGGCCGGGCGCGCCGGGCACCCGGCGCAGGTCGCCCTTGGGGGTGACCCGGACGCTGCCCGCCCGCTCCAGCAGGTTGACCACCCGGGTCAGCCGGGTGGCGCCGATGTCGAGCACGCCGCGCAGCTCACCGGTGGGCACGGTGCCGCCGTGCTCGCCCACCAGCGTGGCGACCCGCAGCAGGAGCTCCTCGTCGGCGCGCCCGCCGGCGAAGAACCTGCGCAGCCCGAGGTCCTCGGACCGGTAGAACAGCACCGCGGCGGCCGGCTTCCCGTCGCGTCCGGCACGGCCGATCTCCTGGTAGTAGGAGTCCGGCGACTCCGGCGGGGAGGCGTGCAGCACGAACCGCACGTCCGGCTTGTCGATGCCCATGCCGAACGCCGAGGTGGCCACGACCACGTCCAGCTCGTCGTCGCGGAACATCTCGTGGATCCGGTGGCGCTCGGCCGCCTTCATGCCCGCGTGGTAGGGCTCGGCCCTGCGACCGGCCTCGCGCAGCGCGGCGGCGTACTCCTCGGCGGCCTTGCGGGTGGCCACGTAGACGAGGCCGAGCCCCTCGCGGGACACGGCGTCCTCCACCAGTGCCCGCCGCAGGTCCTCCTGGGTGACGAATCGCCGTACCTCCAGGTCGATGTTGGGCCGGTCGAAGCCCCGCACGATCTGGCGGACGTTCCTCAGGCCGAGGGAGGTGACGATCTCCTCGCGCACCGAGGGGGTGGCGGTGGCGGTCAGCGCCACCACCGGGGGGTGGCCCAGCCGCTCGATGACCTGTCCGAGCCGCAGGTAGTCGGGCCGGAAGTCGTGACCCCACGCCGACACGCAGTGCGCCTCGTCGATGGCGATCAGCGAGGGGCGCGCGGCGCGCAGCCGCTCCACGGTCTCCGGTTTGGCGAGCTGCTCGGGGGAGAGGAAGACGAACTCGGTGGTGCCGGCGCGTACCTCCTCCAGCGACGCCTCCGCGCCGGACTGGGCGGAGTTGACCGCGACCGCGCCTCCGGCGTCGGCCTCGGCCAGCCCGGCGACCTGGTCGCGCTGCAGGGCGATGAGCGGCGAGACGACCACGGTGGGGCCGTCGAGCAGCAGCGCGGGCACCTGGTAGACGGCCGACTTGCCGCTGCCGGTGGGCATGACGACGAGGGCGTCACCGCCTTCGAGCAGGTGACGCATCGCGTCGAGCTGCCCGGGTCGCAGGTCCTTCCAGCCGAAGACCTTGCGGGCCACCGAGCGCAACTTCCGCGCCCGCGGCCCGAACCTGTCCTTGATGCTCATGCCTCCGCCTTCCGTGTCCCGCCCCCGTTACCCCATGATCGGCGCGGTAGTCCCCGGCCGTCGCGGCGCGGACCCGGTCCGCGGGCATGAGCTGGGCGGAGAGCATGACGGAAGGATGGGGAGAAGACGAGGACGGGGCGCGGGGAGGGACACGGAACGGGGTCCGGACACGGGTGAGGGGCACCTCCCGCGGGCACCCCTCCGTCGGACCACGGGCCCGACCGGCCGGATCAGGCTCCGGCCGGCGTCACGGCCCGCCCTTTTCGGGCCGTGGCCGCCTCGGACACCGTGCTCACTTGGGCATCAGGACCGTGTCGATCAGGTAGACGACGGCGTTGGAGGTCTGGACGTTGCCGCAGACGACCTTGGCGTCGTTGACCGTGTACTCCTGGCCCGAGCCCTGGACGGTGAGCGTGCCGCCCTGCATGGTGGTCAGCTCGCCGTCGGCGAGGTCCTGCTGGGTCTTCTTCCCCTCGACGACGTGGTAGGTCAGGAGCTTGGTGAGCTGCTCCTTGTCGGCCAGGACCTTGTCGAGCGTGTCCTTCGGGATCTTGTCGAACGCGTCGTTGGTCGGCGCGAACACGGTGATGTCCTTGGCCGAGTTGAGCGTCTCGGTCAGGCCGGCCTGCTCGATGGCCTGCGCGAGCGTGGACAGCTCGGGGTTGGACGAGGCCGCGGTGGCGACCGGCTGGGTGGCCATCTCGGCCGGGCTGCCCGCCCCGCTGGTGGGCAGGGACGCGCAGGCGGGACCGAACGGTTCGCCCGCGGCGCCCGCCGACGGCGAGGTGCCGTCCGTGGGCATGACGGAATCCGTGGGCGAGGCGCTCTCCGCCGGCGGGGAGGCCATGTCCGTGGGGACCGGCGTCGGCGAGAGGGTACGCGCGAAGGCGCCGGTCCCGGCCTCGGCGGCGACGGGGGCGGCGGTCAGCGCGAGCACGGTCAGGGCCGATGCCAGAAGAGACTTCTGCTTCACGGTTATCTCCTTCTTCGGGCGGATGAGCCGCTCGGGCCGGACGGGCCAGAACCGCTCATGTGCTGTATTGGAGATCAATTCCCTGAAATTTGATGCTAAATGCCCCATTAGAGCACTCTTGACTACATATCTCCCAAGAAAGATAGCTATTTTCCATTCGTCGGGGCGTGAATACGGGTTCGTCCCACCCACGTACAGTGGAACCATGAGCCCCAGGATCGCCACCAATCAGACCGTCTCCCGGGAGGGCCTGCTCGACTTCCTGCGCGACCGTCACCGCGCGCTGGTCATCACGGCGCGGGGCGACGGCAGGCCGCAGGCGTCCCCGGTGACCTGCGGTCTCGACGCCGAGGGCCGCGTCGTGGTGTCCACCTACCCCGAGCGCGCCAAGGCCGCCAACGCGCGCCGCGACCCCCGGGTGAGCGTCGTGGTCCTGTCGGACGACTTCGACGGCCCGTGGGTGCAGGTGGACGGCACGGCCGAGGTGCTCGACCTGCCCGAGGCGCTCGAACCGCTGGTGGAGTACTACCGGTCGATCTCCGGCGAGCACCCGGACTGGGCGGAGTACCGCGAGGCCATGACCCGGCAGGGCAAGTCGCTGCTGCGCGTCACCCCGGAGCGCTGGGGCCCGATCGCCACCGGCGGCTTCCCCGCCCGCCTGGCCTGAGCCCTCTCCCCCGCCCTCCCGAGCCCGTCCCCTCTGTCTCTCCAGCCGTCCCGCCCCGTTCAGCGCCGGTCGGCCAGGACGGCGTCGGCCGCCCGCCGCCCGGAGACCAGGGCGCCCTGCTGCGAACCGGTGTCGCGGTGGTCGCCGCACACGTAGCGCCCCGGCCCGAGGCGGACCGGGTGGCGCATCGAGAACGGCGGCGTCATCGCGGGCAGCGCCCCCTCGACGGCGTACGTCGCCAGGTGCTCCCAGCCGGAGGCGTCGGTGTCGTAGATCCGCGCCAGCCGCGCCCGCACCCGGGGCTCGTCGGCGTCGGTGAGCACCCCCAGCACCGAGGTGGAGATCAGCGCGCGGCCCGGCGGGGCGTACGCGGGCGCGGTGTTGCTGATGACCAGGGTGTCGGTGATCTCCCCCTGCACGTCGACGAACTGGGTGGCGTCGTCCGTGGGCGGGCGCGAGGCCGCGTGGTAGAAGGTCGTCACCGAGCGCATCGCGGGGATCTCCAGCCCCGGGTGGAGCGCGGCGGCCATGGCGGGGTCGGTCGCCACCACCACGGCGCGGGCCGGGATCGTCCCGCCCTGGGCCGTCTCCACCCCCTCCTCGGTCACCGCGATGACCGGGGTCTCCAGCGTGACCGCCTCCGCCGGCAGGCGGGCGGCGAGCTGCCGGGTGATCTCGCCCATGCCGAGCGCGGGCACCGCGATCGTGCCGCGCGCGAAGGTGCGCCAGATCAGGTGGAAGAAACGGCTGGAGGTCTCCAGCTCCCGCTCCAGCACCACGCCCGCCAGGAAGGGGCGGATCAGCTTCTCCACCATCTTGGGCGAGACGCCCCAGTGCTTCAGCTCCTCCAGGGTGGTGCGCTCGCGCCCGGCGCGCAGCCGGCTCGCCGGCAGCACGATGTCGCGCGTGGTCAGCGCGGCCAGGACCGCCTTGTCCACGGGCGTGCCCACGTCGGCCAGCACCCCGCTGAACGCCTGGGACGGGTGACGCCAGGGCAGCATGAGCCGCTCCCGCCGTCCCTCGTCGAAGGAGATCACCCCCGACGGGATCGCGCGCAGGTCCAGGGCGCCGAGGTCGAGGACGCGGGCGGCCTCGGGGTAGGCGGTGTTGAACACCTGGAAGCCGTGGTCCAGCCGGAAGCCGTCCACGACGTCGGTGCGCACCCGGCCGCCCACCTCGCCGGCCGCGTCGAGGACGCGCACGTCCACCCCGGCCGAGCGCAGCCGCAGCGCGCACGCGAGGCCGGCCAGGCCCGCGCCGACGACGATCACCGTGTCCGGCATGACGAATCTCCCCTGGGTCCACGACGGCGCGGCTCCCGCGGACCGGGGGCCGTCGCCTGTGTCTTCGGGCGGCGGGCGCCTTGGGTTGCGCCCGCCGCCCGTTCCTCACGGGGCCTACCCCAGCTTCACGGTGATCTCTCCCCCGAGCCGGAACCCGCCCTCCAGGTCCAGGTCGTCGCCGCTCCAGAACCGGCCCGGGTCGTACCAGTTCGGGCGCCGCCCGGCGGGCAGCAGGCCCATCGCCTCGTAGGTGACGGCGACGACCTCCGCGCAGTACGCGCTCTCCAGGGCGTTGTCCTGCGCGGCCCGCCTCAGGAGCGTGGGCACCCGTCCCCTCAGCCAGCGGCCGGCGAGCCTGCTGGTGGACGGGAAGGGGGTGCCGTCCAGCCGCGCGACGGTCCGCAGGACGGCGTCCTCCATCTCCCGGGCTGGCTCCGGCGACAGCTGCCGCAGCCAGCCGCGCTGGCCGTAGCGGGTGGCCCAGACCGTGACGGCCTCGCGCAGGTCGTGCAGCTGGACGCCGCGCTGGTGGGTTCCCGACCACAGGTCGGGCAGCGACCGTCCCAGCTCGGCGTGCCACATCAGCGGGGGCATGTCGTCGATGACGACCGACATGCCGACGTGGTTCACCGGGCTGTTGGTCACGGTCTGGATGGCGCGATCGGGGACCGTTCGGCCACGGAACAGCCACACGTCGCCGGTGCGGGTCAGGTTGACGGCCTCATCGAGGCTGATGCTCTTGCCGGACATTCCGATAGCGTAGGCACATGCGATGGTGGAAGGTACTGGGTCTGGCCGGTGTCGCGGGCGTCGCGGCGACGGGCGTGGTGATCGCGCGGGCGGAGCGCCGCCGCCAGGCCTACACGCCCGAGGAGATCCGGACCCGGCTGCGCGCCCGGCTGGAGGAGCCGCCCGAGGACGACCTCAGGCCCGCCGGCGCCTCCGCGGCCGTCCCCGCCGGCGACTTCTCCGACATGCCCGCGGCCCCGGGGGCCCACCGGTCGCTCAGGGAGCGGCTCCGGGGCGGGGCGGCCCGGCTGGGCTCCCTGCTGGGCCGGTAGCGCTGAACGATCCGTCCGCGCCCGGCGCGGGCTCCCGCGGCGCGTCCCCGGGCACGCGGCGGGGCACGGGTCCGGGCGCGACCTCCGCCGTGGAGTCCCCCGCGGCCTCCCGCGGCGTGCGGTAGAGCGCGGAGCGGGGATCGTGAAGGCCGGCGCGCGCCTGGTAGACGTTGAGGATCACCAGCATCACGACCGAGTAGATCCCGTACTGCAGGCCGCCCAGCCCGACGGCCAGGTCGATCGGGAAGGTCAGGGCGATCAGCGTCCGTACGGCCGCGTCGACCAGCGCCCCGATCCCCCAGGCGGCCGTGCAGACGCGCCATACGCGCCGGAAGCGCGGCGAGGTCTCCCACAGCTCGTCCCAGGACGCCCGCCTGTCGCCGGTCCTGCCCTCCAGCAGCGGCCGGGAGAACCGCAGCGCCAGCGGGCTCGGCCCGCGCACGGTGGCCAGGAACCAGCCGCCTGCCAGGACCATCAGCAGGGCGCCCTTGAGGAGCAGGAACCTCGGGCTGCCGCCGATGACCGACAGCCCCGCGCTCAGCAGCATGAGGCTCGTCATGAACAGCCCCACCGAGTCCAGGCGGCGTTCCCTGGCGAGGGTGACGACCATCCCGGTGCCGGGCACCAGGGAGCTGACGACCAGGGCGGTGACGTAGCCGACGTCCGCCGCGCGCAGGGCGTAGTAGAGCCCGACGGGCAGCACGAAGTCCACCAGCATCAGCACGGCCGCGGTGCGGCGGCTCGTTCTCATCTCCCGCTCCGGGTGGCCAGGTCGAAGATGGTCACCAGCTCGGCGGCGTAGAGAGCGGTGTCGACGTCGGCGCCGCTCTCCAGCAGGAAGGGCAGCCCGTCCACGGACCGCTGGATGCTCATCGCCATCACCCTGGGCTCGAAGGAGCGGAACTCGCCCTCCCGCTGCCCCCAGCGCAGGACCTCCTCGATGCGGGACAGGACGCCCAGGTCGGTGGCGGCGTCGTAGGACCCCTCGCCGTCCTCGGGGCGGTGGTTGACGAAGATCTCGTACAGCGCCCTCATCCGGGCGCGGTGGGTCGCGATGAACTCGACGGTCCCGGTGATGTAGGCCCTGATCGTCCCGGCGGCCGTCGTCTCCGCCCGGAGCCGCGCGGACATGAAGTCGCCCATCTCGCCGTAGATCTGGGCGATGATGCGGGCGATCAGCTCGTCCTTGCCGCGGAAGTGGTACGAGATCAGGCGGGTGCTGCTGAGCCCGGCCCGCTCGGCGATGCGGGCGAAGGAGGCGTGCCCGTAGCCCAGCTCGGCGATGGTCTCGACGGCCGCCTCCACGATCTGCGCGCGCCGCGCGACGGCCGCGGGACTCGGAGGCTTTGTTACTTGCATGAGTAAAAAATAACTCAGGTGAGTAACGTCCGCAAGGGCGCACGGCGCGCACCGGCCGGGCCCTCCTCCCCGCCGCTCACCGCCGGTGCGTGCCGTCCCCGTACGGCGTCCGCGCGATGCCCGCGCGCCCGGGTCAGCCGAACCGGATCGCCGTCGGGTCCCACCCCCTCGGCAGCGGTTCCGGCACCGGGCAGCCGCTGCCGATCTCCACGAACGAGGCCCGCTCCGCCGACTCGGTGACGGCGATCATCGTGTCCAGGACGTGCAGGCCCAGCTCGCCGGTGGCCCGGTGCGGCCGCCCCTCGCGGACGGCCTGCGCCATGTCGAGCACGCCGAGACCGCGGCCGGCCTCGGCGCCCTCGACGGGCACCGGCGTCCAGTCGTCGTCGCCCGCCCGGCGCAGCCGGACCTCGCCGCCGAAGGTGTTGGGATCGGGCACCCGCATGGTCGCCTCGGTCCCGGTGATCTCGACGAACCCGGCGCGGCGGAGCGGGGAGTCGAAGGTGAACACCATCGTGGCGGCCTGCCCCGCGGCGAACTCCACGAGCGCGGTCACGTGGGTGGGGACCTCGACGGGAAAGCGCGTCCCGGCCCGGGGGCCGGAGCCGACGACCCTCTCGTCCCTGGCCCTGCGGGCGACCGCGGCCACCCTGCGCGCCGGGCCGAACAGGGTGGCCAGCGCCGTCAGGTAGTAGGGGCCCATGTCGAACAGCGGCCCGGCTCCCGGCTGGAACAGGAACTCCGGGCTGGGGTGCCACGACTCGGGTCCCGGCCCCTGGAGCAGGGTCAGCGCGCTGAGCGGCGTGCCGATGCCGCCCTCGGCGACGATCCGGGCGGCGGTCTGCAGCCCGGCGCCCAGGAAGGTGTCGGGGGCGCTGCCCAGCAGCACCCCCGCCGACGCCGCGGCCTCGACCAGCGCCGCGCCGGACTCCCGGTCGGCGGTGAAGGGCTTCTCGTTGTAGACGTGCCGCCCGGCCGCGACCGCGGCCAGCGCCACCTCGGCGTGCGCGGAGGGGATCGTGAGGTTGACCACCAGCTCCACGTCCGGGTGGGAGATCGCCTCCGGAGGGGTGGCCGCCACCGGCACGCCGTACCGCGCGGCGACCTCCCGGGCGCGCTCCAGGTCGAGGTCGGCGCAGGCCACCACCCGCACGCCGGGGAAGGTCGCGAGATTGGCCAGGTACTGGTGGCTGATGGTGCCGCAGCCGACGACGGCGACGCCGACGGGGCCGAGGGGACCGGTCACCGGCTCACCCGCCCGGTCGCGACCAGGTCCGTCAGGTAGGCGTGGCTGTCGGCGAGCGCCCGCAGCATGTCGCCGGCGCAGTGGTCGAGCTCCACGATCCGCGTCGCGTCCGGCGCGGCGTTCAGGGCCTCCACGACGGGCACCCGGCCCGCCCCGACCGCCGTCATCGGCCCCTCCCGGGTGGCGGGGCCGTCCTTGACGTGCAGGTGGCTCACCCTGTCGCCCAGCCGGGCCAGCAGGGCGGCCGGGTCCACCCCTCCGGTCGCCGCCCAGTACAGGTCGACCTCCAGCAGCACCGAGGGGTCGAGCAGGTCGGCCAGCACCTCCAGGGCGGGGCGGCCGTCCACCCGCTGCTCCAGCTCCCACCAGTGGTTGTGGTAGCCGAGGCGCAGGCCGTGGTCGGCGGCCTCGCGGGCCGCCTCGCCGATGCGCGCGGCCAGCGACTCCACCCCCTCCCTGTCGGCGAAGCACTCGGCGGGCGCGAAGGGCACGATGACGGTGCCGGCGCCGACGGTGACCGCCGCGGCCAGCGCCGCCGCGCGTTCCTCGCCGAGCAGCGGGGCGTGCACGCCGCACACCGCGAGCCCGGCCTCGGCGAGGTCGTCCCGCAGGCCCTCGGGATCGAGATGGACGTCGTACGGCTCCACCGCGCCGTATCCCATGTCGGCGATCGCGCGGAGGACGGCGGGGCGGCCGGCGGCCGCCTCCTGCCGTACGGAGTAGAGCTGGACGGCGAGTGGGCTCATGGACGTGGTCCCTTCGGCGTTCTGCGTCCGACCTGCGTCGGCGGTCCTTTTCCTGCGGCGGTCAGTCCCGCGCCGGCCTTCTCGTCCCCGCGGGCAGGACCAGGGCGGCGGCCCCGTACAGCCCGGCGTCGCGTTCCAGCGCGGTGCGGCCGACGGTCAGGCGGCGCAGGAAGCCCAGCCCGGCCTGCCCGGCGACGGCCTGGCGCAGCGGGGCGAGCAGGGTCTCCCCGGCGCCGGACACGCCGCCGCCGATGACGACGTCGTCGATGTCGAAGAGCGCCGCCGTGGTGAGGATGCCCACGGCCAACGCGTCGGCGGCCCGCTGGAAGGCCGTCCGGGCGACGGGGACGCCCCGCGCGGCGTCGGCCGCGAGCGCCCGCGCGTCCGGGCCGGGAACGGCCGGGCTCCAGCCGTTCGCCAGTGCCCAGCGGACCATGGCCGGGCCGCAGGCGACCGTCTCCAGGCAGCCGACCGCGCCGCAGGGGCAGGGCTCCCCGTCGCGGTCCACGGAGATGTGCCCGATGTGCCCGGCGTTCCCGGTCGGTCCCAGGTAGGGCACGCCGTCGAGGACGAGCCCGCCGCCCACCCCGGTGGAGACCACGATGCCGAGCAGGGCACGGGACCGCGAGCCGTGCCCGCCCCGCCACCACTCCCCCAGCGCCATGCACTGCGCGTCCCCCGCCAGTACGACGGGGACGCCGGGAAGGAGCTCGCCGACCGTCCCGGCCAGCGGGAAGTCACGCCAGGAGGGGATGTTGACCGGGCTCACCGTGCCGGCGACGGCGTCCAGGGGGCCGGCCGAACCGATCCCGATCCCGGTCAGGCCGCGCGGACCGGCACCGGCCGGGTCGCCGGGGCGGGCGGCGCCGTCCGCCCCCTCCGCCCCCATCGCGCCCCCGGTGCCCCCGGTGCCCTCGGTGCCCGCCACCTCGCGGACCAGCGCGGCCAGGGTCGCCGAGGGGTCGGGGCCGACCGGCCTCTCCGTCCTGCGCGCCATGCTCCCGTCCGGGGCGACCAGGGCCGCGGCGAACGTGGTCCCCCCGATGTCGATCGCGAGGGCGGTCATGCTCCGGCCCCCGGGACGCGCGGCGGCGCGGTGCTGGGGCAGACGGCCGGGGCCGCCACGCGACTGGGCAAGGGGATCCTCCGGGTGTCGGGGCCGCGGACCGTTCCTTCACCCGCGGACCGGGCAAACAGGGTGAAGGTATGACGGCGATGACAACGTTGTCAACGTTGTTCGACGACGCGCCGCGGCGCGCGGCGGCGGGGAGCGCGCGGACGCCCCCGGGCCGGCGACGGGAACGCGGGGATACCTCCGGAACCGAGGGCAGAGAGGATCGGGAGAAATGCGGTGGGTTGCCGGAACCCCGTGGAATTCACGTGGATACGGTTGGCACAGGAGCGATGTGAGGAGAGTGCGATGACGCATGAACGCGCGGGGCGGCCCGCCGAGCCGTCCGACCTGGTGGACGTGGCCCGTCTGGTGACCTCCTACTACGCGCTGCACCCCGACCCGGGCGAGGTCGGCCAGCGGGTCGCCTTCGGCACGTCGGGGCATCGGGGCTCCGCGCTGAACGTGGCGTTCAACGAGGACCACATCCTCGCCACCAGCCAGGCCATCGTGGAGTACCGGGCGGCCCAGGGCGTCGACGGGCCGCTGTTCCTGGGCGCCGACAGCCACGCGCTCTCGGAGCCGGCCCGGGTGTCGGCGCTGGAGGTCTTCGCCGCCAACGGCGTGACGGTCATGATCGACAGCCGGGACGGGTACACCCCGACCCCGGCGGTCTCGCACGCGATCCTGGCGTACAACCGCGACCGGACGTCCGGGCGGGCCGACGGCGTGGTGGTGACCCCCTCGCACAACCCGCCGGGTGACGGCGGCTTCAAGTACAACCCGCCGCACGGTGGCCCGGCCGACACCGACGCCACCTCGTGGATCCAGGACCGGGCCAACGCGCTGATCGCCGGCGGCCTGAAAGAGGTCCGGCGGATCCCCTACGCCAGGGCGCTGGCCGCCGACACCACCGCCCGCCACGACTTCCTCGGCCACTACGTGGACGACCTGCCCTCGGTGCTCGACCTGGACGCCGTCCGGGCGGCCGGGGTGCGCATCGGCGCCGACCCGCTGGGCGGGGCGAGCGTCGCCTACTGGGGGGAGATCGCCGACCGGCACCGGCTGGACCTGACGGTGATCAACCCGCTGACCGACCCGACGTGGCGCTTCATGACCCTCGACTGGGACGGCAAGATCCGGATGGACTGCTCGTCGCCGTACGCGATGGCCTCGCTGATCTCCAACCGGGACGCCTTCGCCGTCTCCACCGGCAACGACGCCGACGCCGACCGGCACGGCATCGTCACCCCCGACGGGGGGCTGATGAACCCCAACCACTATCTGGCCGTGGCCATCTCCTACCTGTACTCCCACCGCTCCGGCTGGCCCGCGGACGCCGGGGTCGGCAAGACGCTGGTGAGCAGCGGCATGATCGACCGGGTCGCCGCCGACCTGGGGCGGCGCCTGATGGAGGTCCCCGTCGGGTTCAAGTGGTTCGTGCCGGGACTGCTGGACGGCTCGCTCGGCTTCGGCGGCGAGGAGAGCGCCGGGGCGTCGTTCCTGCGGCGGGACGGCTCGGTGTGGACCACCGACAAGGACGGCCTGATCCTGGCGCTGCTCGCGGCGGAGATCATCGGTACCACCGGCCGCTCGCCGAGCGAGCACTACGGCGACCTGACCGCCAGGTTCGGCGACCCGGCATACGCCCGCGTCGACGCCCCCGCGACCCGGGAGGAGAAGGCGGTGCTCGCCAAGCTCTCGGCCGAGCAGGTCACCGCGGACACCCTCGCCGGGGAGGCGATCACGCAGGTCCTCACCTCCGCGCCCGGCAACGGGGCCGCCCTGGGCGGGCTCAAGGTCTCCACCGAGAACGCCTGGTTCGCGGCCCGCCCCTCGGGCACCGAGGACGTGTACAAGATCTACGCGGAGTCCTTCAAGGGGCCCGAGCACCTGGCCCTGGTGCAGCAGGAGGCCCGCGACCTGGTCTCGGCCTCGCTGGGCTGACAGCGGAGCCGCCCGGGCCGGTTCCCGGCCCCCGCGGGGGCCCCGCCGGGGCGGCGCGGGCGCGGGGGG
>NZ_JBNCLF010000014.1:173656-271136 GCF_049844535.1 Streptosporangium sp. DT93
CGGTGTCGTTCCCGGGCCCCGCGCCCGGGCCCGGGGGCCAGCCGGAGGCCCGCCACGGGTCCGCGCCCGCGGTGGGCGCCCCGCGCCGCCGCCCGGGCGGGTCCCCGGCCCGGGCGGCTCCCAGGCTCGGGCGGCTCCCAGGCTCGGGCGGCTCTCAGGCGAACATGCGCCAGGCCGCGGGCATGACCGTCCAGCGGCGCCGGCCGACATGGCCGGTCAGCTCCCCGTCGGCGTTCACCGGGACGGGCTCGCCCTCCACGGTGATCTCCCTGCCGCGGACGGTCACCACGTCGCGCAGCGTCGGATGGGTCCCGCGGCGCAGCCGCAGGGCGTAGACGAGCCTGCTCAGCGGCCCGGTCGTCAGCGACACCACGACGTCGGCCATGCCGTCGTCCGGCCTGGCCCGGGGGGCCAGCGGGGTGCCCCCGCCGATGGTGATGCCGTTACCGAGACCGACCATGAGCACCTTGCGCCCGCCGTCCAGACGCCTGCCGTCCACGGTGACACGCAACCGCCAGCCGGAGCTGCGCACTCCCGCCAGCAGCGCGCCCACCGCGTACGCGATCCGTCCCAGCACCGGTTTGAGCGGCGTGGCCTGCTCCGAGGCCTCGGCGCCGATGCCCAGGTGGACCACGTTGACGACGACCCCGCCCTCGTCGTCCACCATCAGGTCGAGCGGACGGGCCCGGCCGGCGAGCACGACGCGGGCGGCCTCCCGCGGGTCGAGCGAGATCCCCGTGCCGCGGGCGAAGTCGTTGCCGGTGCCCAGCGGGACCAGCCCGACCGTGCGGTCCCCCAGCTCGCCCCTGCGGTGCAGGGCCGCGGCCACCACGTGCAGCGTGCCGTCGCCGCCCAGGACGACGACGTCCGTGCCCGGGGAGGCGTCGAGGATCTCGTCGAGGTCCTTCTCCCCCGCGGGCACCTCGACGACGTCGGCGCCCCCGCCGCGGAGCGTGTCGAGCGCCGCGTTCCTGGCGTCGTCGCCGGCGCTTCCCGCACTCTTGTTGTAGATCGCCAGCACCTGGGCCATGTCGCTCCTCGTCACTCCTCTGCGTGATCGTCGCTACGGTCCTGCCCACGCGGGTCCCGATCACGCGGGTTGCGCTCCAGGCGCCACCGGCGCAGGGCCACCCAGGAGCCGCACGTGACGCCGATCAGCGCGGCGATGGAGTAGACGACCCCGACGCTCGTCTCCGAGGTGTAGCCGTTGCCCGCGACGAGGATCGCCATGAGCAGCGCGGCCAGCAGTGCCGCGCCCGTCCCCGCCAGGAGGCCGAGCCCTCCGGCCCTGGCGGCGAGCGACAGGCCGCCCAGCCGGCGGGGTGGCGGCACCAGGACGCCCAGCAGGCGGCCCACCACGATCTCGGGGTCGTCGTCGACCGTGCCGGCGACGAGCTGGACGGTCGCGCCGCCTCTTTCCGGCTCGCCCAGGCAGATCCAGCGGCGGCCGTCGAGGAAGACGGTGGCACCTCCCAGACCCGGGACGGTCAGCCAGACGAACGGGGTGCCCTCGGGAAACGCCCTGACACCGTGCCTCGCCATCGGCGCGTGCAGGTCGAGTGCCGCGCCAAGGGCTCGCAGCGCCATCTCCTGGCCGGATATCCCCACGGCCGCCTCCCCTCCCTCGTCCACTTCGTAACGCGTGACGCGGCGGTTGCCGGGGGGGACGGGCTGCCCGCCGCGGGGCCCGGCCGGACTCTCACCGGCCGGGCGGCGACCCGTGGGAGACCGGGACCCGCGGGTCCCGGCGGGTGGCCGGGGCGGGTCTCACCCCGGGGACCCGCTGAGGGAACGACCCCCGGCGCGGGCGTGCGAGCAGACCTCGTCGAGCATCCGGCGGATCCGCTCGCGATGGCCGGTGTCGACGAGTCTGCCCTCGGCGTCGAAACGGTGGGGCGCCGGGACCGACGGGGAGACCAGCAGCTCCGCGCCGTACACCACGGCTCCGGCCGCGCCGAGGGCGCGACCGAGCTGGATCTGCGTCCACATGGCCTCGTGGGCGCGCGGGCAGGCGGTCACCACGCCGGCGGGCTTGCCCACCAGCACCGCGCCGCCCCGCGCGGACGTCAGCCAGTCGAGGGTGTGTCCCAGCTCGACCGGAAGGGTGCTGTGCGCCGGGGCGGCGATCAGCACGCCGTCCGCGGCGGAGAGACGGTGCCACAGGTCGCTCACCGGCCGTGGGAGCTCACCGTCCTCGAACGGGGGCACCCGGTCCATCCCGGACCAGATCTCGAAGTCCACCGTCGCGGGCAGCTCCCGCGACGCCGCCTCCAGAAGCCTCCACACGTAGGCCCCCGGGAGGAGGCTTCCCGCGATCCCGACGATCCTCATATCCGGCCCCATCTCTGTCGCGCCGTCGCGACGTCATGAGCGAGGGGACCCGCCCGCGGCCGTACGCCGCACGGCCACAGGCCCGCGGCCGCCGGTCCGGGAACCCCTCCGAACTCTTCGAAAACCGCTACACACCGCCACCGTGCCGTGATGGCGCGGGTCCACCGGCAGCGCCCGGGAGAGCGCGGTGACCGGGGATCTCGGAACGGCGACCATGCCCTTCCGGATCGGTGCCGCGCGAGCGGTGCCGACGAACCTCGCATTCCATCACATTCGTGCCCTGCCCCCAGCGAGAGGGGACGAACATGATCGGGCACATCGTTCACGAAAAAATAGTCATTCGTCCCCCAAACACGGCATGTTCACCTGACAGACGCAGGGCGGGTCCCGCATCGGGGGTCCGGCCTCCGTGCCGGGCGATCCCCCGGCCCCGCCTCCCGGACCGGGCCCGGCCGCCGGTTCCCCATCGGGACGCCCGCCGTCCCCGGGCGGCGAAGACCCCGGGGGAGAGCGCTCTCCAGCCGTGCTATAAAAACTCTCATGAGCAGCGAAGATCCCCAGCCGGCCCCGGTCTCGCCAACCCTGGAGGACGTGGCCCGGGTGGCGGGGGTCTCCCGCGCGACCGTCTCCCGCGTGATCAACGGAATCCGCAACGTCGACCCCGAGATCCAGGAGAAGGTACGGCAGGCCGTCGCGGCCACCGGGTACGCGCCCAACAGGGCGGCTCGCTCGCTCGTCACCCGCAGGACCGGGTCGATCGCCCTGGTGGTCTCCGGGGCGGGGGGCGAGGGCGGGGCGGAGGACCCCTTTCCCAGCCGGGTCTTCGGCGACCCGTTCTTCGGCCGGGTGGCGAGCGGGGTGCTGGGCTTCCTGCGCCCCAGGGGCATGCACCCGGTCCTGATGCTCGCCGAGACCGCCGAGGCGCGCGACCAGGTGATCTCCTACCTGCGCCAGGGCAACGCCGACGGGGCCCTGCTGGTCTCCACCCACGCCGCCGACCCGATGCCGGGACTGCTGGTCGGCGCGGGAGCGCCCGCGGTGCTGTTCGCCGGGCCGTCCAGGCCGGTCCCGATCAGCTACGTCGACCTCGCGCACCGGACGGGCGGGGCGCTGGCCGCCGACCACCTCGTCTCCCTCGGCCGCCGCCGCGTCGCGACGATCACCGGCCCCCTCGCCCTGCCCGCGGGCCAGGACCGGGCGGCCGGGTTCCAGGAGGCGATGGCCAGGCACGGCCACCCCTGCGTCCCGATGGTGGAGGGCAACTTCACCCACGACAGCGGCGAGGCGTCGATGCAGCGGCTGCTGGCCGAGCACCCGGACGTCGACGGGGTGTTCGTCGCCAACGACCTGATGGCGCAGGGCGCCCTCGTGGCCCTGCGCGACGGGGGGCGCCGCATCCCCGGGGACGTGGCCGTGATCGGTTTCGACGACAGCAGCGTCGCCCTCGCCTGCCGCCCGCAGCTGACCACGGTCCGCCAGCCGATGGAGGAGATGGCCGCGGAGATGGCCCGCCTGCTCCTGACGCACATCGAGGAGCCCGACCGGCGGCCGACCTCGGTCATCTTCGAGCCCGCCCTGGTGGTACGCCAGTCCGCCTGACGCCGGCCGCGAAGATGGCCACGACCGCCTGATGGCAGTGACGGCAAAGGCGGCGGAAAGCTACCGGGCCGGCATTTGGCGTGAAGGAAAATACCATTGACGCGTGGCGGCCCCGTCGTACGAGGTGCCGGGACCGCCGGCCAAGGACATCGCGCCCGAGCGCCTCGCGCGACGAAGAAGGTGACCGGATGCCCCATCACGGCTCCAGCCTGGCCCGGTCGGCCATGACCGTCCTGCAACCGGGGTTCGAGGGCACCGAGCCTCCCCCCTGGCTGCGGCGCGCCCTCGCCGAGGACGGCCTCGGCGGGACCGTGCTGTTCGCCCGCAACCTCCCCGACCCCGGCCGGACAGCGGACCTGGTGGCCCGGCTGCGCGCGGAGAACCCCGCCGTGGTGGTCGCGGTGGACGAGGAGGGCGGGGCGGTCACCCGGCTGCAGGCGACGACGGGCAGTTCCTGGCCCGGCAACCGGGCGCTGGGCGTGGGAGACGACCCCGGGCTGACCCGGCTGGTCGCCCGGGAGATCGGCCGCCTCCTCGGCGCGGCCGGGATCACCCTGGACTACGCGCCGGTGGCGGACGTCGACGGCGGCCCGCACAATCCGGTGATCGGGGTGCGCTCCTTCGGCTCCGACCCCGGGCTCGTCTCCCGGCACACCTCGGCGTGGGTCTCCGGCCTCCAGGAGACCGGGGTGGCCGCCTGCGCCAAGCACTTCCCCGGACACGGCGGCACCGTCGTCGACTCCCACCGCGCCCTGCCGACCGTGCACGCCTCCCCGCGACTCCTGGCCGAGCGCGACCTGCCCCCCTTCCGCGCCGCGATGTCCAGCGGGGTGCGGGCGATCATGTGCGGGCACCTGCTGGTGCCCGCCCTCGATCCGGACCATCCGGCGACGTCGAGCCGCCGGATCATGACGGGACTGCTCCGCGGGGAGCTCGGGTTCGACGGCATGATCGTCACCGACGCCATCGAGATGCGCGCCGTCGCCGCCCGCCACCCGCCCGGCGAGATCGCGGTCCGCGCCCTGATCGCCGGCGCGGACGCGATCTGCGCCGGCGTCTCCTCACCGGACGGCACGAGCGTGTACGCGCTGCGCGACGCGATCGTGGACGCCGTACGGGAGGGCAGGCTGCCCGAGGAGCGGCTGGCCGAGGCGGCCGCGCGGGTGCTCGCCCTGTCCGGCTGGTACGCCGGGAACACCGCCGCGCGGGCCCGAGCGGCGGCCGGGACCGGAGCACGGGCCGGGACGGAGAGCGGCACGGGCACGGAGACAGGGACGGCGGAGACAAGGACGCAGACCGGGACGCAGACCGGGACGCAGACCGGCACGAGAGCCGCCCCCGGGGTGAAAGCGGGGATGGGCACGGGGACGGCGATGCGCGCGGGGAGCGGAACCGGCCGGGGCGGGGACGGCCCGGACGGCGAGGAGATCGGCCTGAGGGCGGCCCACGCGGCCCTGCGCGTCATCACCGGGGACGTTCCGTCGAAGGGGTCCCGTCCGGTGTCCGGGCCGGTGCTCTCCGGGCCCCCGCTGGTCGTCACCATCGCCCTGCGCGGGAGCCGGGCGGACGCCACACCACCGGTGAACCCCGCCGGCCCCACCGGCAGGACGGCCTCCGCCGTCCCCGCAGAACCACTCGAACCCACTGAACCACCCGAACAGACCGAACCACTTGAACCGGCCAAGCCGCTCGAACCCATCGAACCGCTCGAACCGGCCGAGCCCACCGAATCGATGAGACTCGGGGGAATCGCCGACGCCCTCGCCGACGTACTGCCCGGGACCGTGGAGCACACCGTCAGCGCGCGGGCCCCCGCGCTGCCCGACCTGGGCGGCCCGGAACGGCCCCTGGTGCTGATCGTGCACGACGTACGGCTGCACCCCTGGGCAGGGGAGGTGCTGACACAGGCCCTGGCGCTCCGCCCGGACGCCGTGGTCGTCGAGACGGGACTGCCCGGTGAGCCCGCCGGAGCCGTGTACGCGACCACGAACGGCGTCTCGCGCGCCTCCGCCCGCGTCCTCGCCCGCAGGCTGGCCGGTGGCGAATAGGCTGACCACGACACGAGAGGCACTCGATGAACGTCCCCGACGGTCCCACGCCCGTGAACCTGGTGGCCACGGTGAGGGCCGTCCTGCCCTCGCTGACCCCGGCCGCCCAGGCCATCGCCCGCCTCATTCTCGACGACCCCGGCATGGTGGCGCGCAGCACCATCACCGAGTTCAGCGTGGCCTCCGGGACCAGCGAGGCCACGATCGTGCGCACCGCCAGGGCCCTGGGCTTCGCCGGTTACTCCCAGCTCCGCTTCGCGCTGGCCGCCGCCGTGGCCAGGCACGAGCCCGAGCGGCTGATCCCCGGCGACCTGGGCCCCGACGACCCGCTGACCGATGTGATCGCGAAGGTGGCCAGGGCCGAGTCCGAGGCGCTGGCCGACACCGCGGCCCAGCTCAGCCCCGACCGGCTGGGCGCCGTGGTGGAGGCCGTGGCCGGCGCGCGCAGGGTCGACGTCTACGGGGTCGGCGCCTCCGGGCTGGTGGCGGCCGACATGGCGCAGAAGCTGATGCGGATCGGCCTGCCGGCCCACGCCTTCGCCGACGCGCACCTGGCGCTGACCAGCGCGGCGCTGGCACGGCCGGACGACGTCGCGGTGGCGATGAGCTGCACCGGGGAGACCCCCGACGTGCTGGCGCCCATGCGCGTCGCGCGTACGGCGGGCGCGACGACGGTGGCGATCACCAACAACCCGCGCTCGACGCTGGCCGAGCTCGCCGACCACGTCCTGGTCTCGGCGGGCCGGGAGACCGCCTTCCGTCCGGGGGCCCTGGCCAGCAGGATCAGCCAGCTCCTGATCGTCGACTGCATCTTCGTCGGCATCGCCCAGCGGACGTTCGAGACCTCGGACGCGGCGCTGCGGGCCACCAGGGAGGCCATCGAGGGCTTCAGGGCCGACCCGCGCCGCAGGAGCAGGCCCACCTGAACCCACGCGGCGGGACGTCGTCCGGAATCCGCGCCACCTCTCCTCGGCGCCGCCCTTCGGGAGGCCGATGCCGGGGACCGGGGACGCGCGGACAGCCCGGCGCTCCCTGCCGAACCGGAGCCCCGGGGAGACATGGATGCCGGGGGTGCGCGGGCGCGGCGTCGGTTGGTAGCATGATCGGCCGATACCGGCGGAACGGGCGACACCCCGACCGGCCGGTGACGTGACGGGCCGGCGATGCGACAGGCCGGCGGAACGGAGCACGACATGGCAGGCGACGACGACATCTCCGGGTGATCCCGGATCCCACGGCCGTCGGTGAGGCACCCCAGGGGTGATCGCCGTACGGCGATGTCCTCGCATGTCCTCGCATGTCCTCCCAGGTTCCAGGGGCCCCGCGTGTCAGCGCGTGTTCCCCGTTCCTGACCGTCCCGCCGGGCGGCCCGACCGTTCCGGCCGAACGCGAAAGCGGTCCGATGTCCGACGCCCCGATCGTCGTATCCCACCTGTCCTTCTCCTGGCCCGACGACACCCCGGTCTTCGAGGATCTCTCGTTCACCGTCCCGGCCGGGCGCACCGGCCTGGTGGCGCCCAACGGCGCCGGCAAGAGCACGCTGCTCAGGCTGATCGCGGGCGAGCTCCGCCCGGCCGCGGGCTCGGTCACCGTGCGGGGGGTGACGGGCTACCTCCCCCAGACGCTCCCGCTGTCCGGCGACCTGACCGTGGCCGAGGTCCTGGAGATCGCCCCGGTGATCGAGGCGCTGGACGCCATCGAGGCCGGGGACACGAGCGAGGAGCACTTCACCACGATCGGCAACGACTGGGACATCGAGGAACGTACCCGCGCCCAGCTCGACCGGCTCGGTCTCGGGGACGTCGCCCTCACCCGGCGCCTGGACACCCTCAGCGGCGGCCAGGTCGTCTCCCTCGGCCTGGCCGCGCAGCTGCTGAGGCGGCCCGACGTCCTGCTGCTCGACGAGCCGACCAACAACCTCGACCTGGAGGCGCGCCGCAGGCTCCACGGCGTGCTGGAGGAGTGGAACGGCTGCCTGCTGCTGGTCAGCCACGACCGGGCCCTGCTCGACCGGATGGAGCGCATCGCCGAGCTCGACCGGGGCGAGGTCCGCTCCCACGGCGGGAACTTCACCTTCTACGAGGAGGCCGTGCGCGCGGAGCGGGAGGTCGCCGAGAAGAACGTCCGTACCGCCGAGCAGGAGGTCAAGCGGGAGAGGCGGGAGATGCAGCAGGCCCGCGAGCGGGCCGCGCGCCGGGCGGGGAACGCCGCCCGCACCCTGAACAGCGCCGGCCTGGCCAGGATCCACGCCGGGACGCTGAAGCGGCGCGCCCAGGAGTCGGCGGCACGGTCGGACGAGACGCACGCCGCGCGGGCCGGCGACGCCAGGGCCCGCCTGGACGAGGCGGGCCGCGCCCTGCGCGACGAGCAGCGGATCACGCTGGAGCTTCCCGGGACCGCCGTCCCGGCCGGGCGTACGGTCTTCCTCGGCGAGCGGATCCGCGTCAGCCGCGGCGGGCGGGCCCTGTTCGCCGGGGAGGGGGTCGACCTGGTGGTCAGGGGGCCCGAGCGGATCGCGCTGACCGGCCCCAACGGCACCGGCAAGTCCACCCTGCTGCGCGTGGTCAACGGCGACCTGGAGCCGGAGGGCGGCGGGATCAGGCGGGCCGACGGCCGGATCGCCTACCTGTCCCAGCGGCTGGACCTGCTGGACCCGGGCCGTACCGTGGCGGAGAACCTGGCCGCGTTCGCGCCCGCGATGCCCGAGGCGGAGCGGATGAACCTGCTGGCGCGCTTCCTGTTCCGGGGGGCCGGCGCCCATCTGCCCGTGGAAGCCCTGTCCGGCGGCGAGCGGCTGCGCGCCACCCTGGCCTGCGTCCTGTACGCCGAGCCCGCGCCCCAGCTCCTGCTGCTGGACGAGCCGACCAACAACCTCGACCTGGTCAGCGTCGCCCAGCTCGAGGGCGCCCTGCGCTCGTACCGGGGGGCCTTCGTGGTGGTCAGCCACGACGAGCGGTTCCTCGCCGAGATCGGGGTGGGCCGCCGGTTGCGGCTCTCCGGGGGGCACCTGCTCGACCTGGGGGCCCCGGACGCCTGAGACGGGGCCCGGAAGGGACGGCGGGGAGGCCCGAAACCCCGGAAAGGGCGGTGGGATCGGGCCTCCCGCGCGGACGGAGCAGGTCGGAGAAGCCGATTTCTGGCGCCGTCATGGGCTTTTGGGTACCCTCAATGACGAAGTCGAGAGGCGCTGCGACGGGTCCACGGCCCGCCACGCTCGACCTCCATGTTCACCAAGGGCGCCTCCCGATACCTGGGAGGTGGTCCAATGAACGATTCTTCGAACCATGGCGGCGGGCAGGCCCTCGCCGAAGGCGATCACACCGGCACCGCGACGGCCACCGAGCGCGTACGAGCCCTGCGGGAGCTGCTGGGCCGGCGGATCGCGGTGCTCGACGGCGCCTGGGGCACGATGCTGCAGGGCGCCTCGCTCACCCCGGCCGACTACCGCGGCGACCGGTTCCTCGATCATCCGCGTGACGTGACCGGCGACCCGGACCTGCTCAACCTGACGCGTCCCGACGTCATCCTCGACATCCACCGCCAGTACCTGGCGGCGGGCGCGGACATCACCACCACGAACACCTTCACCGCGACCTCCATCGGCCAGGCCGACTACGGACTGGAGGCGCTGGTCCCGGAGATGAACCTGCGCGCCGCCCAGCTCGCGCGCCAGGCCGCCGACGAGGCGGGCGGGCGCTTCGTGGCCGGTTCGATCGGCCCGCTGAACGTCACGCTCTCGCTCTCGCCCCGCGTCGACGACCCGGCCTACCGCGCGGTCTCCTTCGACGAGGTCCGCGCCTCCTACGCCGAGCAGATCCGGGCGCTGGCCGAGGGCGGGGTCGACCTGCTGCTGATCGAGACGATCTTCGACACGCTCAACGCCAAGGCCGCGGTCGCCGCCGCCCGCGAGGTCGCGCCGCACCTGCCGCTGTGGATCTCGGTGACGATCGTCGACCTGAGCGGGCGCACGCTGTCCGGGCAGACCGTCGAGGCGTTCTGGAGCTCGATCCGGCACGCCGACCCGCTGGTGGTGGGCGTGAACTGCTCGCTGGGCGCCACGGAGATGCGCCCGCACGTCGCCGAGCTGGCGCGCTTCGCCGACACCTACACGGCCAGCCACCCCAACGCGGGCCTGCCCAACGCGTTCGGCGGGTACGACGAGACGCCGGAGGAGACCGCGGCGCTGGTGGGCGAGTTCGCCACCTCGGGGATGGTCAACATCGTCGGCGGGTGCTGCGGCACCTCCCCCGCCCACATCGCGAAGATCGCGGACGCGGTGTCCGGCCTGCCGCCCCGGCCGGTCGCCGAGCCTCCGGCCCGTACCCGCTTCAGCGGCCTTGAGCCCTTCGAGATCGGCCCGGACACCGGGTTCGTCATGATCGGCGAGCGCACCAACGTCACCGGCTCGGCGCGCTTCCGCCGCCTGATCGAGGGCGACGACCACCAGGGCGCCGTCGACGTCGCGCTGGAGCAGGTACGCGGCGGCGCCAACCTGCTCGACGTCAACATGGACGCCGACCTGCTCGACAGCGTGCAGGCGATGACGACCTTCCTGAACCTGATCGCGACCGAGCCGGAGGTCGCCCGCATCCCGATCATGATCGACAGCTCGCGGTGGAGCGTGCTGGAGGCCGGGCTCAAGTGCGTCCAGGGCAAGGGCGTCGTCAACTCGATCAGCCTCAAGGAGGGCGAGGGCCCGTTCCTGGAGCAGGCGCGGATCATCCGGGACTACGGCGCCGGCGTGGTCGTCATGGCCTTCGACGAGGAGGGGCAGGCCGACACCGTCGAGCGCAAGGTGTCGATCTGCGCCCGCGCCTACGACCTGCTGACCCAGAAGGCCGGGTTCCCGCCCGAGGACATCGTGTTCGACCCGAACGTGCTCGCGGTCGCCACCGGCATCAGCGAGCACAACGGGTACGCCAAGGCGTTCATCGAGGCACTGCCGCTGATCAAGGAGCGCTGCCCGGGGGCGCGGACCAGCGGCGGCATCTCCAACCTGTCGTTCTCCTTCCGCGGCAACGACGTCGTGCGCGAGGCCATGCACTCGGCGTTCCTGCTGTACGCCGTGCGGGCCGGGCTGGACATGGGCATCGTCAACGCCGGGCAGCTCGCGGTCTACCAGGACATCCCCGCGGACCTGCTGGAGCTCGTCGAGGACGTGATCTTCGACCGGCGCGAGGACGCCACCGACCGGCTCGTCTCCTTCGCCGAGACCGTGAGCGGCTCGGGCACGCGCCGGGTCGTGGACCTGGCCTGGCGTGACGCGCCGGTGGAGGAGCGCCTGTCGTACGCGCTCGTGCACGGCATCGTCGACTTCATCGAGGACGACACCGAAGAGGCCCGCCAGAGCAGGGCGCGTCCCCTGGAGGTGATCGAGGGCCCGCTGATGGACGGCATGAAGATCGTGGGCGACCTGTTCGGGTCGGGCAAGATGTTCCTGCCGCAGGTGGTCAAGAGCGCGCGGGTGATGAAGCGCTCGGTCGCCTACCTGGAGCCGTACATGGAGGCGGAGAAGGAGCTGGCGCGGCAGGAGGGGCGCGCCGAGACCGCGCGCGGCCAGGGCAAGGTGGTGCTCGCGACCGTCAAGGGCGACGTGCACGACATCGGCAAGAACATCGTGGGCGTCGTCCTGGGCTGCAACAACTACGAGGTCGTCGACCTCGGGGTGATGGTGCCCGCCTCGGTCATCCTGGACACCGCGATCGCCGAGGGCGCCGACGTCATCGGCCTGTCCGGGCTGATCACCCCGTCGCTGGACGAGATGGTCACCGTCGCCGCGGAGATGCAGCGCCGCGGGCTGAAGCTGCCCCTGCTGGTCGGCGGCGCCACGACCTCGCGCCAGCACACCGCGGTCCGCATCGCCCCCGCCTACGACAACACCACGGTGCACGTGCTCGACGCCTCCCGCGTCGTCGGCGTGGTCTCCGACCTGATGGACGGCGACCGGTCCCAGGAGCTGGACGCGAGCAACCGCACCGACCAGGACCGGCTGCGCGAGCAGTACGCCAACAAGCAGCGCACCGCCCTGCTGACCGTCGAGCAGGCCCGCGCGAACCGCGAGCGGGTCTCCTTCGAGGACCTGCCCGTCCCCGAGTTCACCGGCGTGCGCGTCGTGGAGCCGGACCTGAACGACCTCCGCGCGATGATCGACTGGCAGTTCCTCTTCCTGGCCTGGGAGCTGAAGGGCAAGTACCCGGCGATCCTGGACCAGCCGGTGGCGCGCGAGCTCTTCGACGACGCCAACACCATGCTCGACCAGATCATCGCCAAGGGGAGCTTCCAGGCACGGGGCGCCTACGGGTACTGGCCCGCCCACTCCGAGGGCGACGACATCGTGGTCGGCGATCCCGGGGAGGGCGGGGAGGTCCTCCGGCTGCCGATGCTGCGCCAGCAGACGGCCAAGCCCGAGGGCCGGCCCAACCGGTCCCTGGCCGACTACGTGGCCCCGTCCGGGGACCACCTCGGCGGGTTCGCCGTGGCCGTGCACGGCGCCGAGGAGCTCGCGGCCGTCTACGAGGCCCAGCAGGACGACTACCGGGCGATCATGGTGAAGGCCCTGGCCGACCGGCTGGCCGAGGCGTTCGCCGAGTACATCCACCTGGAGGCGCGGCGCGCCTGGTACGAGCCGGACGCCGACCCCAGGATCGAGGACCTGCACGCCGAGCGGTTCCGCGGCATCCGTCCCGCCCTCGGTTACCCGGCGAGCCCGGACCACAGCCAGAAGCAGGACCTGTTCGACCTGCTGGAGGCCGAGAAGCTCGGCATGGGACTGACCGAGTCGTTCGCGATGACCCCGGCGGCCAGCGTCAGCGGGCTGCTGTTCGCCCACCAGGCGTCGCGGTACTTCACCGTGGGGCGCGTCGGCAGGGACCAGGTCGAGGACTACGCGTCGCGGCGGAACATGGCGCTCTCCGAGGTCGAGCGCTGGCTGCGCCCCAACCTCGCGTACGAGCCCACGTAGTCACGGGCGGGTGCCCCGGGCCTCCGCCCGGGGCACCCGCGTTCGCGGTTCCGGTCTTCGCGATCCCGGACCTGGACCCCGTGGCCTTGACCCGGACCCGGGCCCGCGCCCTTGGCCGCCGGGCCGGCCGGTCGTCTACCGGGTCTCCGCCGCCGCCATCGCCGCCTCCAGCCGGTCGCCGTGCCGTTCCAGCAGCAGCCGGGCGGCGGGCGCGTCGAGACCGTGCTCGATCATGAGCACCGCGGCCTTCACCTGCCACCCGGCGGCCTCCAGGGTGGAGCGTGCCACGGAGGAGGCGGCGCCGGTGAGATCGCCGACCATCCGGGCGGCCCGGTCGGCCAGCTTGGAGTTCATCGCGGACACCTCGATCATGGTGTTGCCGTGGGTCCGGCCGAGCCGGACCATCGTGATCGTCGAGATCATGTTGAGGACCAGCTTCTGCGCGGTCCCCGCCTTGAGCCGGGTGGAGCCCGTCACCACCTCCGGGCCGACGATCACCTCGATGGGGTGCAGCGCCGCCGCCGACAGGGCGGTCGCGTGGTTGCAGGAGAGCGCGACGGTCAGGGCGCCGCGGCGGCCCGCCTCGGCGAGCGCGCCGAGCACGAAGGGCGCCCGCCCTCCGGCGGAGACGCCCACCACCGTGTCGAGCGCGCCCACCCCCCGCTCGGCGAGGGCGGCTGCGCCCCCGGCGTGGTCGTCCTCGGCCCCCTCGACCGAACGGGTCAGCGCCGGCGGGCCGCCCGCGATGACGCCCTGGACGAGCTCGGGGTCGGTGCCGAAGGTCGGCGGGCACTCGGAGGCGTCCAGCACGGCCAGCCGGCCCGACGTCCCGGCGCCCACGTAGAACAGGCGGCCTCCCGCCCGCATCCGCTCCACGATCGCGTCGATCGCGGCCGAGATCGCCGGGACCGCCTCGGCCACCGCCGCGGGCACGGCGGCGTCGGCGGCGTTCATCAGCCGGGCCACCTGCTCGGTCGGGAGCCGGTCGATGCCGCTGTAGCGGGGGTCGCTCTGCTCGGTCGGCGGCAGCGGAGGGACCGTGCTTCCCGAAGAGGTGCCGTTTCCCGAGGCGCCCGTGCGCCCCGAAGACGTGCCTCCCCCCGGGAGGCCCGGGGTTCCCGAAGACGTGCCGGGTCCCGATGCGGGGGTTTCCGAAGACGTGCCGGGCTCCGATTCGGCCGACGTCCCCTGGACGGGGACGGACGCCGAAGACGCCGAGGCCGGGGGGATCGCAGGGGCCGGAGGGCCGGAAGAGGTGGCCGGTGGATCAGTCATGATGTCCCATGTGGCTGGTTCTCCTGTCTCGCCGCGATCACGCGGCCGGTCTTCCCTCGTCGGCCGCGTCACGGCCGCCTGCCCCGTCTGAGCCCCGTCAGCGGGTCCTTCGTCGAGTTCGTCGCCGGGTCCGTTCCCCCGGCCGGCGCCTCTCGCGGCAGGTCCCTGCGGTACAGCCAGAAGACCCGCTCGGCGTACGCGCCGAGCGCGCGGGAGTAGAAGCGCAGCGGCCCGGCCCAGCCGATCTGGACGCTGGTCAGGCCCGCGGCCCGTTGCTCGGCCAGGCAGCGGCGCATGAGCACCCCGCCCACGCCCAGGCCGCGCGCGGCCGATGCGGTGCCCATCGGGCCGAACCAGGCGGGCCGCGCCCCCCAGGAGGCGAAACCGAGGATCTCCCCCTCCCTGAGGGCGTAGTGACAGCCGGTGGCCCGCTCGGCCTCCCACGCCCAGCCGGCGTGCCACTGCTCGGTGACGAAGGCGCGGACGGCGGCGCGGTCACCGGGGGCGGCGGCGTGCACGGTGATGCCGCGCTCCTCCAGCCGCGCGAGACCGGCGTCGGCGGACAGGTCCGCGGCGAGGCCGGTGGCGGGGTCGGTGGCGAGATCGGTGGGGCGGTCGCCGGTGAGGCTGCCGGCGAGGTCGGCGGTCATGTTGACCGCGACGTGGTACCGCCGGTAGCCGAGGCTCTCGGCCAGGCAGACGGCCGGGGTGTAGCGCACGTCGATGCCGGGCCAGGCGTAGCAGGGCGGGTTGCCGGCCAGCCGGACCTCGGTCGCCCCCCGGTCGCTCAGCCACTCCTCGGCCGCGACGAGCAGCGCCCGTCCCAGCCCGGCCCCCTGGGCGGCCGGGTGCACGGCCAGCAGGTCGACGTGACCGACGCGCGGGTCGCGCCCCGACACGGAGGCGAACACCACGCCGTTCAGGTCGCGCGTCACCAGCGCCGTCCAGCGCCGGTCCGCGGGCGGGTCGGCGAGCCGGGCGACCAGGTCCGCCGCCTCGGCGGCGTCGTGGACGAGCGCGGCCCGGACGATCCCGGCGAGCGCCGCCACACCGGCAGCGCTGCCCACGCTGCCCGCGCCTACCGCGCCGCCGGCGCCGCCGGCGCCGTCGGTGCCGTCGGTGCCGCCCGTGCTGCCAGCGCCGCCCGTGCTGCCGGCGAGGACCTCGTGGACGGCGGTCGCCTCCGGGGCGTTCCCGGCCGGGATCACGACCGGCCCGCCGGGACGGCGACGACGTCGCGGGCGGCCGGGTGGAAGCAGGCGTGCTCCTGGGGGGTGCCGCCGCCGTGCCCCAGCACCGGGCGTTCCTCGTCGCAGCGGCCGGTGCGGAACGGGCAGCGTCCGGCGAACAGGCACCCGGTGTCGGCGCGGCTCTCGTCGTGCGCCCCGGTCGGCGTCACCGCCTCCTCACCGGGCCGCTCCAGGCCGTGCAGCACCGGGATGGCCGACAGCAGCGACTGGGTGTACGGGTGCACCGGCCCGGAGATGATCGTCTCCACGTGGCCGCGCTCGACGACCTGCCCCCGGTAGATGACGTAGAGCTCACCGTCGTCGCCGATGTAGCGGGCGGTGGCCACGTCGTGGGTGATGAAGAGCACGCTCACCCCCAGGCGTTCGCGCAGGTCCTTCAGGAGCGCGAGGATGCCCAGCCGCAACGACACGTCGATCATGGAGACGGCCTCGTCGGCGACGAGCATCTCGGGGTCGACGGTGAGGGCGCGGGCGATGACCACCCGCTGGCGCATGCCCCCGGAGAGCTGGTGGGGGTAGCGCGACAGCACGTAGCCGGGGTCGAGGCCGACCAGCTCCAGCAGCTCCCTCGCCCGCCCGTCTGCCCACGCCCGCGAGCGGCCGGTCTGCCCGGCCCGCAGCGACAGCGGCGCGTCCAGCGTCTGGTGCACCGTCCTGGTCGGGTTGAGCGCGGAGTAGGGGTCCTGGTGGATGAGCTGGATGCGGCGGAAGTACGGCTGCCGCTGCCGGGGGCGCAGCGACGACATCGGGGTGCCGTCGATGGTGATCTCGCCGGAGTCGTGGCTCTCCAGCCCGGCGATGATCCGCCCGAGCGTCGTCTTGCCGCAGCCGGACTCGCCGATGAAGGAGGCGGCGCCGCCCTTGGGGATGGCGAAGTCGACGCCGCGCAGCGCCCGCACCTCCCGCCCGGCGAGCATGCTCCCCTTCTGCCTGAAGGTCTTCGTGACGCCCTGTCCGGTGATCACGTCCTCTCCTCCCGCTCCCCGTATCCGTACCCGTACGTCCCGCGAGCTCCACCGGCCCGTCCGGCTCCCGCCGGGACGGCTCCGCCGGCGTTCTCGTCCACGTCGAGCACGGCGCTGCGGCATCCGCTTCCCTCCGCGATCCGCGCGGCGCTCCTGCCGCCGTCCCGCCCGACGAGGAGACCGGTTCCCGCGCCCGCGCTCGTGTCCCCTCGCGCCTCCCGCGCCGCGTCCGCCTCACGCGCCGTGTCCGCCTCGGCGTCGCGGGCGGCCACGGCGTGGCAGGCCACGACCGACGCGCCGCGGACGACCGCGGGCGGCTCCTCGGTCTCGCAGACGTCCATGCGCCACTCGCACCGCTCCCTGAAGACGCACCCCTCGGCCGGGACGGTCCCGAGCGTCGGCGGGCGGCCGGGCAGCGCCCTGGCCTCCCCGATGTCGCCGACCAGGCGCGGGATGGCCCGGATCAGGCCCTGGGTGTAGGGGTGGCGGGGGGCGCCGAGCACCTCGGTGGTCGGCCCCTGCTCCACCACCCGCCCGCCGTACATGACGGCCAGCCGGTCGGCGACCTCGGCGACCACGCCCAGGTCGTGGGTGATGACGAGCGTGGTGAGCCCGCGCTCCTGGTGCACCTCCCGGACGATCCGCAGGATCGTGGCCTGGGTGATCATGTCGAGGGCGGTCGTGGGCTCGTCGAGCACGACGAGGTGGGCGTTGAGGACCAGCGCGAGCATGATGCCGACCCGCTGGCGCATACCGCCCGACAGCTCGTGCTGGTGGGAGTCGAGCACGCGCGCGCCGTCCATGCCCATCCGGCCGAGCAGGTCCCTGGCGTCCGCGACGAGCGCGCGCAGGTCCTCGATCCCGTGCGAGCGGCCCAGGTCGAGGAGCTGCTTGCCGACGGTCTTGAGCGGGTTGAGGGAGTTCTGCGCGGCCTGGAAGACGTACCCGATGTGGCGGCCCCTGGCGCTGCGCAGGGCGTCGCCGCGCAGCGCGGTGACGTCGCCGAGCCCGTCGATCTCCACGTTGCCCGCGCTGATCCTGCCGGGCGGCTGGACCGCGTTGAGCAGCGAGAGCGCCAGGGTGGACTTGCCCGAGCCGGACTCGCCGACCACACCGGTGATCGTGCCGGGGAGCAGTTCCAGGTCGACGCCGGAGACGGCGGGAAGCTCACCCCCGCCCGTGCGGTAGACGACGGACAGGCCGCCGACGCGTACCCCGGGAGGCCCGTGGCCGCCGGCGGCGGGGGACGGCCGCGCGTCCGGCGTCGCGGGCACCTTCCTCGAACGTGCAAACATCTGTCACTCCTCCCGCAGGCGGGGGTTGAAGATCTCGTCCATGGCGTCGACGACGAGGACGATGCCCAGGGTGAGCAGCAGGATCGCCAATAGCGGCGCCAGCATGTAGGGCAGCGCGGCGGTCGTCGTCAGCGCGCCGCCGCCGAACACGGCGAGGTTGAGCATGACGCCCCAGTTGTTGGCGTCGAACGGCAGGACGCCCAGGAAGAACAGGCCCACCTGCGCGTAGACCGCGCCGGTCACCGCGATGAGCATGTTCATCGCGATGAAGGGGGCCATGCTGGGCAGCAGTTCCCTGCCGACGATGTGCCGGGTGGACAGCCCGAGCCCGCGGGCGGCCTCGATGAAGCCGCGCTCACGCAGCGACAGGGTCTGCGCCCGTACGGCGCGCGCCACCCCGCCCCAGCCGAGGAGGCCCAGCACCAGTCCCATCTGGAGCGGGCCGGTGAACTTCCAGACGGTCGAGAGCACCAGCAGCAGCGGCAGCGCGGGGATGGTCAGCTTCATGTCGGTGATCCGCATCAGCACGCTGTCCCAGCGCCCGCGCCTGAACCCGGCGAACAATCCGACCGAGGTGCCCAGGGCGACGGTGATGACCGCGGTGACCAGGGCGGTCAGCAGGACGTACCGGGAGCCGGTGACCACCAGCGCGAGCACGTCGGTGCCCTCGAAGTCGGTGCCGAAGGGGTGCGCCCAGCTCGGCGCGGCGTAGAGGGCGTTGTCGTCGCGCGGCAGCCGCGCGGGGTACAGCAGCGGCCCGAAGATCCCCATGAACGCGAACACGGCCAGGATGGCCACGCCCACGACGCGGCTGGGCTTGCGCCGCAGCACCCGCAGGACGCCGCGCCGGAAGTTGCGCCGCTGCGTGGCGCGGGCGCCGGGAACGCCGGGGGTGCCGGGGCCCGGGACCTCGGCGGTACCCCGCGCCTCGGGCGTGCCGGACGCCCCGGGGATCACGGTCGGTGCCGTCATGACGCCGCCTCCTGTCCCGAGCGGACGCGCGGGTCGATCGCGGTGTAGAGCATGTCCGCCACGATGTTGGCGATGACGATCGCCACGGTGATCAGCAGGAAGGCCCCGCCCATCAGCGCGTAGTCGCGGTCGGTGACGCTGTTGAGCAGCAGCAGGCCCAGCCCCGGATAGGTGAAGATCCGTTCGATGAAGATGGCGCCGCCGAAGAGCAGGCCCAGCGAGAGCGCCAGGATCGTGAAGAGCGGCAGGATGGCGTTGCGCGCCACGTAGCGGAAGACGACGCCGCGCCGCATGCCGCGCAGCTCTGCGGCGAGGATGAAGTCGTCGCCCAGCACGGTGACCACGCTCGACTTCATCGCCAGGATCCAGCCGCCGTACCCGGCCAGCGCGTAGGTCAGCACCGGCAGCGTGGCGTACTGGATCAGCGAGCCGACGTAGGCGGCGTTGAGTCCCGGCTCCAGCGTGACGTCGGCCGTGCCGCTCGCGGGGAAGATCGGCAGCAGGGTGGTGAAGGCCGCGCTGAGCAGCAGCGCCAGCACGTACTGCGGCAGGCCGTGCAGGAGCGAGCCGGAGACGGCCAGCGCGTCGCCGAGCCTGCTGGAGCGCTTGATCGCCGCGTAGACGCCCAAGATGATCCCGACCGTGAAGCTGAGCAGCGTGCCGACCAGCACCGGCAGGATCGTCCAGGCGGCGGCCGAGGCGAGCAGGGAGGTGACCTCGGCGCCGGGGACGCTCAGCGACCGGCCGAGGTCGAGGTGGAGCAGTCCCCTCATGTAGTCGGTGTACTGCTCCCACATCGTGCCCCGGGGCATGAAGCCGTACATCACCGCGGTGGCGCGCTCGGCCTGCTCGGGCGACATTCCCTGCTCGACGAGTTTCTCGTAGCGGGCCCGCATGGGGTCGCCGGGGATGCTCCTGATGATCACGAAGCTGATCGTGGCGACCACCAGGATCATGGCGAGCCCGCGGACGAGGTGGCCCGCGAGGCGGCGTGCGAAGACCGTCATGTGCGGCTACTTCCTCTTGATCATGCCGAGTTGGAGCCAGACCCCCGAGGTGAGGCGCAGCGCGTCGCTCTCGTCGCCGGGGAAGCCGTCGAAGCGCGTGGTGTTGACCACCTGCGTGTTGACGTAGTCCCACAGCTGGATCACCGGCAGGTCCTGGTTGGCGGCCCTGGCCAGGATCGAGACGATCCTCCGCTGCTCGGCCTCGGGCGCGGAGTTCAGCCTGACGGCCAGCGCGCCGGGGTCGATCCGGCCCTCGCCGGCGACCTCGACGGTCTCGGCGCCGCCCATCCAGTTGCCCTCGGTGCCTGCGGGGACGTGCCTGAGTCTGCCGCCGAAGAGCTTCCAGCCGTTCTGGGCGCCGTACAGGCGCTGGAAGATGTTGTACGGCGCGGGCCCGAGCGCCACCAGCCAGAACCCCACGTCGTACTTCCCGGCCGCCATCTCCTCCAGGTAGAGGGGGTAGTCGGCGGTGGTGACGACCTCGGCCTCGATGCCGGCGTCGTTGAGCTGGCTGGTGACGGCCTTGGCCCCGGCCAGCCAGTCGGAGAAGGACGCGGGCACGTTGATGGTCATCTTCCACGGGGAGCCGTCGGGCAGCGTCCACCTGCCCTCGGTCTTGCGCATGCCCGCGGCCCGCAGTTCGGCCTCGGCCCTGGCCGGGTCGTGCCGGTACGGCTCCAGGGCGCCGACGCCGCCGGCGCCGCCGCCCAGCCACGCCTGGGCGGCCCGCTGGTGCAGGCCGGAGGTGGTGACCGAGGCGGTGCCGCCCTCGGGCGAGGCGACCTTGGTGACCTGGGCGCGGTCGATCAGGTGGGCCAGGGCGCGGCGGACGTGCACGTTGTCGTAGGGCTTCCTGGACTGGTTGAACGCCAGTCCCTCGCTGACCGGCGAGAAGCCCCTGACCACGACGTTCCCGGGCGTGCGGGCGATCCTGCGCATCACCCCTGCGGGAACGGCGGTGAAGGGCGCGCTGTCCAGCCTTCCGGCGACGAGGTAGTTCCAGACCTGCTCGTTGCCGGTGTAGTTGAGGATGCGCACCTGGTCGGCGGCGACGGCGGCGGCGTTGTGGAAGTAGGTGTTCTTGACGAGCAGGGCCTCGCCCGGGTTGACGCGCTTGAGGACGAACGGCCCGGCCGAGACGTCCTTCGCCGGGGCGAAGGTGATGACCTTCTCGGCGAGGGCGGTGATCCCGGCCCGTGCGGCCCCGGCCCCGGGGGCGTCGCTCTGGGCGACCTTGAGCCGCTGCCAGAAGTCGGCGGGCAGCACGGAGTTCCAGACGTGCCTGGGGACGATGACGGTCTCCATCACGCTGCGGACGAAGGTGGAGCTCGGGTTCGCGGCCGCCTGGGTGATTTTGATCGTCCGCTCGTCCAGGATCGTGATGTCGGAGGCGGTGCCGGCCGCGGAGGGGTCGAGGGCGTAGGCGGTGCCGCCCTGGGTGTAGGCCACCCCGATGGAGAACTTCACGTCCTCGGCGGTGATCGGCCTGCCGTCGGACCACCGGCCCTGCGGCTGCAGCCGCAGCGTGATCGAGGACTGGTCGGGGGCGATCTGCCAGCTCCGCGCGACGCCCGGGTAGAACAGGTTCGGATCGGTCAGGTGGTTCTTGGTCCACCCGAGCCATTCGGCGTTGAACCCCCGGAAGGCGTTGCCCTTGGGGTTGTACGGGTTGATCGGCGCGTTCGCGTCGATGCCGGGCTTGAGTGCGTCGATCGTGGTGAAGACCGCACCGGCGGGCTGTCCCGCGGCTCCCGTGGTTCCCGGGGCGCCATCGGTACCGCCACCGCATGCGGCGGTCACGGCGGCGAGACAGAGGGAGACCGCTGCCGCTGCTGTTCGCTTCATGAACCGCTCCGTGGGGTCTTCTTCGAGGTCAGAGGCCTGGACGGGGAGGTGGGGGGTGTTGTCCGGACCATACGTTCGACCGGGCGGCCGCGTCAATTATCTCCATCTCGTCGGCAAAGCTTGTAACTTTCCTTCATAATCGCCCGCCGGTGTCCGGCCTCCCCCGATCCCTGCCGGTGCGGGCCTGCGGGCGGATCGACGGCCCGGCCCCCTCGTGAGGGGATCGGATGAAATTTCTCACCCCGCTCTGCCGTACGGTCGTGGTGACCGCCGAACCGGAGGACTGGCACGTGTCCGTTGAGCCTCACCCGCCCCGCCCCCACCGTCTCCCCCACGCCGACGCGGTCGTCCCACCGGTGACGCCGGCGACCCCGGCGACGCCAATGTCCCCGGAGATCCCGGAGACCCCGGAGACCCTCCCGGATCTGGACGCCATGCTGGAGGACCTGCGGGAGCTCGTGCTGTGCGAGTCCTTCTCCGCCGACCACGCGGCGGTGGCCACCAGTGCCGGGGTGGTCGCCCGCCAGGGGCACGACCGTCTCGGCGCCCGGCCCGAGACGATCGTGATCGACGGGGTCACCCACCTGCGGTGGACGTTCGGCACGCCCAGGGTGCTGCTGCTGGGCCACCACGACACCGTCTGGCCGGTCGGCACCCTGCGGACCCATCCCTGGTCGGTCGCCGGCGGGATCGCCCGGGGGCCGGGGGTCTTCGACATGAAGGCCGGGCTGGTGCAGATGTTCCACGCGCTGGCCCTGCTGCCGTCCCTGGACGGGGTGTGCGTGCTGGTGACCGGGGACGAGGAGGTCGGGTCGCCGTCCTCGCGCGCGCTGGTCGAGGAGTCGGCGCGCGCCTGCGCGGCCACGTTCGTGCTGGAGGGGAGCGCCGACGGCGGCGCGCTCAAGATCGCGCGCAAGGGCACGTCCATGTACGAGGTCGTGGTGCACGGCCGGGGCGCGCACGCCGGGCTCGACCCCGAAAAGGGCGCGAACGCGGGCGTCGAGCTCGCCCACCAGATCCTCGCCGTCGCCGGGATCGCCGCCCGGGTGGACGACACCCCGCCGGGAACGGCGACCGGCCCGGGGCCTGGGACGACGACCGGCCAGGAGACGGAGACCCTTGAGGGATCGGAGCCCGTCGTGAGGCCGGAGACCGCCGTGGGATCGGAGACCACCGTGGGACCGGCGATCGGCCGGGGAGCGGCGGACGGACCGGGGCCGGTGACCGTGACGCCCACCCTGCTGTCGGGCGGGACCACGACCAACACCGTGCCCGCGCTGGCACGGCTCGCGGTGGACGCCCGCGTCCCGACCCTGGACGCGCAACGACGGGTGGACGAGCTGATGAGGGCGCTCCGACCGCACACCCCCGGTACCCGGCTGGAGGTCCTCGGGGGCCCGAACCGCCCGCCGATGGAGCCCGCCTCCTCGGCCGGGCTGTTCGACCTCGCCCGGCGGGTCGCCGCCGAGGCCGGGCTCGCCCCGCTCTCCGGCGTCGGCGTGGGCGGGGCCTCCGACGGCAACTTCACCGCCGGGGCGGGCTGCCCCACCCTCGACGGGCTGGGCGCGGTCGGCGGCGGCGCCCACGCCGACGACGAGCACGTGGTCGTGGCCGAGATGCCCGTACGGGCGGCGCTGCTGGCCGGGCTGGTCGAGGCGGTGCTCCGGTGAACGACGCCCCCGGCCCCCCCGGCACCCCCGGCAACCTCGGCACCCCCGAGGCCCCCGACGCCTCCGGTGATCCCGGCGGCTCCCGCGGCACCGACGGCTCCGGCCGACATGACCGACACCCCGGCGGCTCCGGCACCCCCGACGGTCTGACGTTGCGCGAGCTTCGTTCGATCGAGGAGTTCGAGGACGCCTTCCGGCTGTTCGACACCATCTGGCGGCCCGACCCCGGCGCCGCCCCCGTCAGCGTGGAGATGATGCGGGCGCTGTCGCACGCGGGCAACTACGTGGCCGGGGCCTACACCGGCGGCCGCCTGGCCGGCGCGTCGGTCGGCTTCCTCGCGGCCCCGGCGGGGCAGGTGCTGCACTCCCACGTCACCGGCGCCTCCGCCGGCCGCGGGATCGGCCTCGCCCTCAAGCTGCACCAGCGCGCCTGGGCGCTGGAGCGCGGCCTGGACCGGATCACCTGGACCTACGACCCGCTGGTGCGCCGCAACGCCCACTTCAACCTGGTCAAGCTCGGCGCCCGTCCCGAGGAGTACCTGCCGTCCTTCTACGGCGTCATGGACGACGCGATCAACGCCGGGGACGAGTCCGACCGGGTCCTCGCGGTCTGGCGGCTCACCGAGCCGCACGTCCTGGCCGCCGTCGGCGGGGCGCCGTGCCGGCCGATGGTCCCGCCGGACGCCGTCGTCGGGCTGGGCGAGAGGGACGGCCTCCCGGTCGCGGGCCGGACCGACGCCGCGACGGTGCTGGTCACGGTGCCCGAGGACGTGGAGGCGCTGCGCCGCCGCGACCCCGGTGCCGCCGCGTCCTGGCGCCGTGCCGTGCGCGAGGTGCTCGGCGGCCTGCTGGGCGAGGGCGCCCGCGTAACCGGCTTCCACGACAGGTCCTGCTACGTCGTATCGTGTCGCCCGGACGGCGACGACATCGAGGGGAGACGCGGCGCGGGCCGCACACCATGAAGATCACTGGAATCGAGCTCAGGCGGGTCGCGATGCCGCTGGTCGCGCCGTTCCGCACCTCGTTCGGCACCGAGACCGAACGCGACGTGCTGCTGCTGCGGGTGGTGACACCGGAGGCGGAGGGCTGGGGCGAGTGCGTGGCCATGTCCGGCCCGCTCTACTCCCCCGAGTACGTCGACGCCGCCGCCGACGTGCTGCGCCGCTTCCTCATCCCGGCGCTGCCCTCCCGTGTCGACGCCCAGGGCGTGGGCCACGCGCTGGAGCCCTTCAAGGGGCACCGGATGGCCAAGGCCGCCCTGGAGAGCGCCGTGCTCGACGCCGAGCTGCGCGCCGCGGGCCGGTCCATGGCCTCCTTCCTCGGCGCCACCGCCGACCGCGTCCCGGCCGGGGTGTCGGTCGGCATCATGGACTCGATCCCCGAGCTCCTGGACGCCGTGGCCGGCTACCTCGAGGAGGGCTACCTGCGGATCAAGCTCAAGATCCAGCCCGGCTGGGACGTGGCCCCGGTGCGCGCCGTGCGGGAGCGCTTCGGCGACGAGGTGCTGCTGCAGGTCGACGCCAACGCCGCCTACACCCTCGGCGACGCCCCGCACCTGGCCCGGCTGGACGCGTTCGGCCTGCTGCTCATCGAGCAGCCACTGGCCGACGACGACATCGTCCAGCACGCGCGGCTCGCCCGGAGGCTCACCACCGCGATCTGCCTGGACGAGTCCATCGAGTCGGCCGCGCACGCCGCCGCCGCGATCTCCCTGGACGCCTGCTCGGTGGTCAACATCAAGCCCGGCCGGGTGGGCGGCTACCTGGAGGCGCGGCGCATCCACGACCTGTGCCGCGCCCACGGGATCGCGGTCTGGTGCGGCGGCATGCTGGAGACCGGCATCGGCAGGGCCGCCAACGTGGCCCTGGCGGCCCTGCCCGGTTTCACGCTGCCCGGCGACACCTCGGCCTCGCGCCGCTACTTCACCACCGACCTCACCGCGCCCTTCGAGCTACGCGAGGGCCACCTGGACGTGCCCGCCGGGCCCGGCATCGGCGTCGAGCCGATCCCGGACGTCCTCGACCGGGTCACCGTCTCCACCGAGTGGATCACCCTCTGACGTCCGCCCCCGCCCCCGCCGCCTCCGCCGTCGACGGGGCGCGGGCGGCGGGGGCGGCGGGTGCTCAGCCGACCTTGGGCGTGGCGCGCGCGCCCATGTGGACGTACGGGGTGCCGTCGGCGAGCTCGTGGAAGACGGCCGGCACCCACTGGGGGTCGCCCTCGGGACGGCCGACGAAGGTGGTGTCGTCCACCGGGACCAGGTCGAGCTCCAGGGGCGGGCTCAGGGCGCCGAGCGCTCCGGTGGTCTCCCAGCGCAGGGAGAGCGCGCCGTCGCGGGCCGTCAGCGTCATCCGCACGCCCGTCCGCTCGTAGACGCCGGCGTGGCGCTCGACGTCGGTCTCGAACGGCTCAGGCGGCGGCCCGAGCACGGGCGGCACCGTCAGGCCGAGCAGCTCGTCGAAGAGCTCCGCGGCCAGGGCCTGCCGGAAGGCGGCGGAGTGGCCGCCGTTGACCAGCACGCACGCCACGACGCCCTCCTCGGGGATCACCCAGAGCATGGCGCCCTGGCCGATGGTGTTGCCCCCGTGGGAGAGGACCCTGCGGCCCTGCCACTCGTCCAGCACCCAGCCGAGCCCCCACCGCGGGCCGAGCGTGTGCGGGTTGGGGACGTCCACCTGCGGTTCCCACATCGCCCGCGGGTCGGCGAGCAGCTCGGTGCCCAGGTGGGCGCGGGCGAACGCGACCACGTCGGCGGGGCGGGCGCAGATCAGCCCGGCCGGCCCGCCGGAGCGCATCAGCCCCCAGATCGGGGCGGGCGCGCCGTCCAGGTGGCCCATGGCGCCGCGGAAGCGCAGCACGTCCTCGGGCAGGGTCCAGGTGTGGGTCAGGCCGAGCGGCTCGATGACCTGCTCGCGCAGCGCGGCGTCCCACACCCGGCCGGTGAGGTGCTCGACGACGCGCCCGGCGACGACGAAGCCGGAGTTGCAGTAGGAGTGGGTGGCGCCCGGCGGGTGGTTCTGCGCCAGGTCGGCGCAGGCCGCGACGTACCTCGCGACGCAGTCGTCGCCGCGGCCGGTGTCGAGGAACAGGTCCCCGTCGATGCCGGAGGTGTGCGAGAGCAACTGCCGGATCGTGACCGTCGCGGTCGCCCCGGGGTCGGCGACCCGGAACTCCGGCAGGACCTCGCGGACGGGGGTGTCCAGGGTCAGCTCGCCGTGTTCGGCCAGGAGCATGATCTGGGTGGTGGTCCACAGCTTGGTGACCGAGCCGATCTGGAAGAGCGAGTCGGTGGTCGTCTCCACGCCGGTGGCCACATTGAGCACGCCCGCGGCGAACTCGTGGACCTGCCCCTCGTACAGGAGGGCGAGGCTCGCGCCGGGGACCCGGTACTCGGCGATCAGCTCGCCGAGCCGGGTGTGCCATCGGCCGGGGTCCGCCGCTCGGGTCACGGGGGCGTCCTTTCCTCGGGGTCCGCCCGCGGGGGCGGGCGGTTCCGATCAAGACTACGTTCCGCCCGCGACGCTGAAATTTACACCTCCGGCGGTGACGCGCCGCAGGTCGGCCCGGTCCGCCGGGCGGACCGCTTCCGGTCCCCACCGGGGGCCGCCTAGCATCGGCCCCCCATCAAGGCGGGAGCGGGAAATGCGAAGAACGACACACGGAAGGAACACGGTCCTGGCGGTCACCACGGCCGTGGTGACGGCGGTGGCGGCCCTGGGCCTGGTCCTGGCGGGCACCGCGACGCCGGCCAACGCGGCGGCCACCAGGATCATGGCACTCGGGGACTCCATCACCGGCTCGCCCGGCTGCTGGCGGGCCACACTGTGGAACAAGCTGGTGAGCGCCGGTCACACCGGCCTCGACTTCGTCGGCACGCTGCCCTCCCAGGGCTGCGGTGTCGCGCACGACGGGGAGAACGAGGGACACGGCGGGGCACTGGTCACCGCCGTCGCCGACCAGAACCAGCTCCCCGGCTGGCTGGCGGCGACCCACCCGGACATCGTGCTGATGCACTTCGGCACCAACGACGTCTGGAGCAACCGTCCGACCGCCACCATCCTGGCGGCCTACGGCAAGCTGGTCGACCAGATGCGGGCCGACAATCCCGACATGAAGGTGCTGGTCGCTCAGATCATCCCGATGACGCCGAGCACGTGCGGCGAGTGCGCGCAGCGGGTCACCGCGCTCAACGCGGCGATCCCGGGCTGGGCGGCGTCCAAGACCACCGCGCGCTCCCCGGTGACGGTGGTCGACCAGTGGACGGGGTTCAACACGGCCTCCGACACCTACGACGGGGTGCACCCCAACGCGGCCGGTGACCAGAAGATGGCCGACCGGTGGTTCCCCGCCCTGACGGCGGCGCTGGGTTCCGGCCCGACCCCGACCCCGACCGTCACGCCCACCGTGACCCCGACCCCCACACCTACGCCGACCCCCACGCCCACGCCCACGCCGACCGTCACGCCCCCGCCCGGCGGGTGCGCGGCCGTCTACCGCACGATCGGCCAGTGGCAGGGCGGCTTCCAGGGTGAGGTGACCGTCACCAACGGCGGTCCGGTGGCGATCACCGGCTGGACCGCGAGCTGGGCGTTCCCCGGACGGCAGATCAGCCAGGCGTGGAACGCCACCGTGACCCGCTCAGGGGACGCCGTCTCGGCGAAGAACGTCGCCTGGAACGGCTCCCTGGCCGCGGGCGGCACCGCGACCTTCGGTTTCCTCGCCTCGGGGACGCCCGGATCGGCGCCCCAGGTCTCCTGCGCGACCGGCTGACGGACCGGGCCGCCGTACGGCCGGGTCACGCGACGCGGCCGGTCGTACGGCGGCGGCGGCGCGGCCCGGCCTGCGGAGACCGTGACCTCAGGCCTCGGGGGTCAGGGCGCCGGGAAGGCGCTCCAGCAGGCTCTTCAGGTCGTCGGCGTGCTCCTCCTCCTGCGCCAGCAGGTCCTCGAAGACGCGCCTGGTGGTCACGTCGTCGTTGCCGAGCCAGTTGACGATCTCGGTGTAGGAGGCGATCGCGATCCGTTCGGCGACCAGGTCCTCCTTGACCATCTCGATCAGGTCGAGGCTCTCGTCGTACTCGGCGTGCGAGCGCGTGGTCAGCGTGTCGGGGTTGAAGTCCGGCTCCCCGCCGAGCTGGACGATGCGCTGGGCGAGCCGGTCGGCGTGCTCCTGCTCCTCGGTGGCGTGCTCGAGGAACTCGGCCGCCACGAGGCCGGCGTGCAGGCCCGAGGCGGTGTAGTAGTGCCGCTTGTAGCGCAGGACGCAGACCAGTTCGGTCGCCAGCGCCTCGTTGCAGACCTGGATGACCCGCTCCAGGTCGGCGCCGTAGGCGGAGGTGATAGGACCCTTGTCGATCTCCTGGCGCGCACGCGCCCGGATCTCCTTGATGTCGGTGAGAAATTCAGCCATGGGTCTGCCCTACCCAGAATCAGGGTTTTATCAAGTGTTCTTGGCCACACGCAGAGCCAGACCCGTTCATGACGTCACATTCCGGGTAACGAGCCGTTCGACATGGGAACAGCGACGAAGGTCCCGCAGACGCGGACCATGAACGGCGAGGAACTCTCCGCCGACGACGCCTGGAGTGCCCTGCGCCAGTACGGCCGCTGGCACCTGGTCCGCGACTCCTTCGCCAGGTTCAGGTACGGCGAGGGCCTGACCAACTCCCGGGCGCTCGCCTTCCAGATCTGCCTGTCGATCATCCCCGGCGCCATCGCGCTGGTCGGGCTCAGCTCGGTGATCAACCAGGAGGAGCTGGGCAAGGTGCTGGAGCTGATCCTGAGCAGGATCGCCCCGGGCGCCGGGGTGGAGGCCGTTCAGGACGTGCTCTCCGACAGCCACCGGCAGGCGGGCCGCACCGGGGGCGCCCTCGCGCTCTGGCTCGGTCTCGGCACCGCCCTGGTCTCGCTGACCAGCTCCATGGCCCAGGTGGAGCGGGGGGCGAACCGCATCTACGGCGTCGAGCGGGACCGTCCCTTCCTGCGCAAGTACGCCAGGGCCCTGCTGATGGCGCTGACGGCGGGCTCCCTCATGACCGTCGGTTTCGTGGTGATGGTCGGCGGCGGCGCCATCAGCAGGGCCCTGGCGCAGGTCTACGACTGGGGTGAGGGGGCCACCGACGCGTTCAACCTGGTGCGCTGGCCGCTGGGTTTCCTGCTCGCGCTGATGTCCAGCTCGGTGCTGTTCCGCGCCGCGCCGCGCCGCAGGCAGCCGGGCCACACCTGGCTCGCGTTCGGCGCCCTGGTCTCGCTCGCGCTGTGGACGGTCTTCACCATGCTGCTGGCCCTCTACACCGAGAGCAGCGGCACCTTCGGCGCGACCTACGGCCCGCTCACCGCCGTGATGGCCCTGCTGCTGTGGGCGTTCCTCAGCTCGATGGCCCTCTTCCTGGGGCTGGCGTTCGCGGCGCAGCTGGAGGCGGTCCGCGCCGGCCGGTCCGACCCCGTCGAGCCCGATCCCGGCCCCACCGCCGAGGAGGAGAGGGAACCCCTCGTCGGAGCGGTGGGCGCCGCGGCCGTCGCCGTCACCAGAACGCTCGTGACGTCGCTGCGCGGGCTCCGGCGAAAGAACGCACGGGAGCCGGTCCCCGGCGGGGACCGGGCGCGGAAACCGGCCGAAAGGCCGAGGCACGAGCCCTGACCGCGCCGGTGATCGGCCGAACGGCGGATACGCGTCCCCGCCCCGCCCGGCGATCCTCGACGCATGACGCGTAGAACCCCCTTCCTGCTCGCCGCCGGCCTGCTCGCCGTGACCACCACCGGTTGCGCCCTCCGTTCCTCCTCGGACGTACGGAACGAGACCCGTCTCTTCCCGCACACCGCGGCCGCCCTCGTCATCGAGGCCAGGGGAACGCGCGTGCGCCTGGAGCCCGGCACCGCCGGGACGGTCGAGGTGAGGCGATCCCTGAAGGGCACGCCCGCCGAGGAGGGGAACGCCTCCTGGTCGATGAGGGACGGCAGGCTGCAGGTCGGCGTCACCTGCTCCGGCATCGTGCTCGACAACTGCGAGTCCCGGCACACGGTCATGGTCCCGCCGGGCGTGACGATCGAGGTCGACAGCGACCGGGACGTCAGCGCGGTCCGCCTCGGCCAGCCGGTGAAGATCAGGGCCCGGGACGGGGACGTGCACACCCGCGCCCTGTCCGGGCCGCTGGACGTCGTCACGACCGGAGGGGGCGTCGACCTGGAGGCGCTCCGCTCGCCGAAGGTCACCGCCCGTTCCACCGACGGGAGGGTCAACCTGGGCTTCGCCGCGCCTCCCACCGAGGTCGAGGCGGTCTCCGGGAGCGGGACCGTGAGCGTGGTGGTGCCGAGGACCGCCGACGCCTACCGGGTCAGCGTCTCCAGCGGGAGCGGGCGGGCGACGGCGCGGGTCCCGAGGAGCCGGGACGCGGCGCGCTCCCTCGTCGCCCGTTCCAGGGACGGCAACGTCCGCGTCCGCCACGCCGGCTGAGCGGCACGACCGCCCCTGAACGTTTCTGCCGGGGGCAAAAAATTTCCTCGTACGAGACCTGAGGAGGCGTGGCGAGACGCGGTGGGGACGGTCGGCGAAGGCTTCGGCGCATGGCGACCGGCGCCTCCGGAGCCCCGAACGACACTCCGAAAGATTTCGGATATGCTGCCGGGCATGGCAGGGAAGCCCCGTGTGACGATAGCCCGTATCGCCGAGGAGGCGGGTGTGTCGGCCCCGACCGTCTCCAAGGTGATCAACGGCAGGCCCGAGGTCGCGCCGGAGACCCGCAGGCGGGTCGAGCGGCTCCTGCACGAGCACGGCTACATCCGCCGCACGGGCGGCGCCGACGGCCCGTCCGGCCTGGTCGACCTGATCTTCGCCGAGCTGGAGAGCCCCTGGGCGATGGAGCTCATCCGCGGCGCCGAGAGCGCCGCCGCCGAGGCCGAGGCCAGCATCGTCATCTCCGTCCTGCACACCCACGCGGGGCCGGGCCGCGACTGGGTCGACCGGCTGGCCGCCCGCCGCACCGACGGTGTGATCATCGTCGGCTCCCGGCTCTCGGCCCAGCAGTACGGCCAGCTCAACGCCCGCTCCATCCCCTTCGTGGTCGTCGACCCCGAAGGGGAGCCCGCCGCCGGGGTGGCGTCGGTGGGCGCGACCAACTGGCACGGCGGCCTGGCGGCCACCCGGCACCTCCTGGAGCTCGGCCACCGGCGGATCGGCATGATCGGCGGCCCGCCCGACGTCCTGTGCAGCCGTGCCCGCATCGACGGCTACCGGGCCGCGCTGGAGACCGCCGGGGTCGAGGTCGACCCCGCGCTGATCCTGCACGGCGACTTCCTCGTCGGCTCCGGTCACGAACACGGCCACGCCCTGCTCTCGCTGTCCGACCGTCCCACCGCCGTCTTCGCCGGGAGCGACCTGCAGGCGTTCGGGGTGTTCGAGGTCGCCAGGCAGCGCGGGCTGCGCGTCCCCGACGACCTGAGCGTCGTCGGCTTCGACGACCTGCCCCTGTCCCGGTCGGCCTGGCCGCCGCTGACCACGGTGCGCCAGCCCCTGGAGGAGATGGCCTCCCTCGCCACCCGCATGGCCCTGGGCATCTCCCGCGGCGAGACCCCCGAGCCCCGCCGGGTCGAGCTCTCCACCGACCTCGTCGTCCGCGAGAGCTCCGCCGCCCCGGCGCACCGGTCCGGCTGACCGCCCGAAGGCGCCCGCCGCCGGTCAGGTGCCCGCGATCACCGTCGTGAGCCCCGCGAACGACTCGTCGATGAACCGCGCCAGATCCCTCTCCCCGGACTCCCCCGCCTGCTCCCCCGCCTGTTCCGCCTGCTCGATCCAGCGCAGGAACGCGACCTTGAAGACGGCGATGCCCACCTCGGCGGCGAGGCCCGCGGAGGCGTCGTCCACCCCGCGCCGCCGCAGCGCCTCGGCGAGGGCCGCCGACAGCGAGGCGAGTTTGATCAGCTCGCGCTCCTGCAGCTCGGGGGTGGCGGCGATGACGGCCTGGCGCCGGCGGGCCTGCTCGCGGCGTTCCTGCATCGGGACCGCCGCGGCCCGGAGGGCGGCCGCGGCGATCTCCATCGGGGGGGCGGACCCGGGGGCGCGGGCGACCGCGTCCGCGAGAAGCTCCCGCAGCTCGTCCGCGCCCGCGAACAGCACCTCACGCTTGTCCGCGTAGTGCCGGAAGAACGTCCGTTCCGTCAGTCCCGCCCGTTCGGCGATCTCCGCCACCGAGGTCCGTTCGAAGCCGCGCTCGAGGTAGAGCTCCAATGCCGCCTGTTCGAGCCGGCCGCGCCCGTCCGGCTTCCATCGACCCATGTCCGGCATCGTACCCGATGACAGTCACTGACATCAGTGCTACTGTGCAATGACAGTCACTGACATCACCTGATCGTCCGGCGCGCGTCATCGGCGCGGGACGACCGACCCTCAACGGGAGACCCAACTCATGCGCGTTTTCGTCACCGGGGCATCCGGATGGATCGGCTCCGCCATCACGCCCGAACTCATCGGCGCGGGCCACCGGGTCGTCGGGCTCGCCCGCTCCGACGCCTCGGCCGCCGCCCTCATCCGGGCCGGGGCCGAGGTGGTCCGCGGCACGATCGACGACCTGGACGTCCTGCGCGAGGCGGCCGCCGCGTCGGACGGCGTGGTCCACCTCGCGTTCAACCACGACATCGCCTTCCAGGGAGGCTTCCAGATCGCCGCCGACGCCGACCGCCGCGCCGTCGAGACGTTCGGGGAGGCGCTCGCCGGCTCCGGCCGGCCCTTCGTGCTCGCCTCCGGGTTGCTCGGGATCACCCCGGGCCGGATGAGCACCGAGGAGGACGGGCGTACGTCCGTCCCGTCCCCCACGCACCTGACCGGCGCGGAGACCCGTATGGGCACCGCACGCCTGGCCCTCGGCCTCGCCGGTCGCGGCGTCCGCTCCTCCGTCGTACGGCTCCCGCCGACCGTGCACGGCGAGGGGGACCACGGGTTCGTGGCGGCCCTGGTCGGCGTCGCCCGCGACAGGGGCGTCTCCGGCCACGTCGGCGACGGCTCCCAGCGCTGGCCGGCCGTGCACCGGGCCGACGCCGCGCACCTCTTCCGGCTCGCCCTGGAGGACGCGCCGGCCGGATCGCTCCTGCACGCGGCCGCCGACCAGGGCGTGCCGATCCGCTCGATCGCCGAGATCGTCGGCCGCCACCTCGACCTGCCGGTCCGTTCCGTCCCCGCCGGCGACGCGGACGAGCACTTCGGCTGGCTGGCGGGGGTCCTCTCGACCGACAACCCCGCCTCCAGCGAAAGGACCCGCGCGCTGCTGGGGTGGCACCCGACCGGGCCGGGCCTGGTCGAGGACCTGGAGAAGGGCCACTACTTCCACGCCGACCGGCCCGTGCGGCCGTAGCCGTCCGACCGTCCGGCCGTCCGGCCGCCTGGGCGAGATCGTGACCGCCCGCCCCCGGGGCGGGTTAGGGTGATCCGGTGTCCGAGATCTCGCCGCGCGACAGGCGGCTGCGCCGGTACTGGGACCGGCAGGCCGGCTCCTACGACCGGCGGCTGGCATCCGTCGAGCGCCGTTTCCTCGCCGGCACCCGTCCCTGGCTGTGCGGGCAGGCGGCCGGCGAGACGCTGGAGGTGGCCGTCGGCACCGGCCTGAACCTCGCGCACTATCCCGGTGACGTGCGGCTCACCGGCGTGGAGTGGAGTGCCCCGATGCTGGCGGTGGCCAGGCGCCGCGCCGGTGATCTCGGGCTGGCCGCCGATCTCCGGCAGGGCGACGCGCGGGCGCTGCCCTTCGGCGACGGGCGCTTCGACACGGTCGTGTGCACGTTCGCGCTGTGCGGCATCCCCGACGAGCGGATGGCGCTCGCCGAGATGGCGCGGGTCCTGCGGCCCGGCGGGACGCTGCTGCTGGCCGACCACGTGGCGTCGTCGTCCTGGCCGGTCCGGGTGCTGCAGGCGCTGCTGGACGCGGTCAGCGTGCCGACGGCCGGGGAGCACTACCGCCGCCGGCCGATACGCGAGGTACGCGCGATGGGATTCACCGTCGAGCGCCACGAGCGCTTCACGCTCGGCGTCATCGAACGGCTCGCGGCCAGGAAACCCGATCAGGCGGGCGAGACCCGGTAGCGCCCGGCGGCCACCGCCGGGACGGCCGGGCCTTCACGCAGAAAGCCCGGCCACGCCGGCAGGGTCCGGCAGCCCGGCGGCGCCCGGCCCCCGCCGGTCGTGCACGGCCGGCGGGGGCCGGGGCGAGGTCTCCACGGCATCCCCGGCACCGGGTGGGAAAAGCGTCGGCCGCGCCGATTCCGGGCACCGGACCCGGCGATTCCTTTCGCATATCGGATCGACATCACCGGAATTGAATTCGCTCCACGGACGGCTTTCACGTTCGCACTTCTTTGTCATACGATGACCATGCCGTTGAGGCTCCGCACCGATCGAGGCACCGCGCGTTCTCCTGGTGGTCGCCGGTGACAGGGGGAGACCATGGTCGTTTCGCAACGGGGAGCCGCCCGCCTGGCGTGTGTCGCGCTGTTCCTGACCCTGCTGGTGGTGATTCCCGCGGACGCCGCGGCGGCCCGGGAGAACGGAGGAAAAGCGGCGCCCGTTTCCGTCGCGAAGCCTCTCGGCGACCTGGAAGACATGTATGAGGACATCCGTAGCGCCGAATATGTCATCGACCGTTTCTGGGCGAGGCACTGGCCGGAGTTCTTTCCCGGGGAGTATTCTCCCCCGCGCGTTCTCGGCACCTACGACGGCGCCTACGCCGGGGCGTACGGCGCCTACGGCGGGGGCTACGACGGCATGTACGGCAGCGGGGGCCACGACGACGCGGACCAGGGCGACGGCGCGGACCACGGCGGCGGATGGGGCAGCCTGCCCACATGCCACGGGTACCCGCTCCCCGACGACAACGCCCTGTACTGCTGGCCGCCCTACGACTTCGTGGCCTGGGACGTCGATCTCATGCGGATGGGGTACCGGCAGGGGGACGCCTGGATCTACCTGATCGTCGCGCACGAGTGGGGTCACGCCGTCCAGGCCCGCATCCCGGAGAGGCTGGTGTCGCGGCAGATCGAGCTGCAGGCCGACTGCCTGGCCGGGGCGACGCTGTGGGGGGCCGGTGAGGACGGCATGCTCCACTTCGAGGACGGTGACACCGCGGAGCTCGCGGCCGCCCTGCGTCAGCACGCCGACGACACCCCCTGGACGGACGTGAACGACCACGGCACCGCCGCGCAGCGCCTGAGCGCCTTCAAGCGGGGCGCCCTCCGGGGAGTCGGGGGCTGCTTCACCTGACGAACGCCCGGCCCTCGAACGGGGATCGCCGCGGGGCGGTCCCGCCGTCAGGCGGAGCTGTGCGCCGGGATCCACCTCGCCTCGGCCGCCCGCCTCCTGCTCCGGCACTCGCCGAGGAGGCCGGCGGTCCTCCCGCCGGAGAGCGGCTCGGTGACCCGCCGGTCGTCCGGCAGCACCTGCCAGATCGGATCGCGCCGGATGAGCGGCCTGTCCCGGTCGGGCTCGTCCTCCGACAGCGGCGTCCAGAGCGTGCGGACACCGAGGTCGTTGACGAGCCTCAGGTGGGTGCGGCACCCGGGGCAGCGAACCCCCGCCGCGCCGAGTTCCCGGCGCCCGACGGTGAAGTGGCCGTAGTGGTCCACCCCGCGCTGCCGCCACACCAGGTCCATGTGCCGCCCCCAGTCCACCGCGGCCGCGTCCCTGCCGGTGGGCGCGCAGACCGGGCAGGGTACCCGCGGCTCGTCCCAGAAGCGGGGGTCGTCCAGTTCCGGGTCGTGGTGCCCGAGGTGTTTCACCGTGCCGGTGACGCCCCCTCCCGCCCCCTCCGCGAGACGCCCGGTCCGCGGCAGGGCGGTGATCGGGTCGGAGGCGTTGACGAGCCGGGCGAAACGGTCGGCGTGGGCGTCGCTCAGGCGGGGGACGCCCAGCACGGAGGGGACGGTCGGGTGCTCGAACCGCCGCATGGCCCCGGGGTCGTGGACGACGTGCGCCGAGGTGATCATCGGTGGTGTGGAGCCGCGCGGCAGCAGCCACAGCGTGGTGAGCAGCTCGCTCACCGACCAGAAGGACGCGAAGTAGTCCGGCCCGGGGCGGACGATGACCCGGCCGGTCGCGCTGATCTCGTACATCAGCCGCGCCACGCCCTCCCACATCTGCTGGCGGGTGACGACCTCGCCCGGGTAGGAGTACTCGCCGGGCGGCACCGTCCGCACGCTGACCGAGTGGTTCCTCTCGAACGCGGCCCGCCACTCCTCCGCCTCCCGCCTCCTGGCGGGGTGGGAGCTGAGGAAGTAGTCCGCCGGGCGGTCGAACATCCAGTAGTGCCCGTCCGGCCGGGAGGGGCCCGGGGCGGGGGGCATGCCCAGTGCCCGGCGCAGCCGCCGCTCCAGCCACTCCCCCAGCGCCGCGTTCTCCATCGTCTCCCCGTGCAGGGGGGCGTGACCCGCGCGGGTCAGCACGTTGCGGGGCAGCGGGGTGCGGCTCAGCACGACGGTGGCGGGGTCGAGCCTGGCGCGGGCGTCGAAGGCCGCGTAGACGTCCTCGGGGCCCTCCACCGAGCAGTCCCACACCACGAACGCCGAGGCCCTGCGGGCCGCGAGGACGGCCGCCGCGCCGGCACCGGGGAGGGCGGCCAGCAGGCGGACGCCCAGCCTCGCGCAGATCGGCCGCACCCAGTTGTCCAGCAGGTCGTGGCCGCCCTCGGTCGGCGGCACGAAGATCGTCAGGGTGGCGTTCACCGGGCCGCCCTCCCGGGGCGGGACATGATGCCCATCCGATGTTCTCCCCCTCGTCGTGGCGTTCCGTGAACGGCGCTCTCCGGCGCCGGCGGGTGCGCGGCCGGGCCGCCCGGCGGGCCGGCGCGGACCGGATGACGGCCCGTGGGCGCTCACCCCTCCAGGTGGATCTCCAGGAGGGTGACCAGCTCGATGACGCCGTGGAAGGGCACCGGTGGTCCCGCCTCGGGTTCCACCGTCCCGGCGATGTGACCGCCGGCGGTCCTGTGGACGTCTACGGTCAAGCGCATCGCGGCCTCCTGTCGGGCGTCCTCTCCCGGCGCTCCGGCAGGCGCCCACGGTAACGGCCACGCTCCCCTGACGCGTCCGGGGAGAACCCCTACGGATCACCGGCCGAACCCCGACGCCGCCCGCGACCCGGCACCGTTCGCGGCCCGGCACAGCCCGCGACGCCGCCCGCGACCCGGCGTCCGCGACCGGCCTCCGCGGTCCGTCGTCCGTGACCCGGGACCGCCCGCGACCCGGCGCCGTCCGCGACCGGCCCGGCTCAGCCGCCGGGCTCCGACAGCACGGCGCGCAGCTCGACCCGGCTGGTGACGTTCAGCTTCGCGTAGACGCGGTTGAGCTGGGTCTCCACGGTGCTGATGGACACCGAGCGCCGTTCCGCGATCCGGCGCGTGGTCAGTCCCTCGCAGACCATCGCCACCACCTCGCGCTCGGCCCCGGTGAGGGTGCCGAAGGCGGCGTTGGGGCCGTCCACCGACAGCCTGAGCTCCCCGGCCGTCCTCAGGGCGAGGTCGGCGTAGGCGGCGGCGCCGGTGCGGTTGAAGACGACCAGCGCCCGCCGCAGCAGCCGTTCGGCCTCGGCGTGCCGGCCCCGGGCGTGCAGGGAGCGCGTGGCCACCAGGTCGATCCTGCCCGCCTCGATCGGCAGTCCCACCTGGCGGGCCAGGTCGCGGGCCTCCTCGCAGTCGCCCGCGGCGCGCGCGTGGTCGCCGCGGGCGGCGGCGATCTGGGCCCGCACCCTGGCGATGGACATCAGCGCGGAACGGCGCCCGCCCGGCGCGACCCGGCCGGCGAAGGCGGCCAGCGACTCCTCCGCCTCGCCGGCCCGGCCGAGCCGGGACAGGGCGTCGGCGCGCACCGGCCCCAACAGGTGGGTGCCGGGCTCCAGGGAGTCGTAGTGCGACTCGATGGTCTCGGCCGCGGCGAGCAGCCGCCGGACGTCGTCCCGCGCCTGGGCGATCGTCGCCCGCGCGCCGGCCGCGTAGAGGATGCCGGCCCTGCTCTCCACGATCGGCGCCCACTCGGCGGCCTGCCGGGCGTGCTCGCGGGCCGGCTCCCACTCCCCCCGGGCCGCGCGCGGGTAGCAGGCCAGGGAGTGCAGGATCGCGTAGTCCCAGACGCGCTCGTTCTCCTCGGCGTCGCCGACGGCCAGCCGGGTGAACCGGACGGCGTCGTCCAGCCTTCCGCGCCGGTACTCGGCCTCGCCCAGGAAGCCGAGCGCCTGGCCGACCCGCAGCGCCTCGCCCCGGGTGGCCCGGGAGACGCTCTCCCGCAGGTCGGCGCAGGCGCCGTCGAGGTCGTCGGTCCACAGCCGGATCATCCCGCGGGCCACCAGGCCGTCCAGTCCCGCCTCCGAGCCGGGCAGGTCGGCGTCGGCCAGCGAGGCGAGGGCCTCCTCGGCGCGACCGGCCAGGGCCCAGCCCAGCGACCGGGCGAACCACGCGAACGCCCCCACCCAGGGTTCGCGGCCGCCGGCGGCGACGGCCGCGGTGCCGTACTCGACCATCTCCGGGTAGGAGACCTCGACCACGGCGATGATCGCGAGCTGGGCCGCGATGCGCGCCCGCAGGTCGGCGGGCGCGCGCGGGCTCTCCGCCCCGCCGTCGCCGGACGCGTCCAGCGCCCGGACGAACAGTCCCCTGGCCTCGGCGACCCGCCCCGAGATCAGCGCCTGGTAGCCGGCGACGTAGTCGCGCCAGGGGCCGGGGGGCGCGGCGAGGATCTCGCTCTCGTAGCGGCGGGCGACGGTGGCGTCCCCCGAGACCAGGAGGGTCTCGGTGGCCGTCAGCAGGCGCGCCACCCGGTCAGGTCCCGGCGGGGTGAGCTCGGCGGCGTGGCGGGCGTAGACCGCGGCCATGGGGAGCCTGCCCCGCGAGAGCTGCGCCCGCGCCTCGTGTTCGGCCAGCGCGGCGAGCTCGCCGTCCGTGCCGCCCCCGGACGCGGCGATCCCGTGCCAGAGGGCGCCGGGGCCGCCGAGCCGGGCGGCGTCGCGGTGCAGTGCGCGGCGCCGTTCGACGCCGGAGTCGTAGTAGATGCGGTCCCAGACGAGCAGGGTGGTGAACGTGAACTCCTGCCCGGCCGTCCCCGGGATCTCCCTGATCAGGCCCGCGTCCACGGCCTCGGCGACGGCCTCGGTGACGTCGGCGACACCGACGACACCGGCGACACCGGCGACACCGGCGAGCGCGCGCAGGTCGGCCAGCCCGAACCGGCGGCCGAGCACCGCCGCCGCGCAGACCACCTCGCGGGTACGGCGCCGGCACGCCGCGAGCCGCGTCACGACCGCCTGCGTCATACCGCGCGGGGCGGGCAGCGGGCCGTTGCCGAAGTTGATCGAGTGCATCTCCACCTGGTCCAGCAGGAGGATCGCGTGCAGGACGTTGCCGTCGGTGTGCTCGTGCAGCCTCCTGGCCCCCGACGGGGTCAGGCCGTCGTGGCCGGTGGCGACGGCGAGGCGCACCAGGTCGTCGGGGGTGAGCCCGCCGACCTGGACCAGCCCTCCCTGCGCCGAGCCGAACAGGCGCGCCCAGCCCTCGTGCAGCTCCAGCGGGGGCGCGTCCGGTTCCGCTCCCGCCGGGCGGGCGGCGGCCTGGTGGACGATCAGCAGCAGCACCTGGGCGTTGCGCAGGCGCCTGGCCGCCAGGCGGAGCGCGGTCATCGACTGCCGGTCGCCGCAGTGGGCGTCGTCGACGACCACGATCAGCTCGCCCGCCGCGGCGAGCTCCGCCGCGAGGGCCTGGCCGACGAAGGCGGCCTCGGCCTGGCCCGCCAGCGTCCGGGCGAGCGCCGGGACCGGCAGTTGCTCGGCGATCTGGTCCAGGACCCCCCACGGGTGGGCGAGCGCCTCCTCGTCGCCGAAGGCACGGACGGCCGGCACGCCGGGGAGCGTCCGCAGGAAACGCTCGACCAGCTCGGTCTTGCCGATTCCCGGCACGCCCCGGACGCCCACGACGCGCGCGTCACGACGCCTCGCCGCCTCCCACGCCTCTCCGAGGAGCTCCAGCTCCCGTTTTCTGCCGACGAACAGCGGAGAGGTTCTGCCGTGCAACGCAGCACTCCCTTTTTCACGTTTCGCGTGTTCCTGGTGGTGATTATGGGTCAGGGACGGACCCGCCCGCATCGATTCCCGGTGGAGGCCCCGGCGAAGCGAATCATGCGGGATTTCTTCCGGCGGATACGGGAATTCACGAATACGACCGACCGTGAATCGCTCATCGCGCTTCTGATTCGTTCCCGGGAAGGGAACGGTCCTTTCTCGCGCCCGGTACGATCGCGGTGACCGGGTGTGTTCCCCGTTCCCTTTCGAATGCGGGCCGATCAGGGTTCGAGCCCGCTCCCGGGGCGGCGTCCGGGGACCTTTCCGAGGGGTTCGCGTGGCGGCGCGTCGTGCGGTTCCCGGCGCCCGGGCGGCTCGTACGAGGCGGCGTGACCGGCGCGCGGATGAGCGGCCGGCCCTTCCGGCTCCTCCGGCCCTTCCGGCTCCTCCGGTGAGATGTTCACGTCACTCCCGGTGATCGGATCCCCGCTCCGGGCGGCGGGGGTGCCGGGGCGGGTGGCAGGGGTGCCGGGGCCGGGCGGAGCCCGTCGACGAGCAGTGCGAGGTAGCGCCTGGGCCCCGCTCCCCGCGGATCACCGGGGTGCGCGGTGGCCAGGGCCATCACGACGACGGCGGCCAGGTCCCGGACCTGGAGCTCGGGCCGTACGAGACCGGCGGCGGCGGCGCGGCGCAGCAGCCCCTCCATCGAGTGGACGCAGCGGTGCACGCTCTCGACGTCGACCACGTCCGTCTCGCGGGCGAGCGCGAGGACGACCCGGCGTCCGGAGAGGACACCGACGGTGGCCTCCAAAGAGCCGACGAGGTCCCGCCACGGGTCGCCGGTCTCCACCGTGACGGCCGGTTCGATCTCCGTGGTGAGCAGGTGGGCGAAGACGGCCCGCACGAGCCGGTCGCGCGAGCGGAAGTGCCGGTAGACCGTGGCGACGCCGACACCGGCGCGGCGCGCGACCTCCTCCAGCGTCACCTCCGGCCCGGCCTCCTCGAAGGCGCGCCCGGCCGCGACGACGATCCGCTCGTGGTTACGCGCGGCGTCGGCCCGCAGGCCCCGCCCCCGCGCTCCCCGCGACCTCGCCGGCTCCTGCGGATCCTCAGGCTCCCGCGGCTCCTCCGGCTCCCGCTTCTCCGTCATCGGCCCGCGTCGGCGGCCATGCCCGGCTCACCGCCCGGCCTCGTCCCGCGGCGGGCGTATCGCCCCGGACGGGCAGAGCGTGACCGCCCGGCGCACGGCGGCCTCGTCCCCGGGAGGGATCTCCTCGGACAGCACGACGACGATGCCGTCGTCGTCCTGGTCGAAGACCGAGGGTGCGGTCAGCACGCACATCCCGGCCCCGATGCAGATGTCCCGCTCGGCGTCGGCTCTCATCGCGATCCCCTCTCTCACCAGGTGACGGGGAGCCTGTGCAGCCCGTACACGACGTGGAAGGCCCTGAACTCGATCTCCTCGTACGGCACGGCGAGCGCCAGGTCCGGGAAGCGGCGCAGCAGCGCGGGAAAGGCGATCCGCATCTCCATCCTGGCCAGCGGGGCGCCGAGGCAATGGTGAACGCCGTGCCCGAACGCGACGTGGCCGGGTGCCCCCCGCCTGACGTCGAACCGCTCGGGGTCGTCGACGAGCGCCGGGTCGCGGTTGGCCGCCGGGAGCGCCAGGACAAGCTGGGCCCCCTCGGGGATGGTGTGCCCGGCGATCTCCACCTCGGTCGTGGTGGTGCGCGGCACGCCCGAGTGGACGATGGACAGCCACCGCAGCAGCTCCTCCACGGCGGGTTCGACCTGGGCCGGGTCGTCGCGGACCAGGGCGAGCTGGTCGGGGTGGCGCAGCAGGGCCAGGGTGCCGAGGCCGAGCATGTTCGCGGTCGTCTCGTGCCCGGCGAGCAGCAGCAGCGAGGCGATGCCGGTGAGCTCGGGGTCGGTCAGGTCGTCGCCGTGCTCCCGTATCAGCATGCCCAGCATGTCCTCACCCGGCTCCACCCGGGCGCGCTCGACCAGGACGCTCATGTACGCGCGGTTCTCGAGCTGCGCGGCCGTGCGCTGTTCGAGGGGCAGCGACACGTCGAGCAGCCGGCCGGTGCGCCGCTGGAACTCCTCGCGGTCGGAGTAGGGGACGCCCAGCAGCTCGCAGATCACCAGCGAGGGCACCGGCAGCGCGAAGAGCGAGACCAGGTCGGCGGGCTTCCCGGCCCGTTCGAGGTCGTCCAGGGCCGCGTCGACGATCTCGACGATGCGCGGCTCCAGCCTGCGCATGCGGCGCACGGTGAACTCGGGCGTGAGCATCCGGCGCAGCCGGGTGTGCTCGGGCGGGTCGTAGGCGAGCATCTGCCCGGCCTGCAGGCGGGCGAGCTCCTCCTCGGTCATGTTGCCGGGCCGCAGCAGCGGCTGCGGCCCGGCGTTGCTGAAGCGGGTCGCGTCCGAGAGCACCTCGCGGACGTCCTCGTACCGGCTCACCAGGTAGGCGGTGGTCCCGAAGATCGTCGTGAAGCGGGTGACCCCCTCGCGGTCCCGCGCCCGGGCGAGCTCCTCGACCGGATCGAACCGGTCCCGCCGCATGTGCAGGGGCATCACGGGCGTCTCGGTCATCGCTCGGCCCTCCCTCGTACCGGATCGGCTGGACGTCTTCGACGCTATCACCGAAGCGAAAGTTGTCTATCACTTCCAAGAACGATCTCCCGGGACGACGGACTCCGATCAGGCGAGGGGCGGCAGGGTCGCCGAGAGCATGTCGAAGCGGCGGTCGCCCTCGTACAGGGGAACGGGCACGCCCGGCGGCGCCGATGGCAAGATCGGCGACAGGATCGGCGACGGGTCGTAGAGCGGCGTCGAGGCGGTTCCCGGCAGCGGGTCGTAGAGCGGGGTCGGGATCGGCTGCGGCGTGGGCACGGGGCTCGGCGTCCTGTCCCCGCTCTCGTAGAGCACCGCGTACAGCCCGCTGACCAGGCGCCGCACCTCGCCCTCGGGCCGGACGGCCAGGCGCACGAACTGGCCGGTCATGCCGAGTCTGTCGCCGCACGCGCGGACGAGGAGGCCGTGCTCGTCGAGCAGCCGGTCGCGCAGGGCGACGCCGTCCCTGCCGGCGGGAAGCCGTACCAGCAGGAAGTTGCCCTGGGAGGGGAAGACCGCCAGGCCGGGGACGCGGGTCAGCTGGTAGTGCATCGACTCGCGGTCCAGGGCGAGCAGCCGCAGGCTCTCCAGGTACTCGGGGAGGTAGCGGCGGATCATGAAGACCAGGGTCTCGGCGAAGGAGTTCAGGTTCCACCGGGGCAGCGCCCCGCGCACCCGGGCGGCCAGCGCGGGGTTGGCCACCAGGTAGCCGAAGCGGACGCCGTGCAGCCCGAAGTTCTCGCCCAGGCTCTTCAGCACGACCACGTTCGGCCGGATGGCGGCCTCGTTCGCGACGCTCGGGTACGGCTCGGCGTCGGCGAAGTCGATGAACGACTCGTCCACCACGACCAGGTCGAGGTCGACGAGCCGGTCCAGGAGGGAGATGACCTCGTGGCGGCGCAGGTAGCCGCCGCCGGGGTTGCCGGGGTTGCAGACGACCGCCACCCGGGAGCCCCGGTGCCGGACGAAGGCGACGAAGGCGTCCACGTCCAGCGCGAAGCCCTGGCTCTCCTGCAGGGGGTACATGTCCACCCGCTTTCCCGTCCCCAGCGGCTGGTCGGTCCAGCGGCCGGAGGTGGGGATCGGGACGGCCAGGCTCTCCCCGACCAGCAGGTGGTCGATCCAGGTGACCAGCTCGGTCGCCCCGTTGCCCATGACGACGGTCTGCGGGTTCAGGCCCAGCACCCCGCACAGCTCGGCGGTGATCGTGTCGGCGTCGCTGGGACGGCACCTCAGGATCGCGGCGAGGTCGCGTTCCAGGATGCCGAAGATCTCGGGGGTCGGGAAGTACGGGTTGCCCGGGGCGCGGAAGTCGACCAGGTCGGCGCCCTGCTCCGGCGCGGCCCGCAGCAGCGAGAGGACCGACGGGCTGTGCGCGGCGGCGTGCATCCGGCCGCGGTCGATGGAACCGGCCAACAGGGGTCTCCTTCGTGACGGGCGTTCGCGTCTGTGACACCCCCAGCTACGCACTCCGCCCCGGCCCGGTTCAGCCCGCCCCTCCTCACCCCAGGCCGGCGGCGCCGGACTCCCGGACATCGGCCTCCTCCTGACCGGCGTCACGACCGTCCGGCGGGCCGGGCTAGAAGGCGATCTCCTTGAAGGCGCGTACCTGCTCGGTGATGGCGCGCTCGGTCGGCAGGCGTTCGACCGAGGAGGCGCCGAAGAAGCCCACCACGCCCTCGGTGCGGGCCAGCACGTGGCTCGCGTCCGCCGGTTCGGCGATCGGCCCGCCGTGGCAGAGCACCAGCACGTCGGGGCGTACGGCGACCGCGGCGTCGCGCATCGCCTGGACCCGTTCGACGGCCTCGTCCAGGGTCAGGGCGGTGCCGGCGCCGATGCTGCCCTTGGTGGTCAGCCCGACGTGCGGGACGAGCACGTCGGCGCCCGCCTCGGTCATGGCCCGCGCCTGGTCGGGGTCGAAGACGTAGGGGGCGGTGACCAGGTCGCGCTCGCGCGCCAGCCTGACCATCTCGACCTCCAGGTCGTAGCCCATCCCGGTCTCCTCCAGGTTCTGCCGGAAGACCCCGTCGTACAGGCCGACGGTCGGGAAGTTCTGCACCCCGGCGAAGCCCATGGCCGCGAGCTGGTCGAGGAACCTGGGCATCAGCCGGAACGGGTCGGTGCCGCACACCCCGGCCAGCACCGGGGTGCCGGCGACGACCGGGAGCACCTCGGCCGCCATCTCCACCACGATCTGGTTGGCGTCGCCGTACGGCAGCAGGCCGGCCAGCGAGCCGCGGCCCGCCATCCGGTAGCGGCCCGAGTTGTAGATGATGATCAGATCGACGCCCCCGGCCTCGGCGCACTTGGCCGAGAGCCCCGTTCCGGCGCCCGCGCCGATGACGGGCCGGCCCTCGGCGACGGTACGGCGCAGCCGGGCGAGAATCTCCTCGCGGTTCGGCGGAGCGCTCCCCACCCGGGTCACGCGGTGCCTCCCTGGGTGATCATCGCGTGCAGCCGGTCGGCCATGGCCCGGCCGAAGGCGGGGTCGTTGACGTGCAGGTCCGTCTGCTCGACCTGGACGGCCGAGTCCCGGACCCCCTCGGTCAGGGCGTCGAAGCACGCCTGGTCGGCCTTGGGGTCGTGGAAGGGCGCGCCGGGCGCGTCGAGGGCGGAGACGCCGCCGTGCGGGACGAACAGCGCGACCGGGCCGGTGGCCGCCCGCAGCTTGGCGGCCACCCTGCGGCCGAGCTCGGCCATCTCCTCGGCCGTGGTGCGCATCAGCGTCACGGTCGGGTTGTGGACGTAGAACAGCCGGTCGGCGAAGCGTTCGGGAACCGTCTCCCGGGGGCCGAAGTTGACCATGTCCAGGGCGCCGGGGGCGACCACCTGGGGCAGTCCGCGCTCACCGGCGGCCGTCAGCCTGGCCGGCCCGGCCGACAGCACCCCGCCGACCAGGTCGTCGGCGAGCTCGGTGGTGGTGAGGTCGAGCACGCCCGCGATCAGGCCGCTGCCGGCCAGCGTCTCCAGGGCCTGCCCGCCGGAGCCGGTGGCGTGGAAGACCAGCACCTCGTAGCCGAGCTCGTCCAGCCGCTGCCGGGCGGCGTCGACCGCGGGCGTGGTCACGCCGAACATCGACGCGGCCACCAGCGGGCGGTCACCCTCGACGACCGGGGCGGGAACGCTCGCCATGCCGGCGATCGCCGCCGCGGCGTTGCCGAGGATGCGCGCGGAGACCCGGTTGACGCCCGCGACGTCGACCACGCTGTACATGATCGTGACGTCCTTGGCGCCCACGTAGGGGGAGACGTCCCCGGAGGCCATGGTCGAGACGATGAGCTTGGGCAGCCCGATCGGCAGGTCCCTGACGGCCCGCGCCGCGATCGAGGAGCCACCGCTCCCGCCCACGGCGAGCACGCCGTCGAGGCGTCCCTGCGCGTAGAGCTCCGCGAGGACCGCGGCGGCGCCCTCCCCCATCCTCGTGACGGCCGCCCCGCGGTCGCCCGCCGCGCGCAGCGCCGCCAGATCGGCTCCGGCCGCCAGCGCGACCCGGTCGTTGGCGACGTCGGCGGGCAGCCGCGTCTCCCCCACCCCCGCGTCGATCAGGACGACCTCGCAGCCCAGGGCGCGCAGCCTGTCATGGAGCCAGGCGTACTCCAGCCCCTTCGTGTCGAACGTTCCCACCAGGCCTATCGTCGGCATCTCGCGCCACACCTCTCCGCTCAGGACCTCTCCTCGCCGCATCGATCCCGCGGCCGGAGGCCCATATCGAACCCTGCCTTCACATGCCCCGTGAGCTGCGGATCGCACCCTCCGGCGCCGATCCGTGAGGCGGCCGGGACGCATCCTCCCCGGGCACGGGGCCGGGCCCGGGGAGGACGCGCGGGCGGGCGGGGCGGACGCCGCGGGCGCGCCGAGCCGTCGCGCTTCGTCGCGAGCCGTCGCGAGCCGTCGCGGGTCGTCGCGGGTCGTCGCGGGTCGTCGCGGGTCGTCGCGGGTCGTCGCGGGTCGTCGCGAGCCGTCGCGGGTCGTTCAGAGCGAGGGGGAGAACCTGCCGTAGTAGCCGCCCAGTTCCTGGCGGTAGACGCTCTGGCGGTAGGTGGCCGCGTCGTACTCGGGCGCGTCCTGGATCTCCTGCTTGGTGCGCGCGATGTGGACCTTGCGCTCCTCGCGGTCGATCCGGGTCACCGTACTGGCCGGCAGCACGACCTTCCTGCCCGACAGCCAGGAGCCGACGTCCGCGACGACGTAGCTGTCGTCGGTCACGTTGCTCTCCTCCTCCACCAGGCCGACCTTGCCGTCGACGGCCTCCACGTCGAAGCCGATGACGCTCAGCGTCTCGTCGGGACCGTACACGCCCTCGCGGTAGTTCCACAGTCCTTCGATCGTCATGCGGGGGCTCTCCTCATCGGCCGGGTGTCAGGGATCTTCCGCCTACCCGCGGTGGCGAGGGTAAACGGCCCTTCTCCAGGTCGGGCGGCCGGAGGGCGACCGGCACGACAGGGCGTCCCGGATGCTAATAGAATGTCATTCTAGGATTGGCCGGCCTCCCGGCCCCCGACCGCGAGGAGCCCACGTGCACGTCTCACCGGAACCCCCTGCAGTCCCGTCGCCGGAACCCCCGGCGGCACCGGAACTCGCGGCACTCCGGGAGCTCGGCGTGGTCTTCGACCACACCGCCGTCGCGGCGCCCCGGGTCAGGGACCTCCTGCCGATCTACCAGGACCTGCTCGGCGGGACGTTCCTGGGCGGCGGCGACCACCCCGGCGGGTACCGGGTGATGCAGCTCGCCTACCCGGGCGGCGGCAAGGTCGAGCTGATGGAACCGCTGGAGGGCTCCTCGTTCTTCGACAGCTTCTTCGGGCTCACCCGGGGGCGGGGCGGCGTCCACCATCTCAACTTCCACGTGCGCGACCTGGACCTGGCGGTCTCCCTGCTCACCGAGCGCGGCTACCGGCTGCACGGCCTGAACCAGGGTGACCCGAGGTGGCGCGAGGTGTTCCTGCACCCCAAGGAGGCCCACGGCGTGCTGATCCAGCTCGCCCAGGCCGGGCCGCGCGACGACGCCGAGCCCGCCCTGCGCCTGGAGGACGTGCTGGCCGGGCGCGGGTGGAACGGCAACGGGATCCCCAGCCCCTCCTGAGCGGCATCGGGAACGACCGGCCCCCCGGGGGCGGGGTCCGCGAAGGGTCCGCGATCTGCCTTCCGTCCCCCGGACGGACGGTGTACGACGGAGGGTGAGAAGGGGACACATGACACGCAAGCCCGGAGCCTGGGAGTGGAGCCGGACCGCGCAGACCCGGACGAGCATGCTCGCGGCGGCCCGGGAGGTCTTCACCGAGCACGGTTTCGCCGACGCCGGGGTCGCCGACGTCGTCGAACGGGCCGGGCTGAGCGTGGGCAGCCTCTACCACCACTTCGGCGGCAAGACCGAGCTGTTCCTCGCGCTGTGGGAGAGGCACCAGGCCGAGCACGAGGAGAACGCCGCCTCGGCGGTGGCGGAGGCGCGCCGCTCGGGCGTCCGCGATCCGCTGGAGCTGTTCGTCGCCGGTGCCCGCGCCTTCCTGGAGGGCTCCTGGGAGCGCAGGGACCTGGCCCGGCTGTTCATGGACGGGGACGGCCCGCCCGGGTTCGAGCTGCTGCGCCGCACCCGGGGCCGCGAGTGGGTACGGCAGAACGCCGTCCTGCTCGGCGCGGGCAGCACCCCGCTGGACCGGCTCACCGTCGCCGTCCTGACGTCGGTCATCGGCGAGGCCGGCCGCGAGGTGGCCACCTGCGACTCCGGGGAGGAGGCCGGGCGGATCACCGAGGCGGCGATCGAGCTGATCCGCCGCCTGGACCCGCTGCGCGGCCCCCGCCCCCCGTCCGGCGACGGGACCCCGCCTCGGAAGACCGCCCGCAGACCCCGCGCCGGAGCCTGAGGGCCGAGCGCCGGGGGCCGCGGGAACGGTTCTCCCGGGGGGCGGCGCCGTCTCAGGCGCCCCAGCCGGCCTGCGCCCCGCCGACGCGCTCCTCGGCGATCTTCTCGAAGTAGCCCGAGCGGGCGTAGGCCGCCATCGGGTCGGGGTCCAGGCCCGCCTCGGTGCGGATCTCGGCCAGCAGCGGCCGTACGTCGGTGTTGTAGGCGTCCATCACGACCGCGTTGGCCCCGAGCACGTCCCCGGCCGCCTGCGCCGCCGCCAGCGCCTCCCGGTCCACCAGCAGCGCCTTGGCGGTGGCCTCCTGCACGTTCATCACCGACCGGATCTGCCCGGCGATCTTCGGCTCGATGTTGTGGCACTGGTCCAGCATGAACGCCACGTCCTCGGTGAAGCCGCCCCCGCCGATGACCTCGAACATGATGCGGAACAGCTGGAACGGGTCGGCGGCCCCGGCCATCAGGTCGTCGTCGGCGTAGAAGCGGGAGTTGAAGTCGAACCCGCCCAGCTTGCCCTCGCGCAGCAGGAACGCCACGATGAACTCGATGTTGGTGCCCGGCGCGTGGTGGCCGGTGTCCACCACCACCTGGGCCTTGGGGCCCAGCCTCAGGCAGTGCGCGTACGCCGTGCCCCAGTCGGGCACGTCGGTGGCGTAGAACGCGGGCTCGAACAGCTTGTACTCCAGCAGGAAACGCTGCCCCTCCCCCAGCCGCTCGTAGACCCGCTCCAGCGCCTCGGCCAGCCGGTCCTGCCGGGCGCGCAGGTCGTCCTGGCCGGGGTAGTTGGTCCCGTCGGAGAACCAGAGCTTCAGCGTGTCGGACCCGGTGGCGTCCATGATGTCCACGCAGTCCAGCAGGTGCGCCAGCGCCTTGGCCCGCACGCGCGGGTCGGCGTTCGTCACGCTGCCCAGCATGTAGTCGTCGTCCTGGAACACGTTGGAGTTGATCGCGCCGATCCTCACCCCCAGGCCGGAGGCGTGCGCGGCCAGCGCGGCGTAGTCGTCGACCCGGTCCCACGGGATGTGCAGCGCGACCCGGGGCGCCACCCCGGTGAAGGCGTGCACCCGGGCGGCGTCGGCCAGCTTCTCGAACGGGTCCCTGGGCACGCCGCGCTGGGCGAACACCTTGAACCGCGTACCGGAGTTGCCGTACGCCCACGACGGGGTCTCGATGACCTGAGCCCGCAGCGAATCCTTGATCATTGGTCGGTCCCCGAATCAGTTGAGGTGGAAGACTTCCTCGAGCGAGACCATGCCCTCGTCGGGGCGGCCGTCGAGGCTTTCGAAGAACGGTGCCATCTCGGCCTGCCACCGGGCGTTGACGTCGGTCTCGGCCATGGCCGCGCGGGCCGCCTCGAAGTCCTCGGTCTCCAGGTAGCCGACCAGCAGCCCGTCCTCGCGCAGGAAGAGGGAGTAGTTGCGCCAGCCGGTGGCGCTGAGCGCGGCCAGCATCTCCGGCCAGACGGCCCGGTGGCGCTCGCGGTACTCCTCCAGGCGCTCGGGTCGTACCTTCAGCAGGAAGCAGACGCGCTGCACGACGTTGTCCCTCCTCGATGAGGCCCGCGCCCGGAGGTGCCGGACGCGGGCGGTCGCGGTGCCGTCACCGGTGACGGTGGTCACGGCACCTGTAACGGTGGGGCCGGGATCGGTGGGCCGGGGGCGGCGGGGTCAGAAGTCGAACTGGTCCACGTTGGAGGCGTCGAAGGTGAACGGCGGGCCGAGGATGATCTCCCCGTCCTTGCCGACGGTCCGCTCGCCGAGCCTGCCGGCCTTGAGCACCTCGCCCTCGGCCCCGGTGATCTGACCCGAGGCCAGCGCCGCCGCCGCGTAGGAGGCCAGGTATCCCAGGTCCTTGGGGTTCCACAGCGCGAACTTCTCCACCGTCCCGTCCTTGACGAACTGGCGCATCTGGTTGGGGGTGCCCAGGCCGGTCAGCACGACCTTTCCCCTGTACTTCGACCCCGAGATGTAGCGCGCCGCCGCCGAGACGCCCACCGTGGTGGGCGAGATGATCCCCTTCAGGTCCGGGTACGCCTGCAGCAGGCCCTGGGTCTCCTGGAAGGACTTCTGGTCGTCGTCGTCGCCGTATGCAACCTTGACCAGCCTCATGTCCTTGTGCTCGGGCTTGCCGAGCTCGTCCTTCATGAACTCGATCCAGGTGTTCTGGTTGGTCGCGTTCGCCGTCGCCGACAGGATCGCCACCTCCCCCCTGCCGCCGATCAGCTCCGACAGGAGCCTGACCTGGCTGCGCCCGACCTCCTCGGAGTCGGCCTGGTTGATGAAACCGAACATGAGCACTTCCTCAACGGCTGGGGGGTGGCGGACTCCAAATCAAAAACGATTTAACGATCTGAGCTGGACAGTAGAACCAAGCCTCACGGGTGTCAATGCGGCATGAAGGTGCCGTTTCCGTAGCGTTACACCATCCGTGCCGCCCGGCATCCCGGCGCCGCGCGCCGCATCCCGGACCGGGCGCCGGCCGCCGGGAGCCCGATCCGTTGCCACGTTTTAACCCTCGGTGTCCTCCCTGCCCTCTCTGTCCTCAGCGCCCCGCCCCCGCCCTCCATGTCCCGCCCTCCATGCCTGCCCCCGATGCCCGCCCCCCGATGCCCCCCATCCCCTGGCCTTCACCCCGTACCCCTCATCCCGGAGACGGGACGCGCGGTCCGGTCACGGCGTGTCCCTCCCGTTCCCGTCGCAGGCCCGGCGCCAGGGCCAGCGTGACCGCGATCGAGGCCGCCGCCATCACCGCCATCGCGACCGGGGGCGAGGTGAGCTCGGCGACGGTGCCCGCGACCGAGGCCGCGACCCCCTGCATGGCGAGCATGCCGGAGGACTGCAGCCCGAACGCCTGCCCGCCCATCTCCTCCGGCGTGATCTCCATCAGGCGCTGCTGGAGCATCAGGCCCGCCGAGAACCCGGCCGAGGCCAGCGCGACCGCGGCCGCCGCGACGGGCAGCGGCGGGGCGAGCAGGAAGACCAGGTAGGGCACGGCCAGCAGCAGCCGCAGCGGCGTGGCCGACCGCTCCCGCCATCGCGGGGGGACGAACCTGCCCATCACGGTGTCCCCGGCGAGCATCCCCAGGGCGGCGAACGCGAAGAGCAGCCCGGCGTGCCGGGCGTCGTGGGAGACGTAGAGCGACTCGCAGCCGACGATCAGCCCGTTCGGCACCCACATGGCGAGGTAGACCCGGCGGCGCGCCCGGGAACTCAGCAGCAGCCGGTTGGTCCGCCAGGTCTGGGCGACCGACGGGCGCCCGGCGACGCGCGGCGGCCGGTCGCCGAGTCCCAGCCGCGCGACGGCCGCGGCGACCAGGTAGAGGCCCGCGCCGACGAGCAGGGTGACGCGCGGGGACAGGACGGCGACAAGCACCCCTCCGGCGGCGAACCCGCAGATCTGCTGCACGCCGACGGACATGCTGAGCACCGAGCGGCCGAGCAGGTACCCCTCCCGGGGGAGGATCTCGTTCAGCAACCCGATCCGGACCCCGCCGCCCAGGGAGGCGGCCATCCCCTGGCCGAGGATCAGGACGAAGACCGCCCACAGCGGCAGGTCCGGCACCGCGAGGACGGCGATGCTCGCGCAGAAGACCAGCGCCAGCCCGGTCAGCGCGGCGCGGGGCGGCAGCCGGTCCGCCGCCGACAGCAGCACCATCGCCCCGAGCAGCTGTGCGAAGGAGGAGCCGAACATGCTCAGCGCCGACAGCAGCGGCGACCGGGTGGCCGCGTACACGAGCGTGCCCAGCGCCAGCCCGCTCACCGTCGAGGCGGCGACCTGCACCGCGCCGGTCGCGAACAGGGGCGTGAACTCGGGCGTCCCGAAGAGTTCCTTGTAGGTACGCATCCCGGGAGTCTCGACGCCCGCGCCGCGCGGTCGTTAGAGTTTCGCGGGGAGGCGAAACGATGGGCTGGTGGGAGGTCAACGCCGACACCCTCGCGGGGAGCCGGTTCGTGGTCTCCCCCCTGGCAGAGACCACCACCTGCCTGATCGCCCTGGAACGGGCGAGGGCCGCGCATCCGGGTGAGCGCAGGTGGCTCGACGACCACCTGGCCGGTTACCGGGCGCGCCTGGCCGCCGACCCGGTGACGGCGCTGCTCGTCCGGGCCGCGCTGGGGCGGAGCTGGATCGCCGACTTCCTCACCCTCGCCCCGTCCGGAGAGGGCTCCCCCGGCTTCGAGGAGGAGCTGGAGCGGGTACGGCGGACGCAGCCCGAGACCGCGCGGGCGGACCTGGAGATGACGCTGCAGGGACCGGTCCCGGCCGCGCTGCACCGGTCCGACCTGCCCGAACGTGCCGCCCGCCTGCTGGAGTGGGTGTGGGAGGAGACGGTGCTGCCGTACTGGCCCCGGCGGCGCCGTGTCCTGGAGGCCGACATCCTGGCGCGGACGGACCGGCTGACCCAGGGCGGCTGGGCCGCCGTGCTGGGCGGCATGCGCCCGGGGACGCGCTGGCTGGGCGGGAACCGGCTGCAGATCAACACGCAGGACCGCCCGCCGCAGGAGCTGGCCGGTGTCCGGCTGATGTTCGTCCCGGTCACCCGCGGCCACGGCTGGGTCGCCTGGAGCGCGGGCACGCCGGTGCCGCGTTACGCCCTGGTCTACCCGTGCTCGGGCGCGCTGGCCGAGCCGGACCTGACGGCCCCCGAGGCGCTGGGCAGGCTGCTCGGCCCGGCACGGGCCGGGGTGCTCGTCCTGCTCGGCACGCCCATGAGCACCTCGCAGCTCGTGGCGCTGACCGGCCAGGGACTGGGGTCGGTCGGCCGCCACCTGAGGATCCTGCTCGACGCCGGACTGGTCCGGCGGCGGCGCGCGGGCCGCTCGGTGCTCTACCAGCGCACGTCCGCGGGCGAGACCCTGGTGAGGGCGTCGGCACCGGCCGGATGACCTCTCCCGGAGCCGGCGTCCGTGAGATCGGTGGGACGGGACGAGACCGCGTGACCTCCCACGCGACCGGCGTCCGTGAGGTCGCCGCCGTGAGGCCTGGTGAGTCCCGGTAAAGTCGGCCCCCTGAGACCGGGTGAGCCCTCACGCGGCCGGCATCCGTAAGGTTGCCCCCGTGAGAGCGTTCGTCGTGACCGGTCCGCGCCGTTTCGAGGTGCTGGAGGTCGATCCGCCGGTCCCGGGCCCCGGGCAGGTCGTCGTGGACGTGGAGCGGGCCGGGGTGTGCGGCACCGACATGGAGATCTTCGGCGGCGAGATGAGCTACCTCCACGACGGTCACGCCCGCTACCCCGTGCGGCTCGGCCACGAGTGGTGCGGGACGGTCTCCTCGGCCGGCGAGGGCGTCGAGGACTCCTGGGCCGGCGCCCGCGTCACCGGCGACACCATGCTCGGCTGCGGCCGGTGCCGGCGCTGCCTGGCCGGGACGCACCACGTGTGCGAGGACCGCTTCGAGATCGGCATCCGCGGCGGGTGGCCGGGCGCGCTGGCCGAACGGCTCCCGGTGCCGGTCACCGCGCTGCACCGGCTGCCGGACGCGGTCGACGCGGCCGCCGGGGCCATGGTCGAGCCGGGTGGCAACGCGCTGCGGGCCGTCCGGGCCGCGGCCCTGGCGCCGGGTGAGCGGCTGCTGGTGATGGGGCCCGGGACGATCGGCCTGCTCACCGCCGCGTTCGCCCTGGCACAGGGGGCCGAGGTGCACGTGCTGGGCCTGCCCGGGGCGTCGCTGGAGTTCGCCCGCACGCTCGGCGTGCACGGCGCCTGGACCGCCGACCGGCTCCCGGACCTGCCGTTCGACGCCGTCGTCGACGCCTCCACCGCCCCCGGCCTGCCCGCCCTGGCGGCCGGCCTGGTGGAGCCGGGCAGGCGGGTGGTCTACATCGGCCTGTCGTCGACCCCCAGCGCGGTGGACACCCGGACGCTGGTGCTCAAGGACGTCACCGCCGTCGGGATCCTCAGCGCCTCCCCCGGCCTGGCCGGGGCGATCGAGCACTACGCCTCGGGCGCGGTGGACCCGCGCCCGCTGGTGGCGGCGGTGGTGGGCCTGGAGGAGGTGGGCGAGATCCTCGCCGGTTCCCGTCCCGCCGCCTGCGGTCCCGGCCCCAAGTTCCACGTCGACCCGCGCGCCTGACCGTCCCCGCCCGGCGTACGGCACAAGGACCGCTCCCACCGCGCTCCCACCGTGCCCGCACCGCACCCGTGCGCGCCGGCGTGACGGGCGCCGTCGGCCCCAAGGCCGGTCAGCCCTTGAGGCCGGTGTGGGCCAGGCCCTCGATGAACCGATGGCTCATGTCTCATTGAAGACCCACTTCCTGCGCATGCGCCACTGCACGACGGTGAGCAGTGCCACGATCGCGAAGAGCAGGACCGACAGCGTCGCGCCGTATCCGAAGTGATGGAACTGGAAGGCCTGCCGGTACAGGTAGTAGACGAGGACGGTCGTGGACATGCCGGGGCCGCCCTGGGTGAAGAACGTGGTCCCGGCCAGGCGCTGGTTGAGCAGGATCGCCAGGACGAGGGCGAGGGCGAGGTTGAGCACCACCAGGCCGGCGGAGAACAGGGCGGTGCCGCCCAGCACCTCGCGCAGGTTCGCGTCGGCCAGCAGCCTGTCGTAGTTCTTCCCGCCCACGAACTCGAACGTCCCGGCCAGCACGTTCCACTCGTGCAGGCTGTACCAGAGCACCAGCCCGAGCGGCAGGAGCACGAACAGCACGCTGCCGAGCAGTTGCGGGGCGATGAGCAGGTAGCCGGCCAGGTTGTCGCGGCGCCGCACCCTCCTTCGGCACCGACGGCGGCGTGGAGTACATGTTCTACGAGGCCGGGCAGCGCAGCGGATCGACGATCGCCGTCGCCCGCGCCGTCCAGACGCGGCCGGCCGGCGGCCGGTAAATCGATGGGGCCGACGGGACGGCTTTGTTAGTGTGCCCGGATGCCTTCTCAGCGCGCCCTGCTCCCACGGTCGGCACCCGCCGCCTCGGGGGTGTCGTCCCGTGCGATCGCCGCGTTGCTGGACCGGTTCGAGGCGCGGTCCGTCGAGTGCCACTCCCTCATGGTCGTGCGCCACGGTCACGTCGTCGCCGAGGGCTGGTGGGCGCCGTACTCGGCCGGACGCCCGCGCCTTCTGTACTCGCTGACCAAGTCGTTCACCTCGGTCGCGGCAGGGCTCGCGATCGCCGACGGGCTGCTCTCGCTGGAGGACCGGGTGGTGGACGTGCTGCCCGGCCACGTTCCGGCCGACGTCTCGGAGCGGGGACGCCGCCTCACCGTTCACCACCTGCTGTCCATGACGACCGGGCACCGCGCCGACAGCCTCGCCGAGGCCTGGGAGCTGGAACCGGGCGACCTGGTGAGGGGCTTCCTGCGCGTCCCGTTTCCCGAGGCCGAGGGAACCCTGCACGCCTACGACAACGCGACCACCTTCGTCCTGGCCCGGATGGTGGAACGGGTCACCGGCCGGGACCTGCCCGAGCTGCTCGACGAGCGCCTCTTCACGCCGATGGGGATCGAGCACGCCGAATGGGACCGGGTGGCGAGCGGTGCCGCCTTCGGGTTCCACGGGCTGCACCTCACGACCGAGGCCGTCGCCGCCTTCGGCGAGCTGCTGCTGCGCGAGGGCCTGTGGGGCGGCCGCCGGCTCGTCCCGCGCGAATGGGTGCGGCTCGCGACCCGGCGGCACGTCGAGACCCCGCAGGTCGAGGGCTGGTCGGAGAATCCCGACGCGCTGTGCGGGTACGGCTACCAGTTCTGGATGTCGCGTCACGGCTACCGCGGCGAGGGCGCCTTCGGCCAGATGTGCCTGGTCGTCCCGTCGCACGATCTCGTGGTCGCCGTGACCGGCGCCGTCCCGCACGGTGAGGCGATCCTCGACCCCCTGTGGGAGTGCCTGCTGCCCGGCATGGACCAGGCGGGAAGCACCCGGGACGACGAGATCCTCGCCGAGCGGCTGCGGCGGCTGTCGCTCGCGCCGATGCCGGGTTCGGCCGCCCCGGAGCGGTCGGCCGAGGCGAGACTCGACGCCTCCGCCGGGGATTCCGCGCTGCCCGGTGGGACCACCGTCATCGTCGATCCGGTGGACGGCGGGTGGCTCCTGCGGCTCGGGACGTCCCTCGACGTCGAGGCTGGCCACGGCGAATGGAGGGAGAGCTCACCGCTCGGCCGCCCCGTCGTCGCGACCGGCGCCTGGCAGGGCGACACGTTCGTCGCCGACCTCTACGTCATCACCACCGCACACCGGGTCCGGCTGGTGGTCGACGCCGGCGCCGGGACGGCGGTAGCGACGTGGAACACCGTGCCGCTGACCGGCCCCGACCTGGTGCTGCATCTGCGCTCGCCGCTGATGACACGGCCCGACGTCGCGTAGGCGGGGCCGTCCGGGCGCGGGTGCCGGTCCGGGGGCGGGTGCCGGTCCGGGGGCGGGGCCCGCGGATGACCGCCGTCGCGGTCAGGCCGTCGCCGCCCGTCGCCGCTCATCGCCGTCGCGGTCAGGACGTCCCCCCGTCGCCACCCGTCGCCGTCCGGGAACGCCCGTTTCGCCGCGGTGTCACCCGTCCGGTACGCGACGGCCGCGACCGGCCCGCGATCCTGGTCTAGTGTCACCGGGATGACGACCAAGAACTCCCACTGTTCCTTCTGCGGCGCCGCGTTCGCCGCCGGTCAGGCGTGGCCGCGTACCTGCTCCGGTTGCGGCAACACCTCCTACATCAACCCGCTGCCGGTGGCGGTGATGGTTCTGCCGGTGGACGACGGCCTGCTGGTGATCCGGCGCGCCATCGAACCGCACCGGGGCGGGCTGGCCCTGCCCGGCGGCTTCGTCGACCTGGGCGAGTCCTGGCAGCAGGCGGCCGTGCGGGAGCTGCGCGAGGAGACCGGGATCGACGTCGACGTGGAGGAGGTGCGGCTCCTCGACGTGCTCAGCGCCCCCGACGGCACCGTGCTGGTCTTCGCCCAGGGCCCGCGCACCGACGCGGCCTCCCTCCCCGCGGTCGTGGCCACGTCGGAGACCTCGGAGTGGCTGGTGGTCGACGGGCCCCGGCAGCTGGCGTTCCCGCTGCACACGCGCGTCGTGGAGACGTACTTCGACCGGGAACGGGCCGGTGGGAGCATGGGCGCATGAACGTGGTCGTGCTCTCCGACACCCACGCGCCCCGGCGGTGGAAATCGTGCCCGCCCGCCGTGGCCGGACACCTGCGGGGCGCGGACGTGATCCTGCACGCGGGGGACGTCTGCGTCGCCGGGGTGATCGACGAGCTCGCCGCCTACGCCCCGGTCCACGTGGTCAAGGGCAACAACGACGGGCCGGACGTGGTGGCCCCGAAGACCCTGGAGCTGGACCTCGGGGGCCTGCGGGTGGCGATGATCCACGACAGCGGGACGGCGCAGGGGCGGCTCGCCCGGATGCGCCGCCGGTTCCCCTCGGCCGATCTGGTGGTGTTCGGGCACTCCCACATTCCCATGGACCAGGCCGGGGAGGGTGTGCGGATCTTCAATCCCGGGTCGCCCACCGACCGCCGCCGTCAGCCGCACGGCACCCTGGGCACGCTGCGCGTCGAGGACGGCCGCCTGGTCGAGGCGAGGATCGTCCCGGTCACCTGAGCCTTCCGGCGCCCCCACGACGCCCCGGCCTCCGAGGTCCGGCCTCCGAGGCCGGGGACCCCGGAGGCCCGGCGTCCCCGGGGGCTCCGGGGCCGGGGAACTAGAGCTCGACCTCGCCCGTGACGCAGGTGACCGTGCCGCCGGCCACCCAGATCGTCCCGTCGGGGTCGCGGGAGACGTGGGCGCGCCCGGCGCGCCCGAGCACGGTCCCCTGGCTCGCCACGTACGGCGCCTCGGCCCGGCCGGTGCGCAGCAGCCACTGCGCGAGCGAGGCGTTCAGGCTGCCGGTCACCGGGTCCTCGGCCGTGGCGCCGTCCTTGGGGAAGAACGCCCGCACCTCGAACGCCTCGGGGGATCCGGGCGGGTAGGGGCCCACCACCCCCACGTCGAGGTCGACGACCCCGGGCCGCAGCGCGAGCACCTCCTCCGCGCTCGCCAGCAGGACGGCCACCCAGCCGGGCCCGTTGTCGGCCCACTCGGCGTCCAGGACGGCGGCGCGGCCGATGCCGAGCGAGCGCGCGACGCGCTCGACCACCTCCTCCTCGACCGGCCCGGAACGCAGCAGCGGCGGCGCGGCGAAGGCGGGGCCGTCCGCGGTCGGGCGGATCGGGACCAGGCCGAGCCCGCACTCCTGGACGATCACGTCGGACCTTGCGGGCGTCCCGCCCGACGACAGCCAGGCGTGGCAGGTGCCCAGCGTCGGGTGCCCGGCGAAGGGCAGCTCCTGGGCCGGGGTGAAGATCCGTACCCGGTAGTCCGCGCCGGGCGCGTCCGGCGGCAGGACGAAGGTGGTCTCCGACAGGTTCGTCCAGCGCGCGAACCGGAGCATCTCCTCGGCGCTCAGGCCCTCCGCGTCGAGCACGACGGCGACGGGGTTGCCCCGGTAGGGGGTGGCGGTGAAGACATCGACCTGCTGGAAGCGGCGTCGCATGAGATCAAGTATGCCGACTCCTCCACGCCGCCCGCACCCCGGCCGGGGTTCGAGCGCCGCGCCCATAGTGCTTGCAATTTACCACCACTAGACACTACGGTCTCGGCAAGCGGTTGCAAACCACAAGCGGAAGGAGTCACCCGTGCTGAGACAGGTCGCGGAGGGTGTGCTGGTCCACGAGAGCGAGTTCTGCCAGAGCAACGCCGTCGTCGTGGACGGCCGGGACGGCGTGCTGCTCGTCGATCCCGGGGTGCGGGACCAGGAGCTGGACTGCCTCGCGGACGACCTGTCCGATGCGGGCCGGACCGTCGTGGCGGGCTTCTCGACGCATCCGGACTGGGATCACCTGCTCTGGCACGCCCGGTTCGGCACGGCTCCTCGTTACGGCACGGCCCGCTGCGCGTCCGCCGCCCAGGAGCAGCTGTCCGCCCCGGACGCGAAGGCCGACATCGCCGACCACCTGCTCGAGACGGAGATCGCCGGGCAGGTCTCGCTCGACCTGTTCGGCCTCGTCACCGCCCTGCCCGCCGGGACGGCGCGGATCCCGTGGGACGGCCCCCGGGTCCGGGTCATCGAGCACCAGGCGCACGCACCGGGCCACGCGGCGCTGTTCATCGAGGAACGCGGGGTTCTCGTCGCCGGCGACATGCTCTCCGACGTCCTGGTCCCGATGCTCGACCTGGACGGCACCGCCGACCCGATCGAGGACTACCTCGCGGCGCTGCGGCTGCTGGAGGGCGTGGCGGACGACGTCGACGTCGTCGTCCCCGGCCACGGGTCGGTCGGCGGGGCCGATGAGGCACGCGCCAGGATCGGGCGGGATCGGGCGTACGTGCTCGCCCTGCGTGAGGGCCGTGTTCCCGACGACCCGAGGATCGGCCCGTCGGCCAGGCCCGGCTGGGAGTGGGTGAGCGACGTGCACGACGGGCAGGCCCGGCGCCTCGCCCGCAGGGACGAGCGCGACGGGACGCCCGTCTAGCGATCGGCGCGCGCGGGTGTTCGCCCGCGAGGCCGGTGGTCCCGCCACGGCGGGACCGCCGGGCCCCGCCGGGCCGCGGTCGCGCCGGCGGCGCCGGTCACGTCCACCGACGTGACGACGACACCTCGACGGCGCACCCTAGGTGTACTGACCTTAGGGCTTGCGGGCCAGCCCGCCGTAGTAGGTGTGGTAGAGGAGGGCGTTCTTGACGGAGATGCTCGGCTCGGCACGCCACTCCGGGAGCGGGACGAGACCCGGTTCGACCGGCTCGAAGTCGCCGAAGTACCCCGTGATCTCGTCCATGGTGCGCCAGCGGCCGGTGCCGAGGTTGTCGTTGAAGAGCTTCTCGGCCGTCGTGGCCTGCTGGGACGCCACCGGGTGCGCGTCACCGGGGTTACAGAAGTGCGAGACGGCCACGAAGCTGCCGGACGTCAGCGGGGCGCGCAGCGTGGCCGCCACTCCGGCGGGATCCTCGTCGTCGTGCAGGTGGTGCAGGATGCTCAGCATCAGCAGCCCCACGGGCTCGTCGAAGTCGATGAAGTCCTTGACCCGCTCGTCCTCCAGGATCGACCGCGGGTCGCGCGCGTCCGCCTGGATGACCGTCGTGGTGTCGCCGGGGGCGAGCAGCGCCCGCCCGTGGACCAGCACCATGGGGTCGTTGTCGACGTAGACCACCTTGGCCGCCGGGTCGATCTCCTGCGCCACCTGGTGCACGTTGCCCTGGCTGGGCAGGCCCGACCCGATGTCGATGAACTGCCTGACCCCCGCCTCGGCCGCCATGTGGTGCACGACCCGCTGCAGGAAGGCCCGGTTCTGCCGCCCGGCCTCCTGGGCGCCCGGGGAGACCTTCAGGGCCGCCTCGGCGACCTGCCGGTCGACGGCGAAGTTGTCCTTCCCGCCCAGGAACCAGTCGTAGACCCTCGCGATGCTGGGCTTCGTCGTGTCGATCCCCGCGGGAAGCCGGCCTCTGTCCCGCATCGTCTCGTTCCCGTCCTCGCCGCGCTCGGACACCTCGCCACCCTCGTTCCGGTCGGGTCCCGCTTGATCGCGGGGAACTGGGCAAATAATAACCATGAATCCCGCTAAGAGCGGATGTGTAGTACTTATTTTGCGCATAAGCACTTAAGTCAAGATGCGGTTATCATTCTAAAACCGCAAATCGCTCAACAGGGCGGTTTTCCCCATACCTGTCGCGGGTCCCGCGCCGCCCGTTCAGGCGTCCGCCTTCCGCGGGAGCGCCGGTTCCGGCCCGCGCAGGAACCTCAGGTGCCGGGCCAGGGCCAGGCCCGCGAGCAGGGCCGCCAGCGCGCACACCCCCGGCCAGCCGGCGCGCCCGTAGGCACCCGCCCCCAGCCACGACCCCGCGGCGCCCCCGGCGTAGGAGCACGTCATGTACGCGGTGTTGAGCCTGCCGCGCGCCTCGGGACGCAGGCCGTAGACGCGGACCTGGTTGGCCACCATCCCGGACTGCATGGCGACGTCCAGCAGCAGGGTCCCCAGCACGAGCCCGGCCAGGCCCGCCGCCCCGCCGAGGCCACCGGCCACCAGCACGAGCGCCGAGACGACCGCCCCCGCGAGGCAGACGAGGTTGACGGCGTCGGGTCCCCGGCGGTCCACCTGGCGTCCGGCGATCGGCGTGCACACCATCGTGCCCGCGTTGACCAGGGCGAGCGCCCCGACCGCCGACGCGCCCAGGCCGTACACCGGACCGCTCAGCAGCAGCGCGACCGCCGTCCAGACCGCCGAGAACGCGGCGAAGACCGCGCTCTGGTACAGGCAGGAGCGGCGCAGCTCCGGCTCGGCGCGCAGCAGGCGCAGCGACTCGGTCACCAGCGCCGGATACCGCTGCGCCGACGGCGCCACCGTCTCCGGCAGTACCCGTGCCAGCAGGAACGCGACGCCCAGGACCAGGCCCGCGGACACCAGGTACGGCGCGCGCCACCCCAGCCACTCCCCCAGGACCCCGCCGAGCGCGCGCGAAAGCAGCATGCCGCCGATCGATCCGCTCAGCAGCGTGCCCGCCACCCTCCCGCGCCGGTCCGCGCCCACCAGCCCGGCCGCCATCGGGCCGATGATCGGCGCGACGACGGTCGTGAGACCGACCGGCACGCTCGCCACCAGAAGCGCCCCCAGCGTGGGCGCCGCACCCGCGGCCAGGAGGCCCGCCCCGGTCAGGACCAGCAGGGTGACGATCAACCGGCGGTACGGGAGCCGGTCGCCGAGCGGCACCAGCAGGAAGATGCCCGCGGCGTACCCGAACTGCGTCGCGGTCACCACCGGCGCCGCGGCCTGGGCGGTGACGTCCAGACCGGCGGCCAGGGAGGGGACGACCGCCTGGGGGAAGTAGACGTTGCCGACCGCCACCCCGCAGGTGAGGGCCAGCAGGAAGATCACCGGCACGGTTCCGCCTCCCTGCCCGCCGGCGGCAGGAGGGACCCGGCCGCGAGAGGGGAAGGCGATCCGCGCGAGACCTCGTGACCTGACGCCGCTCGTGTGACGATCGCCGTGCGCCGTTCGGGAGTCGTGTTCCATACGGAGCAGTCCACGCCCATGGAGCCCGGCCGCCAATCGATGTAGCGTAGGGCTTAATGATCAGTTTCGAGCTCGGCGTCGAGGACCTCGCGGACACGCGGTTCGCCCTCTCCCCCCTGCACGAGACGGTGTACAGCCTGCGGGTGCTGCGCGATCCCGGCCTGCACGCGCTGCACCTGCCCTGGCGCGCCTCCGTCCTGGCCCGCCTCGACCCGCGTGACGCCGGCCCGCTGGCCGCCCTGGTGGGAAGGAGACTCGCCCTCCCGGACTTCCTGACGCCCCGGCCGACGGCCTTCGCCACCTCCCTGCGGGAGGCGATGTCGCTGGTACGGGGCACACCCCCGCGGATCGTCCGCCGGGATCTGGAGGGTGCGCTGATCGAGGGGCCGATCCCCGCCGGCGACGCCTCCGCCGCCAGGTTCCGCGACGACACCTGTGACCTGCTGCGACGCTACTGGGAGCTGGCCGTCGAACCGGTGTGGCCGCGCATGCGGCTGCTGCTGGAGGCCGACATGACCTACCGGGCGCGGCAACTGGCCGTGGGCGGCGCCCGCCTGCTGTTCGCCGACATGCACCCGAACCTGCGCTGGCACGAGGGGGTGCTGCACATCGACAAGATGATCGGCCGGCACCGGGTGGCCGCGTCCGGGCGGGGACTGCTGCTGATGCCCTCGGTGTTCGCCCACAAGCCCGCGCCGCCGGTCAGCCCCGAGGAGCCGCCCCTGCTGACCTACCCCGGCCGCGCGGTGGCCACCCTGTGGAGCCCGGCACCGGCCCCGGACGCGACGGCCCTGACCTCGTTGCTCGGCGCGCCCCGCGCGGCGCTGCTCGGCCTTCTGGCGGAACCACTGCCGACGGTGGAACTCGCCCGCCGCCTGGGGGTGACCCCCAGCGCCGTCTCCCAGCACCTGCGCGTGCTGTACGCCACCGGTCTGGTCACCCGGGCCCGCGACGGACGGCACGTCCTGTACCGGCGCAGCCCCCTGGGCGAGGAGCTCGCCACCCCGCCCCACCGGCCCGCGGCCCCCTGACGGACGCCCGTACGGCCGGCTCGCGGAGTCAGTCCCCGGTGAAGGTGGGCCGGCGTCCTTCCTGGACCGAGGCGAAACCCTCGCGCAGGTCCCGGGTGCCGAACATCAGCTGGTAGCCCCGGCGTTCCAGGGCGATGCCTGCCTCGAAGGAGGCGTCCAGGCCCAGGCGTACGACCTCCTTGATCTGCCGCACGGCCAGGCGCGGGCGGGAGGCGATCAGCGCGGCCAGTTCCACGGCACGGTCGACGGCGTTTCCCTCCACCACCTCGGAGACGTAGCCGAGCCGGTGCGCGTCGGCCGCGCTCAGGGGGGCTCCGGTGAGCAGGGCGTACATCGCGTTCTGCCGTCCGATGACGCGGGGGAGGCGCTGGGTCGCGCCGCCGCCGGGGACCAGGCCGATGGTGATCTCGGTCTGCGCGAAGCGCGCGTTCTCCGCCGCGATGACGAAGTCGCACTGCAGGATGAACTCGTTGCCACCCCCGAAGGCGTCCCCGTTCACGGCGGCGATCACGGGTTTGCCGCTGTACCAGAACGCCTGGTGGGTGTAGGCGCGGATCGCGCCCACCACGTCGCGGCCGGCCTGTTCGTTCAGGTCGGCGCCGACGGCGAAGACGGTGTCGCCGCCGGTCAGGACGATCGCGCCGATGTCGTCGTCCTCGTTGAGGGTGTCGACGGCGGCGGCGAGCAGCTCGCGCACCTCGGTGTTGAGCGCGTTGCGCACCTCCGGCCGGTTGAGCCGGATGATCGCGACACCGTCGCGGGGCTTCTCGATCTCGACGACTGCCATGGGGGCCTTTCTGCCGGTCCGGTCACGGACGGGGGATGTCAGTGGTGGGACTCGAAGGTGTCCATGTTCGGGTTGTTCCTGAGCTTCCCGAAGATCTCGGAGCCGTCGTTGATCCAGTGCGGCGACCCGGGCGTGCCGGTCGCGTCGTCGAAGTCGGTGACGCCGATGAAGCAGATCATGAACCAGATCAGTTCCGCCGCGAACATCTCCGGGTGCTCGCGCGGGACCCGCCCGCCGACCCGCCGGGCCCACTCGGCCATGGCCGTCTCCAGGTCGATCCGGAAGCCCAGCGTGGTGCCGGGGACGTCGGTGTCGTGGAAGGTCACCAGGAGCCGCTCCCTGCCCTCCTCCGTCGCGCGGGTCACCCCTTCGAAGGTGAACGCGGGCCAGAAGGACCGGTCGTGGAGGTACTCGTCCTCGGTCGGCGGGTGCGAGGTGCGGCGGTTGGTGCGGTAGCGGTCGCTCAGCAGCGACCACATGTGGTCCCGGATCACCCCGGACAGCGCGCTGTCCCCGGCCCGTCCTCCGTCGTGCGCGTGCGTCGTGCCGTCTCCGGCGGAGTCGCCGTTCATGGTGCGTACGCTCCCTGGATCGTCATTCCCTCGGACTGGATACGCGCCTTCATCCGCATCACCGCGCGCGGTGCGTTGACCCCGGCCGCGGCGACGAGCCGGCCCTCCCGAAAGTAGGTCACGAACGGGTACCCGGCCGCCCCGGCCGTCTCGACCCGGACCTCGTCGTGGCCGCGCGTGTGGCCGGCCATCTGGTACTTGAGCCCGTACTGGTCGGACCAGAAGTACGGCACGTCCGCGAACGCCGGAGGTTCCCGGCCCTCCCGCACGGCCTGCCAGCTCTCGACGGCGTGCCTGGCCTGGGCCGAGGCGTTGCTCCAGTGCTCGACCCGCATCCGCCGCCCGAACAGGGGGTGCCTCCAGTTGGCGACGTCCCCGGCCGCGAAGATGTTCGGCCGCGCGGTGCGCAGGGCCTCGTCACAGCCGAGGCCGTCGGAGAGGTCGAGCCCGCCGCCCTCCAGCCAGTCGCAGGCGGTCGTCGCGCCGAGCCCGAGGACGACCAGATCGGCCGTGGTCTCCCCGCCGTCGTCGAAGGTCAGGACGACCGGGCCGTCCGGCCCCGCCGCCGACAGGCCGGTGACGGTCGTCATCAGCCGGGTCGTGACGCCGTGGGCGTGGTGCCGATCCAGGCAGAAGCGTCCCAGCTCGGCGTCGAACACGGGCTCCATCGGCAGCCGCCCCTGCGCGACCAGTTCCACCGGCAGCCCGCAGGACCGCAGCGACGCGGCCATCTCACTGCCGATCAGGCCCGCGCCGACGACCACCGTGCGTGGCCGCCCGGCCAGGCGCTCCCTGATCCGCTCGGCGTCGGCGAGGGTCCGCAGGCAGTGGACCCCCGGCAGCCCGGCGAACCCCCTCGGTACGCGGGCGCGCATCCCGGTGCAGACGAACAGGGCGTCGAAGGGGATCCATTCGCCGTCGGACGGCTCCTCCCCCGCCCCGGTCCCGCGGGTGACCAGCACCCGGTCCGCGTCCGGGTCGAGCCGCGCGCACACCGCGCGGTCCATGATCCGCAGCCGCAGGCCGTACTCCCCCGGGTCCGGCAGGCGGATCCCGTCGGGGGTGACCTTGCCCTGGATGAGTTCCTTGGACAGCGCGGGCCTGGAGTACGGCGCCGTGCCCTCGGGGCCGCGTACCCAGACGACGTCGCCGGTGAAGCCGCGCCGGTTGAGTTCGGTGACCACGGTGTGGCCGGCGAGAGAGCCGCCGGCCACCACGATGGTCTTCGAGGTGTCGCCTGCCACGGTCGCTCACTCCTCCAGGGTCAGGGCGAGGACCGGGCAGGAGGTGACCGACTGCCGGACCCGGACGCGGACGGCCGGGTCGTCGGGGATCTCGTCCGCGATGTGCAGCGTCAGGTCGTCGTCGATGTCGAAGACCTCGGGGGCGATGCCCATGCACACGCCGTTGCCGTCGCACAGGGTGCGGTCGACGGTGAGTTTCATGTCGTGTCCTCACACAGGGGTGGTCTCGCCGTTCAGAGGGCGGCCGAGGGTTCGAGGGCGCCGTCGGCCAGGTCCACGTAGTCCTGGTAGCGCTTGAGCAGCCACTGGTTGAACTGCAGGAGCGACTCCTCCTGGTAGGAGTAGCGGCCGGGACGGCGGAAGCGGGAGCGCATGCCCTTCTGCAGGGAGGCGTCCGAGCTGGCGTCCTGCAGGTGGAAGAGGACCAGGCCGTCCTGGGCGATCTTGTAGAGCTGCTCGAAGCGGGGGTGCCTGGTGGACTCCTCCGGGTACAGGTGGCCGATGCGCAGGTTCATGTGCTCGGGCCCGTCCGGCAGGACGAGGTAGTAGAACAGTCCCTCCGGCACCGCCCCGAAGCCCAGGTTCGGCGGGATCGAGGCGAAGAGGACCTGGTTGCGTTCCTTGTCGGTGAGGGTGGGGATCACCGGGAGCAGGGCCTTGGTGGTCGGGTTGAAGCCGGCGTCGGGGTGGTAGAAGCCGGTCGGGTGGTAGATCGCGCCCTCGTCGGGGCCGATGTCGACGAAGCTGGTCAGCCTGACGTGCGCGAAGTCGTGCAGCATGCCGTGGAGGTAGGCGCTGTGGTAGGGCTCGATGCCGTTCTCCAGCTGGGACTTCCAGTTCCAGTTGTTGCCGCGCAGCTCGGCCACGGGCATGCTCACCATCTCGTCGACGTGGTAGTTCTCCAGCTCGGCGGTCAGCTTGGTGAGGGTGGGCGCGAGCGGTTTCGCGTCCGGGTCGAGATTGGTGAAGACGAAGCCGTTCCAGATCTCGACCCGGTGCGAGGGCAGGTAGGCCTCTCCCTTCAGGTTCTTGAGGCCGACGGTGTCGTTCATGGACGGCGCCGCGATGAGGTTGCCGTCCAGCCCGTAGGTCCAGGCGTGGAAGGGACAGCGGAAGAGCTTGCCGGTGTTGCCCGACCCCTCGCACACCAGGTGGGCCCGGTGCGCGCAGATCGGGCTGAGCACCCGGATCTCCATGTCCCTTCCGCGGACCATCATCAGGGGTTCGTCGCCCATGTCGACCCGCACGAAGTCGCCGGGCTTCGGGATCTCGTCGACGCGGCCGAGGCACAGCCACTGCCGCATGAAGATGGCCTCCTGCTCGAAGGCGTAGAACTCCGGATCGACATAGCACTCGCGGGGAAGGTTCCATCCGGTGGCCATGTCGTGGGAGCCATCTTCGATGACCTTGAGGATCTGCCGAAGGTGCGTTGAGACGGGCGCCTGACCCATGATGACGGTGCTCCTTAGGGCTTCTTGCTGTACGTGTGGGACGACGCCCGGGGGGCGGGGGTCACACCGTGTTCTTGGTGCTCTCCGGGGCGTCGGGGCTTTCCGGGGCGTCGGTGGTCGCCGGGATCTCGGCCACCGTGCCGGCGACGCCGGCGGTGCCGGTGGCACCGGGGGTGTCGGTGGCACCGGGGGTGTCGGGGACCGGTGTGTCCTTGCGGACCATGAGGTGGTTGAAGAGCAGGTTGAGCAGCAGCGCCACCAGCACGGTGGCCGTGATCGCGCTGCCGAGGATGAACTGCGCGTCCCGCTGGAAGTTCTGGTAGACGGCGGGCACCACGACCGGCAGCATGCCGACGCCGAGGGCGACGGCGACGATGAGCAGGTTCTGGTTGTCCTCGAAGTCGACCTTCTGCAGCATCTGGATGCCCACCGCCGCGGTCATCGCGAACATCACCAGGCCGGCGCCGCCGATCACGGGCCCGGGCAGGCTGGCGACGATCTCGCCGATCTTGGGAATGGCTCCCATGATCACCAGCAGGATGCCGGTGACCGTGATGACGTAACGGCTCTTGACCTTGGTCAGGCTGATCAGCCCGACGTTCTGCCCGAACGTGGAGTCCGGCACGGAGTTCATGAACCCGGCGAGCACGGCGGAGAGTCCGTCGGTGGCCAGGCCCCGGGCCATGTCCTTGTCGGTGACCTTCTTGCCGACGGCGTCGCCGATGGCGAGAACGCACGCGGTCATCTCGCTGAAGACCACGAGCATGGCCACGCACATCGCGATGATCGGGACGAGCCGGAATTCCGGCGCGCCGAAGAGCAGCGGCGGGGAGAGGCCGAACCACCCGGCTCCGGCCACGGACGAGAAGTCGCCGAGGCCCATGAACCAGGCGATCACCGCCCCGATGACGAGGCCGAAGAGCACCGCGACGTTGCGGGCGAACCCCTTGAACAGGCGGTTCACCAGCACGATGATCACCACGACGGCGAAGGCCAGCAGGATGTTCCGCACGCTCGCGTAGTCCGCCGCGGCCGGGTCGGAGCCGATGATCAGATCGGCGCTGACCTTGATCAGTGAGAGTCCGATGATGGTGATCACACAGCCGGTGACCAGGCTCGGGAAGAACCTCAGCACCATGGAGAACGGCCGGGCGATCAGGATCCCGAAGACGCCGGCCACGATCATCGAGCCGTACATGGTCGGCAGGCCGTACTCGGAGCCGATCAGGATCATCGGGGTGAGGAAGGTGAAGGAGGCGCCCGCGACCACCGGCATCCGGATGCCGAAGAAGCGGGTCAGGCCGACGCTCTGGATGACGGTCGCGATTCCGGCCACCAGCAGGTCGGCGTTGACGATCAACGCGATGGTGTGCGTGTCGAGTTTCAGCACCGCGCCGAGCACGAGCGGAACGGCCACGCAGCCCGCGTACATGATCAACATGTGTTGCAGGCCGAAGAAGAACAGTTGGGGGACGGGCAGGACTTCGTCGACCGGGTGGCGATTCGAAGCCGGTGGCCGGGGTGCGCGGACGGTAGGTGACACGGCGGTCTCCTGGGCACTGAGTGGAACGAGCCCTGGTCCCTCCGGCGGCGTCGAGATGGCCAAGATCCGGAGTTATGGGCAGGCGTGTGCAATACCTGCGTGAGCAGGAATCGTTGCTGCTCCGACGATCGAGGTCACTCGTCGAAGAGCCGGTTCAGTGGGATCCGGTAGTGCGGTATATGGAGATTAAGGGCGACCCATATCACTGTCAACGACTTGTTTTCCTGCGGATGTCTTCTTAGGATCCTGTATACCGTATCCCCGATTTGATCCTTTGACCGGAGGCACAGTGCAGCCGACCGCCCGGCGGATAGGCATGATCACTCCGTCTTCCAACACCGTCGTGGAGCCGGTGACCGGAGAACTGCTGGCCTCGCGGCGCGACGTCTCGGTCCACTTCACGCGGCTGCGGGTGACGAGCATCAGCCTCGATCCCGCCGACACCGGCCAGTTCGGCCAGGACTCCTTCGTCGACGCCTCACGCCTCCTCGCCGACGCCCGCGTCGACGTCCTCGCCTGGAACGGCACCTCGGGCTCGTGGCTCGGTCCCGGCCGGGACGAACGCCTGTGCCGTGCCATGGAGCAGGTCACGGACACCCCCGCGACGACCTCGACGCTGGCCGTCCTGGAGGCGCTGCGGGCCTTCGGGGCCCGGCGCGTGGGCCTGCTCACGCCGTACACGCGGGACGTCGGCGACGCCGTCGCGGCGAACTACGCCGGCCACGGCTTCCCCGTGCGCGCGGCCCGCCACTTCGGCCGTACCACCAACTACGACTTCGCACTGACCACGGACGCGGAACTGGACGCGGCCTTCGGCGAACTCGCCGCCGCGGGCTGCGACGCCGTCGCGGTGGTGTGCACCAACCTGCGCGCCGTCCACCTCGCCGCGGCCTGGGAGAGGCGGACCGGCGTCCTGGTGGTCGACAGCGTCGCGGCGACGCTGTGGCAGACCCTCGGACTGGCCGGGGACACGACACCGATCACCGGGTACGGCCGGCTGCTCGCCGGCCCGCCCGCGGCCTCCAGACAGAGATGAGAAACGCCATGGCCAAGGAAATCAAGATCCTCATCGGGGTCGACGTCGACGCCGTCGCCGGCTGGCTCGGCTCCTACGGCGGCGAGGACTCGCCGAACGACATCCAGCGCGGGGTGTTCGCCGGCGAGGTCGGCACCCCGCGCCTGCTCCAGCTCTTCGAGCGGTACGACCTGCGGACCACCTGGTTCATCCCGGGCCACTCCATCGAGACCTTCCCCTCCGAGATGGCGGCCGTCGCCGAGGCGGGGCACGAGATCGGGGCGCACGGCTACTCCCACGAGAACCCCATCGACATGTCCCCCGAACAGGAACGGGACGTGCTCGGCCGGTGCGTCGAGCTGATCCGGCGCCTGTGGGGACGCCCCCCGCGCGGCTACGTCGCCCCCTGGTGGGAGATGAGCCGCGAGACCCCGGCCCTGTTGAAGGAGTACGGCTTCTCCTACGGTCACTCGCAGAACTACAACGACTTCCACCCCTTCTACGCCCGGGTGGGCGACGAATGGACGAAGATCGACTACAACCGCCGGGCGGAGGACTGGATGAAGCCCCTCCAGCACGGCACCGAGGTGGACCTCGTGGAGTTCTGCGGCAACTGGTACGTCGACGACCTGCCGCCGATGATGTTCGTCAAGAAGTCCCCCAACAGCCACGGCTTCGTCAGCCCCCGCGACGTCGAGCAGCTGTGGCGCGACCAGTTCGACTGGGTCTACCGCGAGTTCGACTACGGGGTGTTCCCCGTGACGCTGCACCCCGACGTGTCCGGGCGGCCCCAGGTGCTGCTGATGCTGGAACGGCTCCTCGAGAGCTGGCTCGACCTGCCCGGGGTCGAGTTCACCACCTTCGACGCGGCGGCCGACGACTTCCGGCGGCGCTATCCTTTCGGGGGCACCGAGCGGCCGGCACCGGTCGGCGACGGCCCGGGACCGAGACGGAAGACCGGAGGGACGGCCCTGTGAGCAGGCAGTCGGACGCGTCGGGCTCGTTCGACATCGACGCCGGCTACAAGCCGCTCAGGGACCGCGTCCGCGACGAGCTGCGCCAGCGCATCATCGACGACGTGTACCCGGCCGGCACGCGGCTCGTCGAGACCGAGATCGCGGCCCAGCTCGGGGTCTCCCGCCTGCCGGTGCGCGAGGCGATCCGGTCGCTGGAGAGCGAGGGGTTCGTCAGGACCGTCCCCCGCCGCGGCGCGGTCGTCGTGGAGCTGTCGGCGCAGGACGTCGAGGAGCTGTTCGACGTGCGCGAGGCACTGGAGGTCCTGGCCAGCCGGCAGGCCGCGACCCAGGCCACCAAGGCCGAGCTGCGGCGCGTGCGGGGCATACTCGCGCGCGGCCGCAAGGCGCTCGACACCGGGGACCGCGTCGCGCTCGGCACGGCCAACGAGGCGTTTCACGACGAGATCCTGAAACTGTCGCACAACAGCCTGCTCCAGACCGTGCTGGAGCCCCTGCAGGGACGCCTGCACTGGCTGCTGCGGCAGACCGGCGACCCGCACGACCTGTTCGAGGAGCACTCCGCGTGGTTCGAGGCGATCGCCTCGGGCTCGGCCGACCTCGCCGCCGAGCACGCGCGCAGGCACGCCCGGCTGAACCGCGAGATCGTCCGGACGCTCCTGGCCGAGCGGCAGCACCAGGCTCCGCCGGCCTAGAAAGCCCCCGCGGCGCTCCGGCGAGCGCCACCCGAGCCCCGCCACGTACCGCGCGTCCCCGTCGCGCCCCACCCCACGCGTCGCCCCGCGACGACGTGATGCCTTTTCGCCTTCCCACCGGCTTTCGCCTCCCACCGACTTTCGTCTCCCGTTGACTTTCGCCTCCCACCGACCAGGAGCAGCGCCATGCCCGATCCCACGCGGTCCGATCCGACGCGGGCGACCCTCGACGCCCTGAACGGCACCGACGTCCTGCTACGTCACGTCTGCCGGGCACGCGACGCCACCGACCAGGTCGGGCCGCGGCGGTTCCTGCACGCCGGGCCGCCGATCGAACTCGCCGACGTGCCCGGGCCCATGCGGGGCGCGATCATCGCCGGCCTGCTGCTGGAACGGGAGGCCGGGTCGATCGCCGAGGCCGAGGCGATCGTCGACCGCGGCGAGGTGGACATCGCCCCCTGTCACGACGCGAACGCCGTCGGGGCGATGGCCGGGATCATCACACCGAACACCCCCGTCGTGGTGGCCGGGACCACGGACGGCATCAGGACGTTCTCCCCCCTGAACGAGGGCGTCGGCGGGGCCATGCGCTACGGGTCCTACGACGAGGCGACCGTGACCCGGCTGCGGTGGCTCGGCGACGTGCTCGCCCCGGCCCTCGACGCGGCCCTGCGGCACTCCGACCCCCTCGACCTGCTCGCCCTGGTGTCCGAGGGACTACGGCGCGGCGACGACTGCCACAACCGGCTGGTCGCGACCGGCGCGGCCCTGCTGGTGACGCTCACCCCGGGCCTGCTGCGCTCCCCCGTCGACCGCGAGGACGTCGCGAAGGTGGTCGCGTTCATCGCCGGCAACGGGCACTTCGCGCTGCCCTTCGCGATCTCCGCCGCCAAGGCGGTCACGCTGGCCGCCGGCGGGATCCCCGGCAGCCCGATCGTGACGGCCATGGCGAGCAACGGACGGGAGTTCGGCATCCGCGTCAGCGGGCTCGGCGACCGCTGGTTCACCGTCCCCGCCCCGATCGGCGACCCGGTCCTGCTGGAGGGGGCGACCCTCGACGACGTCACCCCGACCATGGGCGACTCGATGATCGCCGAGACCGCCGGCTTCGGCGCCTTCGCGATGACCGCGGCACCGGCGATCATGTCCTTCGTCGGCGGCGACACGGCCAGGGCCCAGGAGATCACCCGGAGCATGCGGGAGGTGTGCGCCGGGACCAGCGGGCGTTTCCTCATCCCGGCCGAGGACTTCCGGGGAACACCGCTCGGCATCGACGTGCACAGGGTGCGCGCCACCGGCACGGAGCCCGTCATCAACAACGGCTTCGCGCACCGGGAGCCGGGACGTGGCCGGGTCGGCGCGGGGATCACCCCGATCCCGGTGGAGCCGTTCGCCGCGGCGAGCCGGGCACTGGAGCGGACCGCCCCGGAACGGGCCGGCGCGCGGGACGAGACGGGGTACCGGGCGTGAGCGATCCGGGCGTTCCCGCCTTCACCCCCGCCGACCTCGCCGCCGTCGCCGGCCGATGGGGTCTCGACCCCGGCCTGGTGGACCGGCTCGGCCCCGCGATCGACCGGATGCGCGACACCTACGGCCGCGTGCGGGAACTGGCCGCCGAGGGCCGTCTCCCCGAGCCGCCGCCCGTCGCGGTCACCCGGGTCCCGCGCGGCCCGGACGATCCGTACGGCGCCTGGCTCTACCGGATCGACGACCCCGGGCGGCCGGGCGACGGGCCGCTCGCCGGGCGGACGGTGACCGTCAAGGAGTCGATCGCGGTCCGCGGGGTGCCGATGACCCTGGGCGGCCGCCTCATGGCCGGCTTCGTCCCCGGGTCCGACGCGGCGGTCGTCGGCCGGGTGCGGGACGCCGGAGGGGTCGTCGTCGGCACGTCGGTCTGCGAGGACCTGTGCTACTCCGGGTCGAGCTTCACCAGCGCGCACGGCCCCGTCGGCAACCCCTGGGACCCGCGCCGCTCGGCCGGCGGCTCCTCCAGCGGCGCCGCGGTCCTGGTGGCGACCGGGCAGGCCGACTACGGCATCGGCACCGACCACGGCGGATCGATCCGCAACCCCGCCGCCTGGTGCGGCGTCTTCGGCCTCAAACCGACGTACGGGATCGTCGAGTACGACGGCGCGATGCCGACCGAGCGCACGCTGGACCACATCGGCGTGCTCACCCGGAGCGCCGCCGACCTGCTCGCCTTCCTGGAGGCGGCCGCGCCACCGCCCCCGGGCGAGGAGCAGGGGTCACACGGCGATCGGTACGCCCGCGAGATCACCGGGCTGCGCGCCGGAATCCTCACCGAGGGATTCGGCTGGCCCGGCCGCTCCGACCCGCGTCTCGACGAGCGGGTCCGCGAGTCCGCCCGGGCGCTGGAACGGCTGGGGCTGACCGTGTCGGAGGTGTCGGTGCCGCTGCACCGGCACGGCAGGGACATCCACCTGCCCATCTCGATCGAGGGTGGCCTCACCACCGTCTTCGAGACCCGTCTCCAGGGCAACAACCACTTCGGGCCCTACCACCCGAACTTCGGGGAGATCTTCGGCGAGGCGATCGCCCGCCGTCCCGAGGACATCCCGGTCGGAGGGGTGCTGGCGCTCGTCGGCGCCACGCTGCTGCGCGACGCCACCCACGGCAAGGTCATGGCGTACGCGCAGCAGCTGCGGGTGCGGCTGCGCGAGCAGGTCGACCGCGCGCTGCGCGAGGTGGACCTGCTCGTCCTGCCCAGCGTCCCGATGCCGCCCCACCCGCTCCCGGCCGATCCGCGCGAGGCGGCGATCGGCACCGACCTCGCCTTCGAGATGCACGACAACAACTGCGTGTTCAACCTCACCGGGCACCCGGCGCTCAGTGTCCCGTGCGGGTTCGTGGACGGACTGCCGGTCGGCATGCTCCTCGTCGGGCGGCCCGGCACGGACGCGCGACTGGTCCGCGTCGCGGCCGAGTTCGAGGAGCGCGTCTTCCGCTGCCCCCCACCCCCGCGTCACGCCCCGGGCGCGGACCTTCCTCCGCGTCACGACCCGGACGCGGACCTTCCCACCGCGAGGAGCGGACGATGACCGAGCAGGCACTGAACTTCTTCGGCGAGCCCCTGGAGTCCTGCGGCTTCGACCCGATCACCGGATACCGCCGCGACGGTTACTGCCACACCGGCCCCGACAACCCGAAGGGGCACACCGTCTGCGCGATCGTCGACGAACGCTTCATCGCCTTCCAGACCACGGTCGGCAACGACATCGCGACTCCCCTGCCCGAGCTCGCCTTCCCCGGGCTGAAGCCGGGCGACCACTGGTGCGTCATCGCGTCGAAGTGGTACGAGGCGTACCTGGCCGGTTGCGCCTGCCCGGTGAACCTCGCGGCGACCAACGTCCGGGCGCTGGAGGTGATCCCGCGTGCGGCGCTGCTGGAGTACGGCACGGCCCCGGACGACCGCCGGGACACCTCGCCGTGAGCCGGTGGAACGCGCTGCGCGCCTACACGGCCCTGCCCGCCACCACCGGATCCTGGTTCCTGGTGGTCACCCTGGTCGGCCGTATCCCCGCGACCATGGGGCAGCTGGGGTCGCTGCTGCTGGTCAGCGGGGCCACGGGCTCCCTCGCGCTCGGCGGCGCCACGGCCTCCGCCTTCGCCGTGGGGCAGGCGACCGGCGGGCCGCTCGTCGGGCGGACGGCGGACCGGTACGGGCACCGGCCGGCCGGGCTGGTCGCGGCGCTGCTGCACACCGCGGCCCTCGTCCTGCTGGTGGTGTGCGTCGTGCGGGGCCTGCCCACGTGGGCGGTGCTGGTGTCGTCGGTGGTCGCGGGCTTCTCGGTGCCGCAGGTCGGCCCGCTGTCCCGGGCCCGCTGGACCGCGCTGGCCCACCGGGGACGGTTGCCGGCGAACCGCTTCCCCACGGCGATGAGCTTCGAGGGAACGGGCGACGAGTTCGCGTTCGTCCTCGGGCCCGCGCTGGTCGGCGTCATCGCGGCGGCGACCTCGCCCTCCACGGCGGTGCTCGTGGCGGCCGCGCTCACCGCCACGGTGTGCGTGGCGTTCGCCCTGCATCCCACGGCCGCCGCGGCCACCGGGGGCGAGCGCCGGGACGCGGGCACCGCGGCCCCGGTGCTGCGCCGCCCCGTGTTCCTGCTCGCCGCCGGGCTGACCGGCCTCGGCTGCTACTTCGGCGCGGTGCAGGCCGGCATCACCTGGCGCGCGGTCGACGCCGGCGCCGAGGGGGCGGCCGGACTGATCTACGCGATCCTCGGGCTGAGCAGCGCCCTGGCCGGCGTGCTCGTCCCGATGCTGCCCGCGTCCTTCACCCTGGCCCGCCGGCTCCAGACGGGCTTCGTCCTGCTGGCGGTCCTCACCCTGCCCCTGGCGATCGTCGGCGGGCTGAACGTCGGCGGTCTCTGGCCGCTGGGCCTGCTGATCGTGCTGCCCGGTGTCACCATCGCGCCGATCCTCGTCACCGCCTACACCCAGGGGGAGATGACGGTCCCGGTGGAGAGGATCTCGTGGGTCATGACCATGCTCACCTCCTCCGTCGTCGTCGGCTACGCCGTCGGCGCGCTGCTGGCGGGCCTCCTCGCCGAACGCCACGGCCCGCTCGCCGCCTTCCTGATCGCGCTCGCCGCGGCCGGCGCCGGCGCCACGGCGAGTACCCTCGGCCGGCGCAACCTGGCAGCGCTGCGTCCCGGTTAGTGGAAGTTTCACGGCGGGGCGGGGCGTCCCGCCACCGGGCGGAGGTGGTCTTCGCAGGAGACGGGCGGGAACGGGACAGCACGAAAAGATCACGCCGTGGGCAATCGGTTGCCCGGATTTTGCGGCTATATAAGGATTCTCGCGTGACTGATCACGCAACCGCCGGACCGGTGGAGACCACGGAGCCGGAACCGGCCGACGCGGAACCCGCCTTACGTCCCAGCGAGACTTCCAGCGAGACGACCGCCGAGACTTCCGGCGAGACGACCGGTGAGACGACCGGCGAGGTGGCCGGGCGGCGGTGGGTGCCCAGGTTCCTGACCGACCCCGGCGACCGGCTGGCCCTGCTCCTCTGGGCGCTGTCGCACGTCGGTGTGCTGATCTACGCCTACCTGGCCGGTCCCGGCCGGACCACCGACCCCTTCCTCAACCGGTTCACCCGCTGGGACGCCGAGAACTTCATCGCCATCGCCCAGTTCGGCTACGACGGCCCCCCGGGCATGCAGGACGCCGAGAAGCTGCCGGCGTTCTTCCCCGGCATGGCGATACTGATCAAGGTGATGCGGCCGGTCGTCGAGGACGGCCGGCTGGCCACGATGATCATCTCGCTGGTGGCCAGCGCGGTGCTCGCGGTGGCGCTGTCGCGGCTCTCCGAGACGTACGCGGCGGGCAGCGGCCGGTACACGGTGGCGGCGCTGTTCCTCAGCCCGTTCGCCGTGTTCCTGTACTCCGGCTACTCGGAGGCGCTGTTCCTCGCCCTGGCCGTCTCGGCGTGGCTGCTCGCCAGGAACGGCCGCTGGGAGGACGCCGCGCTGTGCGCCACCGGAGCCGCCACGGTGCGCATCTCCGGCCTGTTCCTGGCCTTCGGGCTGCTCGTCATGTTCCTGGTGGCGGAGAACGGCCGCAAAAGCCCGGGTGGGTGGCGCCTGCTGCCCTGGCTCGCGCTCCCCGGTGTGCCGCTCGTGATGTACAGCGTCTACCAGTGGGCCCGCACCGGCGACTGGCTGGCCTACAACTCGGTGCAGGACCGGTTCTGGGGCCGGCACGCCGTCTGGCCGTGGGAGGCGCTCGCCAACACCTGGAACATGTCCGACGACGTCGCCACGCTCACCACGTCCTACCACGAGGAGATCATCTCGGCCGCGGTGCTGCTGGTGCTGGCCGGCTGCCTCGCGGTACGGCGCAAGTGGCCGGAGCTCGCGTACATCACCCCCCAGGTGCTGTCCTTCCTCACCCTGTCGTCGTTCTACATGTCGGTCGGCCGGGGGTCGCTGACCTGGTTCCCCCTGTGGATCGCCATCGGCGTCGCGGGGGTGCGAAGGCCCTGGGTGTGGCTGGCGAGCATGGCCGTCATGATCCCGGTCATGGCGATCAACACCGGGAACTTCACCACCGGCGCGTGGATCGGCTGACACCGCCCGCGAGGCGTGCGCGCCGGCCGGCCGATCCCGGCCTCGTCCCCGGGTCGCGGCAACCGGAAGGAGAGCGTAAAGCCGAACAGAGAGCACTGCTCTTGACATCACTGCTCAGAATAGAGAGCATTGCTCTCGAATCTTAGGAGTGATCATGCGCAAGCTGCTCTACCGCGGCCCCTCCCTCGCGACCCTGCACGCCGACTACGCCGCCTGCGGCCGGATCGACACCGAGGCCCCCGTCACCTCCGAGTCCGGCGTCGTCGTCGACGCGACCCCCGCCCAGGTCTGGGAGGTGATGTCCGACCTCGGGAACTGGCCGTCGTGGGCACCCGGGTACGAGGTGCTGGAACTCGGCGAGGTGACACCCGGCGCCGCCTTCCGCTGGCGGCTCGGCTCGGTGAGGATCACGTCGAGGTTCGCCGTCGTCGCCCCCGGACGCGAGCTCACCTGGAGCGGCGTGGTCTTCGGGTACAAGGCCGTCGACCAGCAGGTGCTCCAGGCGCTTCCCGGCGGCCGCACCAGGGTGACGATGCGGGAGAGCCTCGCGGGCCCGTTCGTCTCCCTGCTCTTCGGCGTCGACAGACTCCGCGCGGGCCACGAGCGCTACCTGAACGCCCTGGCGGCGGAACTGGCCCGGCGGCCGGCGGCGCACCCGCGGGCGGGGTGAACCGGCCGGTCAGGGGGGCGGGGAGGCGTCGTGCGCCTCCCGCGCCCTGGTGAGGAGCGTCATCAGCCTGTCCTCCTCGCGGATCCTCGCCCGGTACTTCTCGGGAAGCTTCTTGATCACCTCGATCTCGTGGACCAGCGCGGCGAAGATCTCCTCGCGGCGCGCGGGGTCGTTCTCGACCTCCAGGTACTCCGTGGCGTGGCGCCGCGCCGCCGAGACGGCGTTCTGCGCCCGTCCCCTGGGGCTGAACAGCGAGACGAGCACGGTGACGACGAGGACCCCGATGATCACGCTCAGCGACAGGCCCGTGCCGATCTCCACCACCGGGACCGGCCTGCCGTCGTTGACGAAGGGCACGTTGTTCTCGTGGAGCGCGTGCAGCATGAGCTTCACGCCGATGAAGCCCAGGATCACGGCGAGACCGTAGCTGAGGTAGATGAGGCGGTCCAGCAGCCCGTCGATGAGGAAGTAGAGCTGGCGCAGGCCGAGCAGCGAGAACGCCGTGGCCGTGAACACCACGTACACGTTCTCGGTCAGCCCGAAGATGGCCGGGATGGAGTCCAGCGCGAACAGGATGTCGGTGCCGCCGATGGCGACCATGACGAGCAGCATGGGCGTCATGACGCGCCTGCCGTCCTGGACGGTGAACAACCTGTCGCCGTCGTAGGTGTCGGAGGTGTGGAAGACCTTCCTGGCCAGGCGGATCACGACGTTGTCGGCGGAGTGGCCGTCCTCCCCCTCCGGCCTGAGCAGGTTGCCCGCGGTGATCAGCAGGATGAGGCCGAACAGGTAGAACACCCAGGCGAACGAGTTGATCAGCGCGGCCCCCAGGAAGATGAAGCCGGCCCGGGCGATCAGGGAGAAGACGATGCCGAAGAGCAGGACCTTCTGCTGGTCGGCGCGCGGCACCTTGAAGCTGGCCATGATGATGAGGAACACGAACAGGTTGTCGACCGACAGCGCCTTCTCCGTCACGTACCCGGCGAAGTACTCGACGCCCATCGCGGTCCCGCCGAAGACCCACGCGCCGACGCCGAAGAGGAGCGCGACACCGACGTAGGCGGCCGACCAGCGGGCGGCCTCGGCCAGGGTGGGCACGTGCGCCTTGCGCACGTGGAAGACGAAGTCGAACAGCAGCAGGCCGGCGATGCCGGCGATCGTGAACCACCAGACGACGGCGGATACCTCCATCGGCGGACTCCGGTTCCAGGCGACGGTCGGGGCGGCGCACGCCGCGACGGCGGATCCGCCGCGCACCCGTGCCCGGGGCCGGCCGGCCGACCGGCGGCACGGCCGCTCGGCCCGAACCGCTTCCGGCCGGTCCGCAGGATGTCATCCCCCCTGGTCACACGACGACGCCGGGACGAGCGTCGCCATATGGCAAAGAAGGCGGCGACCGTCCCGGCGTCTTTCTGTGTCTTCCGATGTCTTCCGATGTCTTCCGATGTCTCCCTACGACCGGCGCTCGTCGCGCCGGCCGTTCCCGTCGGCGGGAACGTCCCCCGGAGCCGGTCGCCGGTAGGCGGACCGGCTCCGGGGGCGCGTCACATCACGGTCATCACCGGGTCCACTTCTGGTTGTTGCCGCCGTTGCAGGTCCAGATGTTCACCCTGGTGCCGTTGGCGGTACCGGCGCTGGTGACGTCCAGGCACTTGTTCGCGCCGACGGCGGTGACGCTGCCGTCGGTGTTCAGGCGCCACTTCTGGTTGTTGCCGCCGTTGCAGTCCCAGATGACCACGGCGGTGCCGTCGGCCGTGCCGGCGCCGGTCACGTCCAGGCACTTGTTGCCGTAGACCCGCAGCTCCTGCGCGGAGGTGGAGGTCCACTGCTGGTTGACCCGGCCGTTGCAGTCCCAGATGTTCACGGCGGCGCCGTTGGTCTGGGAGGCGCCGTTGACGTCCAGGCACCGGCCCGAGGCCACTCCCTTCAGCGCGTTCCCCGAAGGCGTCGGGGTGGGCGTCGGGGTGGGCGTCGGGGTGGGCGTGGGCGTCGGGTCACCGCCTCCCTGCGCGACGCCCCTGCCGTTGAAGGTGATGGAGTCGACGTCGAACGCGTTGGCCGTCGGCGCCTTGAACACCACGTAGAGGACGCGCGTGCCACCGGGGTCGGTGACCCGCGCCGCGGGCAGGGACGCGTAGGTGTTCCATCCCCCGGTCGCCGTCACGGCGGCGGAGGCGACGAGCGTCCCGGTCGGCGAGCCCGCGCGCAGCTCGATGGACCCTCCCGTGCTGGACGGCGCCGAGACCCGGAACGACACCGAGTCGATCCCGGACAGGTTGACCGGCGTGAAGGAGACCCAGTCGTTGTTGGAGACGTCGCCGATGCGCCTGCCGCCCTCGGCTCCCGCCTCGTCGACGGCCCGGACCCCGGAGGAGCCGGAGAAGTGCTCGGCCTGCTTGTGCTTGGGGTTCAGGGTGATCCCCGCGTTGCCCTTCAGGCCCGTCGAGTCGGTGTAGTCGGCGGCCAGCACGTAGTAGACGTTGGACGCCTCGTCGTGGCCGGAGGCGGTGGTCGTGACCGTCCCGGAACACCCGGTGTACTGACCGGTGTCGTGGGCGTGCTGGTCGTGGCCCAGCGCGGTGATCACGTTGACCTTGGTGCAGTCGACGGTGCCGTCCTCGGGGTCGGTGACGTTCACCGTGTAGGCGACCCGGTCGCCGAAGGCGATGAACCCGCCGTCGGGCGGGGCGGAGAAGACGACCTGGGGACGGGTGTTGCCGACGACGACGGTCGCCGTGACGCTCGCCGTCTTCCCGCTCGAGTCCCGGACCGTCAGCCTGGCGGTGTAGGTGCCGTTGGCGGTGTAGGTGTGGGACGGGTTGGCCGCGGTGGAGGTCCCGCCGTCGCCGAAGTCCCAGGCGTAGGTGATCGCCTCACCGTCGGGGTCGGCCGAGCCGGCGGAGGAGAACGCCACCGTGAGCGGTGCCGCGCCCGAGTCGGGGTTGGCGATGATCTTGGCCACGGGGGCGCGGTTGCCGACCACGTAGTCGATCCGGTAGATGGAGTCGTCGGTGTTGGCGTGGCCGAAGCCGTTGCCCCAGTCGGCCATGTAGAGGGCGCCGTCCGGGCCGAACTTCATGTCGATCGGCGCGCGCGGCGTGATCTGCGCCACGAAGGGGTTGATCTTCAGGAGGCCGCCGGAGGCGTCCAGGCGAAACTCGTTGACGAAGTTGCGGCTCCAGTCGTAGAAGAACGGCGTGCCGTCGAAGTACTGGGGGAACTTGCGGTCGGAGGTGCTGGCCGCGTTGTAGCGGTAGAACGGGCCGCCCATCGCTGCGGCGCCGCCGCAGCACTTGATCTCGGGGAACTGGGCCGAGACGTGGTAGTTGTACCAGACGTTCGCGGGCTGGGCCGGGGGCAGGGTGGTCAGGCCGGTGTTGTTGGGCGAGTTGTTGACCGGCGCCGAGCAGTTGAACTTCGCCCCCGAGGTGTTGGTGGCGAAGTTGAAGTCGTTGAACGGGATGTTGTTGCCGACGCAGTACGGCCAGCCGTAGTTGCCGGGCTGCTTGATCAGGTTCCACTCGACCGTGCCCTCGGGGCCCCGGTTGGCGTTGGCGCTGCCCGCGTCCGGGCCGTAGTCGCCCACCGAGATCCAGCCGGTGTTCTTGTCGACCGAGAACCGGAACGGGTTGCGGAAGCCCATCGCGTAGATCTCCGGCCGCGTCTTGGCGGTACCCGGCGCGAACAGGTTGCCGGAGGGAACGGTGTAGGTCCCGTCGGCCTCGGGGTGGATGCGCAGGATCTTGCCGCGCAGGTCGTTGGTGTTGGCCGAGGACCGCTGGGCGTCGAAGTGCTCCCGGCCCTGACGCTCGTCGATCGGCGCGTAACCGCTGGACCCGTTGGGGTTGGTGTCGTCACCGGGGCCGATGTACAGGTTGCCGTTCGGGCCGAAGGCCAGGTAGCCACCGGTGTGGCCGGGCTCGTCCACGTTCCGGTAGGCCGGAACCTCGATGAGCTTCTTCTCGCTGGACATGTCGAGGCTGGTGCCGTTGAAGGTGAAGCGCGACACGCGGTTCACCTCGCCGCCGCCCGAGGGCGAGTAGTTGAGGTAGATCCAGCCGTTGGCCGCGAAGTTCGGGTCCAGGGCCAGGCCGACGCCGCCGTCCTCACCGCCGTCGTACACCGGCAGGGTTCCGATGACGCGCGTGCCGCCGCCGCCGGCGGGGATCAGGTTGACCTTGCCCGAGCGGGAGATGTAGAAGACCCTGCCGTCGGCGGCCACGTCCAGCTCCATCGGCTGGTCGGGCGCGCCGTCGAGGGTGACCTTCTGGAACCGGGCCGCGACCGTGCCGCCGCAGTCGCCCGGCGCCGCGCCCGCCGCCCACTTCACCCCGCCCAGCAGGTGCTGCTTGAAGGAGGCCTCGGAGTAGGAGGACGCCTGGTGGCCCATGGCGGTGGCCCACACCCGGCCGCCCTCGGGGTTGTGGCACCAGGAGATCGGGTGGTCGGCACCCATCTTGTTCGGCCCGGCGTCGTAGGTGGTCTCGTCGGCCGTGACGAGCACGTGCACCGAGCCGCGCATGTTCTTGTCGAAGTTGTACCACTCCTCGGTGCGCGTCCACCGGTCGGGCAGTCCCACGGTGGAGGGGTGCACCTTGTCGGCCACCTTGGCGGTGCCCTGCACGGTCGCCGAGTGCGCGGTCATGTGCGCCCCGGCCATCACGACCTGGTCCCACCAGGGGAACTGCGCCTCGATGTTCATGTCGGTGGCGTTGTGGATCGCCACGACGCCGCGCCCGCTGCGCACGTAGGACTGGAACGCCTGACGCTGGGCGTCGTTGTCCCAGATCATGCCGCTGGTCTGGAACATGACGACCGCGTCGTAGGTGTTGAACGTCGCCGACGTGAAGACGGACGAGTTCTCGCTGAGGTCGACCTGGAAGTTGTTGTCGGCCGCCAGTTGCTGGAACATCGCGATGCCGGCCGGGATGGCGTCGTGCCGGTAGGCGCCGCTGGCGGTCTCGGAGAACAGCAGGACCTTGAACTGGGGCGCGGCGGCGTTCGCCACCGGTGGCACCACGAACAGGAACAGTCCCAGCAGGGCCGAGGCCAGGGCCGGGAGCAGGTGTGATCTTCGCATGGGGGGTCTCCTGGAAGAGGGGGTGCGGTCAGGCGGTGAGAGTGCGCAGGAAGGCCAGCCCTTCTGTGGCGAGGGCGTCCTGGCTGGGGGCCAGGGGACGCCAGATGGACGCGGCGGTGGCGATGACGGCGTTGCCGGCGGTGAAGGACTCGATCACCAGCGGGCCGCCGTAGCCCACGCCGCGCAGGACGGTCACGAAGCCGGGCCAGTCGAAGCGGTCGCCGCCGGGGGCGCCGCGATCGGTTCCGCACGCCTGCACGTGCGCGATCCTCGCGCCCGCGAGCCGGACGGCCCGGAGGGGGTCCTTCTCCTCGATGTTCATGTGGTAGGTGTCCAGGGCGATCCCGCAGTCCTCGGGGAGGGCCTCCAGCGCCTGCTCGACGGTGTTGATGAGGCTGGTCTCGTACCGGTTGAGCGGTTCGACGCCGATCCGGACGCCGCGTCCGGCCGCGTGGTCGAGGACCGGTCTCAGGTTCTCCCGCAGTTCGGCGTACAGCGCGCGCCGCTCCTGCGGGCTCATCGGCCACGTCCTGCCGACGGAGGCGTAGGCGGGCCCGCAGACCGCGGGCGCGCCGACGGTCACCGCGACGTCCACGCAGTGGCGCAGGTAGTCCTGGGTGTCCCGGATCGTCTCCGGCGAGGCGGCGACGAGCTCACGTCCGGGCGGCATCGTGAGCACGACCGACGCCCGCAGTCCCAGCTCACCCAGCAGGGCCGCGGCCTTGCCCGGGTCCCAGTCGCCCGGGTGCTCGACCGGCAGCTCGACGACGTCGAACCCCCATCGCGCGATCCGCGGCGCGAGGGCGGCCAGCGCCTCGTCGGTGAGCGGCGAGACCCAGACCCAGGTGTTGACGCCGATCACGACGTGCCGCCCCACTTCTCCGGGTAGCCGGGCAGGTCCTCGCACCCGCACAGGGCGTAGTGCAGCGGCGGCATGCCGGGCTTGAGACGGGAGGCGAGGTCCTCCTGGGTGATCGTCGGCTGGGGGAGGTTCCACACCTTCGGCACCTGCTCGCCCTTGAGGATCTTGAGCGCCGCGATCACGGGGGTGCGCCACTGGTAGGTCGGGTAGGTCGGGGCGATCGCGGTGAGCTTGGCGTCGCTCCACTTCTTCAGGAAGTCCTGCTGGTCCTCGCCGTTGATCGGCGGCACGGGCTGGCCGGCGTCCTCGAAGGCCTCGACGGCCGCGACGGCGGTGGCGCCCGCGTCCATCCAGACACCGTCGATCTTGCCGTGGCGCTGGATGTAGTCGCTGACGATGCTCTTGGTCTTGGCGGCGTCGCCGTCGGTGAACTCGACGCCGACGACCTGCAGGTCGCTCTTGTCGAAGGCGACCTTCGCGGCCGACCACCGGGTCTCCAGCACGTCCACGCCGGGCAGGATGCGCAGCGCCAGGATCTTCCCGCCGGAGGGCACCTTGCCGACGAGGAACTCGGCCGCCTCGGCGCCGAAGGCGTACCCGCCGATCGGCTTGATGAAGGTGACCGGGCAGTCGGTCTGGACCCCGCGGTCGAACACGATGACCGGCACCGTGGGGCAGGCCCCGGACACCGCGGGGGTCAGCGTGGCCGTGGTGTTGGGCGAGACGATCAGCGCGTCGCACCCCTTGCCCTGCAACTCGGCGATGTCGGAGATCTGCTTGTCGTCCTTGCCCTCGGCGTCCAGGGCGGTGAAGCGCTCGATCTCCTTGTGCAGCGCGACCTCGGCCTGCATGGTCTTCCAGCCCACCTGCCGCCAGGGGTTGTTGACCGCGGCGTTGGAGAAGCACAGGTGGTACGGGCCCGCCTTCTTGTACGCGGCGGTGTCGGCGAGCTCGGGGGCGATGCTCTGCTCCCAGGGCTTGTCCGCCGGGCCGGTCGGCTGCGCCTTGCGCATCGCCATCTGGGCGTCGTGGTCGGCCTGGACGAAGAACTTCGACTGCGCCCCGGTGCCCTTGTCCGGCGCGGCGGCGCCGGAGGAGGAGGAGGACGTGGCGGCGGTGACGGCGGGCACCGGCGTGTCGCTGGTGCACGCGGCCGCCGGAAGCGTCAGCGCGATGAGCGCGGCGACGGCGAGGAGTCGCCGCGAGGGTGTGCGCATTGTGGTCCTTTCAGGTGGCTGACGCGGTCGTCCTGCGCGGGAGCCTGACGGCTCCGAGCGCCACCGCGCCTATGATGATCACGCCCTGCACGGCGGGCTCCAGGGCCCCCGAGACGCCGTGCAGGTTGAGAAGGGTGAACAGGGCCTCCAGGGTGAGGGCGCCGGCCATCGCGGCGACCACGGAACCGCGGCCGCCCCCGAGGGCCACTCCGCCGAGCACGACCGCGGTGATGGCCTGGAACTCCAGGCCTTGGCCGACCTGGGCGGAGACGCCGGCGAAGCCGCCGAGCAGGACGGCGGCGACCGCCGCCGACAGCCCGGAGATCATGAACGCCACGGTGCGCGTCCGGGCGACGCGGACCCCGGACAGGGCCGCGGCCCGGTCGTTGTCACCGGTCGCGACGAGCGTGTGGCCGAACCCGGAGCGCATGACGGCGACGGCGAGGCCCGCGAGCGCGAGGAGGATCAGGACCGACCAGGGCACCGGTCCCGCGCTCCCCCGTCCCAGCTCGCGGAACTGCTCGGACAGGGCTCCGCGGGGCGCGCCGCCGGTCCACAGGAAGACCGCGCCCGCCAGGATCAGCAGCATGCCGAGCGTGGTGATGAAGGACGGGACGCGCAGCAGGGTGGTGACGACCCCGTTGACCAGCCCGACGAGCGGCCCGATGACGATCAGCAGGGCCAGCACGGGCCAGGTGGCCTCCGGCGAGCCGTCGATGAGCCGGGCGGCGATCACCACCTCGGCGGTGACGAGCGAGCCGACCGACAGGTCGAACTCGCCGGACACGATGACGAAGTACTGCCCGGCCGCGAGGATCACCAGCGGCGCGGCCCGTTTGACGAAGGCCAGGAAGGTGGGCGGCTCCAGGAAGAGGGGGTTGACGGCCGCGATCGCCACCAGCAGGCCGGCCAGCACCACGAGGATGGGCAGGGCGCGCCTCATGCGGTCCGCCTCCTTCGGGCGTAGATCGCCAGGGCGGCGATCAGGACCACGCCGCGCACGACGTCCTTGGCGAAGGAGTCGATCTCCAGCTGGTTGAAGAGGCTGTCGAGGACGGCCAGGAGCAGGACGCCGCCCACGGTCCCGGCGACCCCGCCGCGGCCGCCGGCGAGGGCGGTCCCGCCGAGGACCACCGCGGCGATCGACTCCAGGTCGTAGCCGCCGTCGGTGCCGACCGTCGGCGCGCCGGCCCCGAGCCGGGAGGCCAGCAGCAGCCCGGCGATCCCGGCGCAGAGCGAGCAGAGCACGTGGGCGGCGATCACGACCCGTCCGGTGCGGATCCCCGACAACCGCGCGACCTCGGCGTCCCCGCCCACCGCGTGGATCCGGTATCCCAGCCGGGTGCGGCTGAGCAGCAGCCACGCGCAGACCGCCACCGCGGCCCACAGCAGCGCCGACACCGGCACCGGTCCGATGCGGTCGTAGCCCAGATGCCGGAAGGACTCCGGCACGCTGCCGGCCGGCCCGTCGTAGCGATGGTCCAGCACGCCCTTGAGGATCAGCGCGACCCCGAGCGTGGCGATGAAGGCGTGCACCCGGAGCCGGGTGACGATCAGGCCGTTGGCCAGCCCGGCCAGCGCGCTGACCGCCAGCACCGCGGCGATCGCGGCCGGCACGTTCGCGCCGGCGCCCGCCATGACCTCGGCCGCGACCAGCGAGGTCAGGCTGATCAGGTACGCCACCGAGAGGTCCAGGCTCCCGGCCAGGATCACCAGGGTCTGCCCGACCGCGACGATGCCGAGCGCGGCCGAGCGCTGCTGGATGCCGACGACGTTCTCCAGGCCGAGGAACGATCCGCCGTCCAGGGCGAACAGCAGCCAGCCCAGCCCGACGAGCAGGACCAGCGCGACGTAGACGGGGCGGGCGGGGCGGTCGGCCGACATCCGCCGCAGGAGCGAACCCGGGGCCGCGACGCGCCGCAGTTCCAGTTGCCGGGTCATGAGGCGGCCGCCACGGCCATCACGGCCTCCTCGCTGGAGCCGGCGGGCAGTTCCCCGGCGACGCGGCCCTCCCGCAGCACCACGATGCGGTCGCTCATGCCGATGAGCTCGGGCAGCTCGGAGGAGATCATGAGGATGGCCGTGCCGTCACGGGCGAGTTCGCGGATCAGCTCGTGGATGGCGGCCTTGGCGCCGACGTCGACGCCGCGGGTGGGTTCGTCGAGCAGCAGGACGCGCGGCGCGACCGTCATCCACCTGGCCAGCACGACCTTCTGCTGGTTGCCGCCGGACAGCAGCCGCACCTCCCGGGTCAGGTGCGAGGGATCGAGCCGTACGCGCTCCAGCAGCCGCTCGGTCCCGGAGCGGCGTCCCCGGACGGCGCGGGCGACAAGCAGGACGTTGTCGCGCACCCGCTGGCGCGGCAGCAGTCCCTCCGCCTTCCGGTCCTCGGTGACCAGGCCGATCCCCGCGTTGATGGCCTCGCGCACCGACCGGGGACGGCAGGGGGTCATCTCACCGCGGGTGAAGGGCTCGGCGCCGAACAGCGCCTTGACCAGCTCGCTGCGGCCCGAGCCCTGCAGCCCGGCCACCCCCGTGATCTCCCCCGCCCGCAGGTCGAGGTCGACGTCGCGCAGGGCGGTGTTGGCGCCGCCGCGCACGCTCAGCATGACCTGCCCGGGCGGGTCGGCCGCCCGGGGCGGGTAGTAGGACGCGAGCTCCCGGCCGACCATCAGGCGGACCACGGTCGCGATGTCCAGGTCGGCGGCCCGTGCCGTGGTGACCCGGGCGCCGTCCTTGAGCACGGTGATCCGGTCGGCGAGCTCGAAGATCTCGCGAAGCCGGTGGGAGATGTACAGGACCGCGATGCCGCGCCCGGCCAGGCGCCGCACCAGCGCGTAGAGCAGTTCCACCTCGTGGTCGGCCAGGGCGGCGGTGGGTTCGTCCATGACCACGATCCGGGCGTTCAGCGACAGCGCCTTCACGATCTCGACGACCTGCTGCTGCGCGACCGAGAGCCGCCGGACGAGATCGCGCGGCCCGAACGACTCCTCGCCCAGTGAGGTCAGCAGTTCGGCCGTCGCCGACTCCATCGCGCCCCGGTCGACCAGGCCGCGCCGGACGGGCTCGCGGCCGAGGAAGACGTTCTCGGCCACCGTCCGTTCCGGCAGCAGGGTGAGCTCCTGGTAGATGATCGCCACCCCGGCCCGCTGCGCCTCGACCGGGTGCCCGAACGCCACGTTGCGGCCGTCGATCTCGATCGTCCCCTCGTCCGGGGCGTGCACGCCGGCGAGGATCTTCATGAGCGTCGACTTGCCGGCGCCGTTCTCCCCCACCACGGCGTGGACCTCGCCGGCGGCCGTCTCCAGGTCGACGCCGCCGAGGACCCGCACGCCCAGGAAGCTCTTGCCGATGCCGGTCATTCTCAGCACGGGGCCGGCCCGTCGGACGGGACGGCCGCGCCGGGCGGTGTCGCGCCGGCGGGACCGGCCGAGGCCGGTCTCGTCGCCGTTCGGCGGGGGAAGTCGTGCACGGGGGCCTCCTGGCGGCGATGAGGGGGTCATGCTGAGCCGGCGCGCCTCACCGGCCGTTCACCGTGACGGGCACCCGGGCCGCCGGCCGGGCGTCCGGCTCGCGAGGACCGAACCGCGCGTCTCCCCGGTGAGCGGCGTGTGACGTGAGGAACACCGGGACCGGCCATATGGCGATCATCAAACCGATTCCGTAGGAAAATAAGCCTACTTAACACCGGTGTCAAGTGTTCTTATTTCGGCCATTTGACGACATGACGCAGAGGGGACGGCGAGCGTTCCACCGCGAGACCGGCGACCCGTGAATCACCGCTGTTCAGGAAATACGGGGCACCGGCGAACCGGCCCACGCGGGTGGGCGGGGCATCGCGACCCCGAAACCCACGACCAGAATGAGTATGAAACTTTTCCGGCACGCTCGACCCGGCGGGTCCGCACGGCCGGGTCCGGCGCGGGCGATCAGGCCCGCGCCGGACACCGTGTCACGCGGACGACGTGAACGTGCGACCGTCGCCCTGGGGAGACCTCAGACGCGGTTCCACCTCTGGTTGGTGCCGCCGGCGCAGGTCCAGATGTGCACCTTGCTGCCGTTGGCCGTCCCGAAGCCGGACACGTCCAGGCACTTGTTCGCGCCGACGGCGGTGATCGTGCCGTCGGCGTTCAGGCGCCACTTCTGGTTGTTCTGGCCGTTGCAGTCCCAGATCTGCACCGCCGCGCCGTTGGCGGTTCCGGAGCCGCTCACGTCCAGGCACTTGTTGCCGTAGACCCGCAGCTCCTGCGCGGAGTTGGAGGTCCACTTCTGGTTGTTCTGGCCGTTGCAGTCCCAGATGGTCACCGCGGCGCCGTTGGCCTGCGAGGCGCCCGAGACGTCCAGGCACCGGTTCGAGCCCACACCCCGCAACGCGCTCGTGTTGCCCGAGGGCGTCGGGGTCGGGGTCGGCGTCGGGGTGGGCGTCGGGGTCACGCCGCCCAGCTCCTTGATGCGGATGTTGCGGAACGCCGCCACGTCGGGGGACCCGTGGTTCTGGACCGCGATGTGGCCCTGCTGCAGCGAGCGCGCCGGGTCGGTGTTGGTGAAGTCGTTGATCTTCGAACCGTTCAGGAACACCTGCAGCCGCTCACCCTCCACCAGCAGCTCGTAGGTGTTCCACTGACCCGGCGGGTTCAGCGCCGCGTCCCGTGCGGCGATGTCCGCCGCCTTGAACCCGTAGACCGCCCCGGTCGTCTTGTCCGCGCTGTCGGTCGCGTCGATCTGCACCTCGTGCCCGGTGTTGAGCGCGGTGTTCGGGTCGGTGGTGGCCGGGAACCCGACGATCACCCCCGAGTTGGAGTCGCCGTTCACCCTCCAGTCGAGCTTGAGCGAGTACGACCCGAACTCCTTGGCGTTGTACCAGAACATGCCCATGCCGCCCTGGGAGGTCAGCGTGCCCGAGCTGTTCGTGAACGACCCGGGCCCGGCCTGCGACCAGCCCGTCGTCGACCCGTTGTACAACGGTGTGTACCCGGTCTCCGGACGGCAGTCGGCGTTGGTGACCTTGGCCGCGTACCGGATCCCGCCCAGCAGCAGGGTGCGGAAGTTCGTGTCCGCGTACGACTCCTGGGTGTGCCCCAGGCCGGTGTAGAACGAGCGGCCCGAGGCCTGGGGACGGCACCAGGTGATCGGGTGGTCACCCATGCCGCCGCCGCTGTAGGTGCTCTCGTCCAGGCTCTGCAGGACCCGCACGTTCGGGCGGGGGTTGCTCCGGAAGCTGTACCACTCGTCCGTCCGCGACCAGGTCGGCGCCAGATGGGAGGTCGCGGCGTGCGCCCGGTCCTCGTTGCGCACCGTGGCCTGCTGGATCGCCGGGTGGCTGCTGAACCAGGCGCCCACCAGCTGCCCGTAGTAGGGCCAGTTGTACTCGGTGTCGGAGGCCGCGTGCACCCCCACGTAGCCGCCCCCGCCGTCCACGTACGACTGGAAGGCGCTCTGCTGGGAGTCGTTCAGCACGTCACCGGTGGTGCTGAGGAACACCACCGCCCGGTACTGGGCGAGGTTGGACGCGGTGAAGGCGGCGGCGTCCTCGGTGGCGTCCACGGTGAAGTCGTTCGCGGCGCCCAGGTTGCGGATGGTCTGGATCCCGACGGGGATCGCGTCGTGCCGGAACCCGGCCGTCTTGGAGAAGACCAGCACCTTGAAGGCGGCGGCCTGGGCGGAGACCGCGGCCTGGGCGGGAACGGCGGCCTGGGCGGAGACGGCGGGGATCATGGTCGTGGCGGCGGCGGCGGCGAGCGCCACCGCGGCCACCGACAGGCGTCGGGGCACGGAGGCCCTCCCGCCGCCGCCCGCGATGCGCCCGAGCGCCGCGGGGGTCAGGTGTCGAAGCATGGATGTCCTTCCATCGTGGCGCCCGGCGCGGTCCTTCCGGCGATGAGCCGGGCCGTGCCGGGCGCCACATCGATTGAGTACTCGTCGTGCGGTCGAGGTCGCCTGATGGGGCCGGCGTCCTGGGGAGACCTCAGACGCGGTTCCACCTCTGGTTGGTGCCGCCGGCGCAGGTCCAGATGTGCACCTTGGTGCCGTTGGCCGTGCCGAAGCCGGACACGTCCAGGCACTTGTTCGCGCCGACGGCGGTGATCGTGCCGTCGGCGTTCAGGCGCCACTTCTGGTTGTTCTGGCCGTTGCAGTCCCAGATCTGCACCGCGGTGCCGTCGGCGGTTCCGGAGCCGGTCACGTCCAGGCACTTGTTGCCGTAGACCCGCAGCTCCTGCGCGGAGTTGGAGGTCCACTTCTGGTTGGCGCCGCTGTTGCAGTCCCAGATGGTCACCGCGGCGCCGTTGGCCTGCGAGGCGCCCGAGACGTCCAGGCACCGGTTCGAGCCCACACCCCGCAACGCGCTCGTGGTCCCCGAAGGCGTCGGGGTCGGCGTCGGGGTCGGCGTCGGCGTCGGCGTCGCGCCGGTGCCGAAGGTGAAGGCGTCCAGGTCGAACAGGTAGCCCTGGCCGGTCGCGCCGCGGAAGACGAGGTACAGCGTCGTGACGCCGGACGGCGCGCCGGAGAGGTTCGCCGAGACGTCGGCGAAGGTCTCCCAGCTACCGGTGCTCGTGACGTTGACCGTCCCCAGCAGGGTGCCCGTGGCGGAACCCGCCCGGACCTCGATCCGGCCTCCCACGCCCGCCGAGGACACCCGCGCGGTGACGCTCGTGGCGTTGCCCAGGTTGTACGGCTGGAAGGAGACCCAGTCGCCGTCGTCGACGAAGCCCACGGTCTTGCCGCCCTCGGCGGTGGTGTGGTCGGCCGTCTGCACGCCCTGCTGGGCGCCGAAGTGCTCGCCCTGGCGGTGCCGCGGCTGCAGCGTCCGGCCGCTGGTGGAGGTCAGGCCGCCGCCGTCGGTGTAGGAGGCCACGAAGACGCCGTAGATGTTCGCCGCGGCGTCGTGCTCGCCGTCGACCGGCACCGCGATGGAGCCGCTGCAGCCGGTCTTGGAGGTGATCTGGTGGGCGTGGCTGTCATGACCGAGCGAGTAGGTGACCGTCACCTTCGAGCAGTCGATCGTGCCGTCCTCGGGGTCGCTGACGGTGACCTGGAACGGCACCGTGTCGCCGAAGGAGAACAGCTGGCCGTCGCCGGGGGTGGTGAGCGTGACGCTCGGGGCGGTGTTGCCGACGGACACGCTCACGCTCGCGCTTCCGGTCAGCCCCTGCGGGTCACGGACGGTGAGCGTGGCGGTGTACGCGCCGTTGGCGCTGTAGGTCTTGCTCGGGTTGGCGGCGGTGGAGGTGGTGCCGTCGCCGAAGTTCCACGAGTACGTCAGCGCGCCGCTCTCGGGGTCGGAACTGCCGGCCGAGGAGAAGTTCACCGTCAGCGGGGCCGGTCCCGAGGTCTTGTCGGCCGAGGCCTTGGCGATCGGGTTGCGGTTGGCCTTGCCGATGTACTCGATCCGGTAGAGCGCCTGGTTGTTGCTGCCGGTGCCGTAGTCGAGCACGTACAGCGCCCCGTCGGGGCCGAAGCCCAGGTCCATCACCTGCGTGCCCGACCAGGGGAACGCGGAGATCTCCCCGTAGCCGCCGTCGCTCCTCACCTCGATGGCCTTGATCCAGCGGCGGCCGTACTCGCCGGCGAAGAAGCGCCCGTCGAGCGCCTGGGGGAACTTGACGGAGGAGTTCAGGTTGGCGTCGTAGCGGTAGACCGGGCCGCCCATCGGCGACTCCGAGCCGCTGCCGAACTCCGGCGGCGAGCCGGAGTCACCGGCGTACTTGATCCACGCCGGCTTGGCGGGGGGCAGCGTGGTCAGGCCGGTGTTGCGGAAGGAGTTGTTGGTCGGGCCTCCCCCGCAGTTGTACTTCGAGCCGGTGCTGTTGGAGGAGAAGTTCCACTCGTTGTAGGTCTCGGTGGAGGTGTTGCTCCCCGTGCAGTACGGCCAGCCGTAGTTGCCCGCGGCGGTGATGCGGTTGAACTCCACCTGCCCGCTGGGTCCCCGGCTGGAGTTGGTCGACCCCGCGTCCGGCCCGTAGTCGCCGAGGTAGACGACGCCGGTCGCCTTGTCCACGGTCATCCGGAACGGGTTGCGCAGACCCATCGCGTAGATCTCCGGCCGCGTCTTCGCCGTGCCCGGCGCGAACAGGTTGCCGCTGGGGATCGTGTACGTGCCGTCGGCCTGCGGCTTGATCCGCAGGAGCTTGCCGCGCAGGTCGTTGGTGTTGCCGGCCGAGCGCTGGGCGTCGTACTGCGGGTTGCGGTTGGTCCGCTCGTCCAGCGGGGAGTAGCCGGCCGACTCGAAGGGGTTGGTGTCGTCACCGGTGGTCAGGTACAGGTTGCCGGAGGCGTCGAAGTCGAGGTCGCCGCCGGCGTGACAGCACTGCCCGCGGTCGTTGGCGACCCGCAGGACCACCTTCTCGCTGGACGTGTCGAGCGTCTCGTCCGACTTCAGGGTGAAGCGCGACAGGTAGAACTCGCCCTTCCACTGGTCGAACTGCGCCTGGGTGCCGGTGGCCGGGGCGTCGCCGGTCGGCGTGCTCAGCCGGGGTGAGTAGTACAGCCAGACGTGCCGGTTCGTGGCGAAGCCCGGATCGACCGCCACCCCCTGGAGGCCCTCCTCGTCGTGGGTGTAGACGTTGAGCCTGGCGGCCACCTTCGTGCTGCCGTTGACGTCGGTGACGCGCAGCGTGCCGTCGCGGGCCGTGTGCAGGACCGACCGGTTCGGCAGCACGGCCAGCGACATCGCCTCACCCAGTTCGTTGCCGCCCGACGCGAGCGGCACCTGCTGGTAGTCCGAGGCCGGGATGTTCAGCGCGAGCGCCTTGTTCGGCGCAACCGCCCCGCCTGCACCGGATGACGACGCGTGCGTGGCGGGGGTGGCCGCGAGGCTGGAGGCGACCGGGGAGACAAGGGTGATCGCCGCGGCCACCGCCGCGGCGGCGACACCGGTCAGGACCGGTCTGAGCGCCCCGGCGGGCGAGAATGGTTGCACTGTGGTTCCTTCGGGTGTAGGGGGTGGTCACTCCCCGGACGGGCGACGCCCTCACGGGAGAAGGGCGTCGCCCGTCCGAGAAGCTGTACGACGGCGGTCGGCCGCGCGGATCCGGCTACGAGGTCTGCCCCCGCCTGCCGGCGCCCGAGACCGCCCCGTGTTCCTCACCCGCGTCAGACGCGGGTCCAGCGCTGGTTGGAGGCGCCGTTGCAGGCCCATATCTGGAGCTTGACGCCGTTGGCGGTGGAGTAGTTGGGTGCGTCCAGGCACTTGTTCGCGCCGACGGCGGTGATGCTGCCGTCGCTGTTGAGACGCCATTTCTGGTTGTTCTGACCGTTGCAGTCCCAGATGTTCACCAGTGCGCCGTCGGCGGTGCTCATGTTGGCCACGTCCAGGCACTTGTTGCCGTACACCCGGAGCTCACCGGCGCCGGTCGGCGTCCACCGCTGGTTGTTCTGGCCGTTGCAGTCCCAGATCTGCACCGCCGCGCCGTTGGCCTGCGAGACGTTGGCGACGTCCAGGCACCTGCCCGAGGCCACACCGCGGATCGTGCTCGCGGTCGAGGGCGTCGGGGTCGGCGTCGGCGTCGGGCCGGTGCCGGGCTGGCCGATGCTGCCGGAGACCGACTGGAGTGCCGCGTACCAGGCGGCGGCCATCTTGTCGTAGCCGCCGGCGGTGGGGTGGATGCCGTCGATCAGGTCGGAGGTGGTCAGCTTGGAGTGCATGTCGACCAGGTGGACGCGCCTGCCGCTGTTGACCTTGCCCTGCACGATGCCGGGGATGGCCGCGTTGAAGGCGCGGGCGGCGTTCTCCTGGCCGGCGTTGGCCAGCGGGATGATGGTGGCGACGAACACGTCCGCGTCCGGCACGGTCGACGTGATGCGGTCGATCAGGGTGGACAGCCGCTGAGGCGCGCCGGCCACGTTGTAGTTCTGCAGGATGTCGTTGGTGCCGATGTGCAGCAGCACCGTGCGCGGGTTCTGGGTCCGCGCCCAGCCGGTGATGTTCGCGTCGATCTGGTCGATGCGCCAGCCGGGGTGCCCCTGGTGGTCGTGGTCGCCCAGGTTGCCCGGCCCGTTGAACTGGGACCCGACGAAGTCCACCGTGTACCGCCCGGCGGCCAGGCGCTGCCACAGGCCGATGCGGTATCCGCCCGGCACCTGGGTGCCCTCGGTGATCGAGTCGCCCAGTGGCATGACTCGCACCCCGCCGTTGGACTCCGCGCCGGCGACGCTCGTCTGCGTCACCGCGCCCAGGGCGACCATGGTCACGGTAAGGAGCACCGTGCCGAGCCACCGTTTCCACCCACGCATGCTCAACCTCTTTCCGGCGGCTGAGGGCGGTTACCGCCGGACAGCTCGCGTAGCGCTGACGGTCTGTATTCGGATCACTCGCCGGCGGATGTCGGGTGCCGGCGGTCGTGGCGGTCGGGCTTGGCGGTCGGGCGCGGTGGCTCGAGCGCGTCACAGGTGTCCCCGGTCACCTGATGGCCGCGAGGCCTGACGTGTCAGGCTGATCCGAGCTTTCGCCGTGCGGGTGACTCTCCTGTCAAGAGATCGGCGGCCGTGAGAGGCGCGGGAATCCGCGGAGGTGGTGCCGTCCGGGATTCGTGGTCGCCAAGCATGTCTTCTGGGGGGTGCCGCGAGATGTGAGCGCTAACATCTCGCTTGCCGATCGTGACTCCTTCTTCGTCGAACGATTGTGGTGGTGGAGCGGAGCAAACACGAGGTGAGGAGAAGCTGTCAAGAGTACGAAACATTCCGTACATGAAGGAGGGACAGGCGGGCACCGCTCATCTGGTGCTCAGGGACCGGCCCACCTGCTCGGACATGCCGGTGCGATGAAAATTTCACATCGGGCCTCTCGGCGAGGACGGCGGAACCGCACGGCTTCCCCGGCCCCGGGGAGGTCGGCACGCGTCCACGACATCGTCCACGACATGAGTGGCACGCAGTCGCCCAGAAGCTTTTCAGATGAGCTTGACACATTTTGCAATAGTTTCCAGACTGAGTCCCCGAGACGGCCCCATGCCAGGTTCGGTGGTGAGCGGGCAGGGGCCGTCTGCCACGACGCCCCGGTGGTGCGTGTTCCTCGATGACGGAACGCGGCGTCGACACCGCGGATCTCCCCTCGCGATCATCCGCTTCCGCGTTTCCGTGATGCAGTTATGGAGGCTCAGTCATGGGCTCGAAAGCCGTACCCCCGCCTGGTAGCAGGCGACCCCCCGGCGGTCTTCGCCGGGCCCTGATCGCCGGCGCGCTCGGCACCCTCGTGCTCGGTACGCTCACGGCGGTGACCGGCACGGTCTCCGCCACCGCTTCCTCCGCGTCCGCCGCCGCGGCGAGCACGCTCGGTGCGGCGGCCCAGCAGAGCGGACGCTACTTCGGCACCGCGATCTCGTCGGGCAGGCTCGGCGACCCGGCATACAGCGCGATCGCCGCCCGTGAGTTCGACATGATCACGGCCGAGAACGAGATGAAGATCGACGCCACCGAGCCGAACCAGAACCAGTTCAACTTCAGCGGCGGCGACCGGGTCTACAACTGGGCCGTGCAGAACGGCAAACGGGTCCGCGGCCACACCCTGGCCTGGCACAACCAGCAGCCGAACTGGATGCGCCCGATGGAGGGCGCCCCGCTGCGCCAGGCCAT
>NZ_JBNCLF010000015.1:0-192317 GCF_049844535.1 Streptosporangium sp. DT93
GCGACGAACCAGATCGACCTGACATGAGCTTCATCCTTTCCAACCGATGAAGCCTCCAGCAATCCCGGCGCGGTTCACCGGCGAACCAACGACCGCGGAGTGTCATAAGGAGCCCCGAGCCGTCCTACTGCCCTATGCCCGGTAGATCGGGCATCAAGACCAAGCGGTTCAGGGCACGCTCGCGCCCTGGCGAGCACTCCCGCGCAGGCCCTCACCCCTGTCTGAAGGCCGGAGCACTATCGCGCACTTCGGTAGCGTGGACCTATGAACCATGGATTCGAGACGCTGGCCATCCACGCGGGCCAGGACCCCGACCCCCACACCGGGGCCGTGGTGCCGCCGATCTACGCGGTGTCCACGTACAAGCAGGACGGCGTGGGGGGATTACGCGCCGGATACGAGTACAGCCGGTCGGCCAACCCCACCAGGACCGCCCTGGAGGAGGCCATGGCGGCCGTCGAGGGGGGCGCGCGAGGGCTGGCCTTCGCGTCGGGCCTGGCGGCCGAGGACACGGTGCTGCGCGCCCTGTGCAGGCCGGGGGACCACGTGGTCATCCCGAACGACGCCTACGGCGGCACCTACCGCCTGTTCGCGAAGGTCCACGAGCGCTGGGGGCTGCACTACGACCCGGTCCCGCTGGGCGACCTGAGGGCGGTCGCGGCGGCCATGACCCAGAAGACCAGGCTCATCTGGGTCGAGACGCCCACCAACCCGTTGCTCGGCGTCGCCGACATCGCGGCCCTGGCCCAGCTCGCCCGTGAGAACGGGGCGCTGCTGGTGGTGGACAACACCTTCGCCTCCCCGTACCTGCAGCAGCCGCTCGCGCTCGGCGCGGACGTCGTCGTGCACTCCACCACCAAGTACGTGGGGGGCCACTCCGACGTGATCGGCGGCGCGCTCGTCGCGCGCGACGCCGCGGTGGGGGAGGAGCTCGCCTACCACCAGAACGCGATGGGCTCGGTTCCCGGGCCGTTCGACGCCTGGCTGACGCTGCGCGGGCTCAAGACGCTGGGGGTGCGGATGGACCGCCACTGCGAGAACGCCGAGCGGGTGGTGGACCTGCTGCTGGCCCACCCGCGGGTGACCTCGGTGCTCTACCCGGGGCTGCCCGACCACCCCGGCCACGAGGTGGCCGCCAAGCAGATGAAGCGCTTCGGCGGCATGGTCTCCTTCCGGGTCGCCGGGGGCGAGGCGGAGGCCGTGGAGGTGTGCGACCGGACGAAGCTGTTCATCCTGGGCGAGTCGCTCGGCGGGGTGGAGTCGCTGATCGAGCACCCCGGCCGGATGACGCACGCCTCCGTGGCGGGCTCGCCGCTGGAGGTCCCCGGGGACCTCGTCCGGCTGTCGGTGGGCATCGAGTCGATCGACGACCTGCTCGCCGACCTGACCCAGGCGCTGGGCTAGCCGTACGGTCCCGGCGGGGCGGGACCCCTGTCCGGGCCGCGGAGGCGCGGCCCGGGCTTCGAAGACCCGAGCCCGGAGCTCACGGGCCTGGACTCACGGGCCTGGACTCACGGGCCTGGACTCACGGGCCTGGACTCACGGGCCTGGACTCACGGGCCCGGGCTCACGGGCCCGGGCTCACGGGCCCGGGCTCACGGGCCCGGGTTCAGACCGGGTCTCCCCAGACCATCAGCACCAGGATCACGATCCAGATCAGCACGATCACACCGGACAGTGCGGCGATCCGGCCGATCTGCACCTTGGCGTCGTCGTCGGGGCTGTCACCGGTCAGGACCCTGATGGCGGCGCCCTGGTCCCGGTCCACCATGACCAGCAGCACCGCGGCGACGACGAAGAGCGTTATGGACACCGACAGGTAGGGCCTGCTGAGATACTCGCGGCCCAGCAGCACCCCGAACACGAGGACCCCGACGGACGCGACGCCGTACACGCGCGTGGTCTTGTGCAGGTACCGCAGGACGCCGACGTCCTTGGCCCGGATGAACCTGGGCGTGGACATGGTGGCGGCGGTGATGGGCCCGAGGGCGAAGATCGCGAAACCGATGTGCAGCCAGAGCAGCAGGTCTGTCATGCGCCAGAGACTAGTCTCCGGCGATCTCGCCCGGGTAGGCGCGGTGTCGCCGACCGGCCACCGCGCACACCTCGTAACACACGCTGGCGATGAGCGTCAGCGCCACGACGACCCCGGCGAGCATCGGACTCACGGTCTCTCCCCTCTGCTGCGGAACGGTGCGTACCGGTAGACGGGGCCCTTGGGCGAGGGGTTGTCTCGGCGTGGTCACGGTTCGGTCAATGTACGATTAAGGTCACGCAAAATGACCAATCATCGCATTCTTGCCCTGAGTACCCCGGGTGGGTCAGTAGGATCGCTGACGAGCTCGTTTCCGTGCGAGAGGACCTGCGGCGTCGAGGCCGCGGTCGTGCCGGACGGGCGTTTCCATCGGGCAGGACGGCACAAGGGAGTGCCCCGTGAGCATCAGACATGCAGAGCCGTACAGCGAGGAATGGCGCGAGCGACCGGCCCGGTACGCGGCCGGAGTCGCCCGTGCGCTGGGGGAGCAGGTGGAGGGCTGGTGGCCGGGGCCCTGTGACCCGCGTACCGTCACCGTCCGGCTGGCCGGAGGGGAGGCGCTGGTCTGGGACGAGGAGAGCGGCTGGCGCCACGGCCGCTACGTGAGCGGCGACCGGGACACCCCCACCGTCCTCGCCGGCCCCCGCTACCTCGGCGGCGGCCTCCTGCTCGCCCCCGAGCGGATCGGCTCCGCCATCGCCGACGCCCGCGCGGGCGTCGGCAACAGCACGGCCTGGCGGCCCTGCTACCGCTCCCACCGCCACCGCCGCGACGGCTTCGACCTCGCGCTCGGCGGCTACGTCGCCTACGCCGACGCCTGACCGCCGCCCCGGCGGGCACACCGGGCACACACGGGCCCGGCGGCCCGGCGGGCGCGCCGTGGATCAGCGGCTGCGGCGGGTCCGCAGGAAGTCGCTGACCACGTACTCCCCCAGGCTGTCGGCGGCGGTGGAGAAGACCCTGCCGCCGTTGCGGCGCCCCACCTCGTTCACGAAGTCCCGCAGGCGCTCGTCGTCGGCGAGCATGAAGACGTTCAGCGTGGCCCTGCGCCGGGTCATCTTGTCGACCTCGGCGAGGGTCAGCTCCAGCGTCTCGGAGGTGGGCGGCCACGCGAAGGCGGCCGACCCGTCGCGCCGCAGGTGGGCCGTGGGCTCGCCGTCGGTGACCACGAGCACGACCGGCTCGAAGTCGGGGTGGCGGTCCAGGTGGCGCCCGGCGATCAGCAGGGCGTGGTGCAGGTTCGTACCCTGGACCATGTCCCACTCCAGCCCCGCCAGCTCGTCGGGCTGCAGCACCCGGGCGTAGTTGGAGAACCCGATGATCTGCACCGAGTCCTGGGGGAACTTCGAGGTCACCAGGGCCTGGAGCGCCATCGCGGTCTGCTTGGCGGCGGCCCAGGTGCCGCGCAGGGCCATCGAGTACGACAGGTCCACCAGCAGGCAGACCGCCGCGGCCGTGCGCCGCTCGGTCTCGGCCACCTCGAAGTCGTCCACCGACAGGGTGACCGACCCGGTGCCCCCGGAGCGCCGGACGCCGTTGACCACGGTGCGGACCACGTCGATGGGCTGCTCGTCGCCGAACCGCCACGGGCGCGAGGAGCCGGTGAGCTCCCCGGCCGAGCCCGCGTCCACCTGGTCGTGGTCGCCGCGGCGCCCCCCCTCCAGGGAGGCGAAGACGCGGCGCAGCGCGGTCTCGCCCAGCCGCCGTACGGCCTTGGGGGTGAGCTCCACCTTGCCGCGCCGGCGGCGCAGGTAGCCCTGCGCCTCCAGCTCGCGCTCGACCCGCTTGAGCGCCTCCAGGTCGTCCACGGCGGAACGGCCCAGGGCGCGGCGGATCGCGTCCTCGTCGATGTCGTCCATCTGGGCGCCGGGGTAGTCCTGGCGCAGGGCCGCCTCCAGCCGGGTGAGGTCGGCGAGTTCGTCCAGCGCGCCCACGGCGTCGGACATCCCCATCGGCTCCTCGCCGCCGAACCGTTCCGGGGCGTCCCAGGACAGGTCGGGGCGGCGGGAGTGGAGGGACTCGCCCAGGCGGCGCATCTGCTCGTCCAGTCCGGCCTGCTGGAGCGTCTGCCCGATGAGGGCGTCGAGCTCCTCGCGCTGGGCCGGGGTCAGCGAGGCCAGCAGGCGCCGGGTGGCCGCGGCCCGGCGGGCCAGGGTGTCGACCAGCTCCTCCAGGTTCCGCGGCGCCTCCGGGAACATGTCCCCGTATTTGCCCATAAATTGCTCGAAATCGGCCTGGGTGTGCTCGCCCCGGGCGTCCCGGTCGAGCATGTCGTTCAGGTCGGTCATCATCTCCCTGACCCGCTCCATGGCGGCCGGGTCGGGATTCTCCAGCGCCTGGCGCATGCCGCGGAACTGGCTGTCGAGCACCTCCCTGCGCAGCAGGTCGCGCAGTTCCTCGAAGGTCGCGCGGGCGGCCTCCGAACGCCAGCGGTACTCGCCCAGCTCCCGGATGGCGCCCGGGGTGTCGTCCGGGAGCGCGGCCAGCTCGGCCTCGCGCAGCCGGGCGTCGTCGGAGGGGTCGGGGAACAGCTCGGCCCGCTCCTGGCCGATCGCCTTGTCCAGCAGCGCCCTGGCCCGCTCCAGGGTGCCGTCCAGGCGGCCGCCGGCGCGCAGCTCGCGCCTGCGCCGCCGTACCTCGCGGAGCAGGTCCTCAAGGCCGCGCCGGTTCTCCGCCCCGGGCAGTCCCTCCCTGAGCAGGTCGCGCAGGGCGTGGGCGGGGTTGGAGCCGGACAGGACCGCGTCGCCCATCCGGTCCAGCGCCGAACGGACGTCGTAGGGCGGGGCGAGCGGGTCGGGCCCGTCCCGGTATTCGCCGTAGCGATAGCTCATTCGGATCCCCTAGGTGCGGTAGACCGTCGTACCGTCCACCTCGTCCTTGGACAAACGGCGCAGAAGGTAAAGACCTTCCATGGCGAACTCCAGCGCGGCGGCGGCGTGCCCGGGGGACTCGTCGCCGATGCCGAGCTGGGACATGATCCTGGCCAGGCCCTGGACGGGGCCGACCCGGCGCAGCAGCTCGGCGGCGGGGACCGTCACCCCCGACTCGACCTGCGCTCCCTCGGAGAACCTCTCCAGCAGCGCGTTCAGGTCCGCGCCGCCGAGCGTGCCGCGGAAGGTCTCGGCCACCGCCCTGCGCAGCAGGTGCGAGAGCACCTCGGTCTCCCGGCCCTCCTCGCTGACCTCGAACTCCACCTTGCCGCGCAGGGTGTGCACGATGCCCGGCAGGTCGGCGACCCGGGCCACCGCGTGGTCCTCGCCGGTCAGCGCCGCCCGCCGTACGGCGGAGGCGGCCGCGGTCTCGGCCGCGGCGATGGAGAAGCGGGCCGAGACCCCCGAGCGGGAGTCCACCGCGGTGGACTCGCGGACCAGCCGGGTGAAGCGGGCGATCACCTCGATGAGGTGGTCGGGCAGGTCGGCTCCCACCTCGTCGAGCGCGGCCTCCTGGCGGATCAGGACGAGCTCGGTCTCGATGGTGAGCGGGTAGTGGGTGCGGATCTCCGCGCCGAAGCGGTCCTTCAGCGGGGTGATGATCCGGCCCCGGTTGGTGTAGTCCTCGGGGTTGGCGCTGGCGATCAGCAGGATGTCCAGGGGCAGGCGCAGGTTGTAGCCCCTGACCTGGATGTCGCGCTCCTCCAGCACGTTGAGCAGCGAGACCTGGATCCGCTCGGCCAGGTCGGGCAGCTCGTTGACGGAGAACACGCCCCGGTTGCTCCGGGGGACCAGCCCGTAGTGGACGGTCTCCGGGTCGCCGAGCGTCCGGCCTTCGGCGATCTTGATGGGGTCGATGTCGCCGATCAGGTCGCCGACGGAGGTGTCGGGGGTGGCGAGCTTCTCGCCGTACCGGTCGTCCCGGTGCTTCCAGGAGATCGGCAGCTCCTCGCCCGTCTCGGCCGCCAGGCGGCGGCAGCGGGCGCAGGAGGGCTCGTAGGGATGGTCGTTGATCTCGCAGCCCTCGACGACGGGGGTCCACTCGTCGAGGAGCCCGGTCACGGTGCGGATCAGCCGGGTCTTGCCCTGGCCGCGCTCACCGAGCAGGACCAGGTCGTGCCCGGCGAGCAGAGCCCGCTCCAGATAGGGCAGGACGGTGTCGTCGAAGCCGACGATGCCCGGGAACCGTGGCTCCCCGGCCCGCAGGCGGGCCAGGAGGTTCTCGCGGATCTCGGCCTTGACCGTACGGTGAATATGGCCGCTCGCGCGCAGCTCGCGCAGAGTACGTGGCTCTGGGATATGAGGCACGGGATCGAGCCTACGTCCACAACGCCCCATCCGGCACTCTCCTCCCCTCCGAGGACCTTGAACCGCCCGGAGGGGGACACCGCGGGACAGCGCGGACCCCCCGTGGAACAGGGCGGATCCGGCGCGCCGAGATTGCGGGCGATCGGGGCGAGTGCTTGTCGCGGCAGTGGGGACAATCGCTCCAGGAGCGGGCACCGGAGGGCTCCCGGCACGGGACGCCCGGCGACCCCGCCGGAGGTCGCCACGGGCCGCGACGGACAGGGAGAGGCGGACGAGTGGCGCTGATGACGAGTCGTTTCGCCGACGGCCTGGCGACGGGGACCGATCTGGTCACCGCGGCCGAGACCGCGGTGCGCCAGGCCCTGTCCGGCCTGTCCGGGCCGGCGGACCTGCTCTGCTTCTTCATCTGCGGGGAGGACCCCGACGAGATCTCCCGGGCGGGACTGCGCGCGATGGCCATGGCGCCGGGCGCCGCCGTCGTGGGGTGCAGCGCCACCGGGGTCATCGGCGACGGCCAGGGGATCGAGGTGACCCCCGCGGTCAGCGCCTGGGCCGCCACCCTGGAGGGGGCCCGGCTGACGACCTTCGCCCTCGACACGCTCAAGACCGAGGACCGCTTCGTGGTGGTGGGCCTGCCCGACCGGGGCCCCGACGACCGGGCGGCCATCCTGCTCACCGACCCCTACAGCTTCCCCACCGACGGCTTCGTCGAGCGCTCCGCCGAGGTCCTGGGCGACCTCCCGCTGATCGGCGGCCTGGCCAACGCCATCCAGGGCCGCGGCGCGGTGCGGCTCTTCGCCGACGGGCAGGTCCACACCGAGGGCGCGGTGGGGGTGCTGCTCAGCGGCGCCGTCAACGTCTCCACCGTGGTCAGCCAGGGCTGCCGCCCGATCGGCCCGACCATGGCCGTCACCTCCGCCGAGGACAACCTCCTGCTGGAGCTCGCCGGGCAGCCCGCCCTGGCCCGGCTGGAGGAGATCGTCAGCGCGCTGGACGAGGACGACCGCGACCTGGTCGCCTCCGGTCTGCAGATCGGCGTCGCCATGGACGAGTACGCCGAGCGCCACGAGCGCGGCGACTTCCTGATCCGGGGCGTGCTCGGCATCGACCCCGAGCGGGAGGCGGTGGCCATCGGCGACGTCGTCGAGATCGGCCGCACCGTCCGCTTCCAGGTCCGCGACGCCGCCACCGCCGACGAGGACCTGTACGAGCTGCTCGACGCCCACCGCGAGGAGTTCGGCCGGGTGGACGGCGCCCTGCTGTTCTCCTGCAACGGCCGGGGCTCGGCCATGTTCGGCAGCGCCGACCACGACGCCGTCGCCGTCCACGACACGCTGGGACCGGTCGGGGTGGCCGGGTTCTTCGCCGCGGGCGAGGTCGGCCCGGTGGGCGGCAACAACCACGTCCACGCCTTCACCGCCTCGGTCCTGGTCTTCTCCGCCCGCCCACCCGCCGACCGCCCGTGAGACCCGCGAACCGCCGAAGGGTCAACCGACCTTGAGCTGCTCGTCGCCGAAGTCGGCGACGAGCATGAGGGTGCCCCCGAGCGCGGCCACATACCGATCCAGGACCTCGCGGGTCGACACGTCACCCTTTTCGATCTGCGACACCCGGCCGACCGAGATCCCCATGCTCTGCGCGACCTGGTTCTGGCTGAGCCCGCGCCGCTTGCGCATCTCGGCGAGACGCCACGCCCGGTTCTCGTCCCGCAGGTGACGGACCTCCGCCTCGAACCGCTCCGGCCCACCCGCCGTCTCGACGGCCTGCTCCAGATGGCCGCTCTCACGCCACCTGCGATGGCTGCTCACCGTGTCATCTCCTTCTGCCGATCCACCAGGTAGACCTCGTACAGACGCTCGGCTCTCGGGATCGCCTCCCGGTACCAGCGTTCCCAGTTTCCCGCCTTGTCCCCCGCCGTCAGCAAGATCGCCGCTCGCCACGGGTCGAAGACGAACAGAATCCGGATCTCGCTTCGACCTACGGATCCGGGCCGGAGCTCCTTCATGTTCGAGAGAGTGGATCCCGCCACGGTGTCCACCAAGGGGCGTCCCTCCGCGGGCCCGCCGCGCTCCAGCATCAGAATCGCCTGATTAACCAGTTTGTGTGACGTTCTATCTGTTTCATGCAACATGTCAAGGAACCCCTCCACCTCTTCGGTAAGAAAGATCTCCCATTCGCCCACAATGCCTCCAAGTCTAGCCAGACTTTAGAATATTCTAAATATTTGTGGATGATCGAGTCGGGAAACGGTCGATCTCGCAGGTCAGCCGCGAGGTGACCCCTCTGTGCCTCTTCCCGCTCCCCGGAAATGCGTGCGGGAGGGGCGACGACATGGCGATCATGGTGGAGTGAGGAGCGTTGGCTACCTCATCCGCCGCCGGTGGGCTTCGGGGCGGGGTGGGGGGCGGCGGTCGTACGATGAGCCGCATGGCAGAGCTCCAGGTGGCCCCTCAGGTGACCTACGAGGACGTGGTCGCCGCGCGCGGACTGCTGGCCGACGTCGCGCTGCGCACCCCGCTGCTCCACTCGCACGTGCTCTCCGGCGTCGTGGGCGGGCCCGTCCACCTCAAGTGCGAGAACCTGCAGCGCTCCGGCTCGTTCAAGATCCGGGGGGCGTACGTCAGGATCGCCGGGCTGACCGGGGACGAGCGGCGGCGGGGGGTGGTGGCGGCGAGCGCGGGCAACCACGCCCAGGGCGTGGCGCTGGCCTCCGGGCTGGTCGGGACCGCCTCGACCGTCTACATGCCGCGGGGGGCGCCGCTGCCCAAGGTGGCCGCGACCCGCTCGTACGGCGCGGAGGTGATCTTCGCGGGGGACACCGTGGACGTCGCGCTGGAGCGGGCCAGGGAGCACGCCGAGCGGACCGGGGCGGTGTTCATCCACCCCTTCGACCACGCGGACGTCATCGCCGGGCAGGGCACGATCGGGCTGGAGATCGTCGAGCAGCTCCCCGAGGTCGGCACGATCGTGGTGTCGCTGGGCGGCGGCGGCCTGGCCGCGGGGGTGGCGCTCGCGGCCAAGTCGCTGCGGCCGGGGATGCGGATCGTGGGCGTGCAGGCCGAGCTGGCCGCCGCCTACCCGGCGTCGCTGGCCGCGGGGCACCCGGTCGACGTCAGGCCCGCCCTGACGATGGCCGACGGCATCGCGGTGGGCCGCCCGGGGGAGCTGCCCTTCGAGCTGATCCACTACCTGGTGGACAGCGTCGTGACCGTCACCGAGAGCGAGATCTCCCGGGCCCTGGTGCTCTGCCTGGAGCGCGCCAAGCAGGTCGTCGAACCGGCGGGCGTGGCCGGGGTGGCCGCGATCCTGGCCCACCCCGAGGTCTTCGAGCCGCCGGTGGTGGCGGTGCTGTCGGGCGGCAACATCGACCCGCTGCTGCTGGCCAAGGTCCTGCGGCACGGCCTGGCCGCCGCCGGGCGCTACCTCACGCTGAGGGTGCCGCTGGCGGACCGGCCGGGCGCGCTGGCGACGCTGCTGTCCCGGCTGGCGGACCTGGGCACGAACGTGCTCGACATCGTCCACCAGCGGCTGGGCATGCACCCGGGCGAGGTCGAGGTCCAGCTCCAGCTGGAGACCAAGGGGCCGGTGCACTCCGAGGACGTCCTGGGCTCCCTGCGGGTGGACGGGTACAAGGTCGTCTGCACCTGAGACGGCGGGGCACGCGCCGGCACGGAGCCGCCCCCGCCTCCGGTACGCCTTCCTTCCGTCCCACCCGCCCGCGCCGCCTGTCCTCCGCCCCCGTCCCGCCCCCGTCCCGCCGGGGTCAGTGCCCCGGCGCCTCCGGGGTGGCGCGCAGATAGGCGAGCACGGCCAGGACGCGGCGGTTGTCGTCGGCGGCGGGTTGCAGGCCGAGCTTGCCGAACAGGCTGCCGATGTGTTTCGACACGGCCACCTCGGTGACGCCCAGCGCCCTGGCGACGGCCGCGTTCGAGAAGCCCTCCGCCATGTGCTGGAGCACGTCGAGCTCGCGCGGGGTGAGCCGGGCGAGCGGTGAGCGGTTCCGGCTCAGCAGGCGGCGCACCACCTCGTGATCGACGACGACCCCGCCGGAGGCGACCTGCTCCACCGCCGCCAGGAAGTCGGCGGTGTCGGTCACCCGCTCCTTCAGCAGGTAACCGATCGCCGCGGCGTGCGAACGGAGCAGCTCGGCCGCGTACTCCTGGGCCACGTACTGGCTGAGCACCAGGATCGGCAGGCCCGGCCGCTCCCGCCGCAGGTGGATCGCCGCGCGTAGCCCCTCGTCACGCTGGTCGGGCGGCATGCGCACGTCGGTGACGACCAGGTCTGGCTCGTGGGCCGCCACCGCCTCCAGCAGGGCGGGCACCTCGCCCACCTGGGCGACCACGACGTGGCCCGACAGGGACAGGAGCTGCGCGAGCCCCTCGCGCAGCAGCACCGAGTCCTCGGCGATCACGATCCGCACGGGATCTCCAGACGGAGCGTGGTGGGGCCTCCGGCGGGGCTGGCGACGAGCAGCCGCCCGCCCAGGGCGTCGGCCCGGTCCGCCAGCCCCTGCAGTCCGGTCCCGTGCCCGGTGGCGGCTCCGCCCCGGCCGTCGTCGGTGATCGTCACTTCGAGCAGCCCCCCGGCGAGCCCGACCGTCACCTCCACCTCGCGCGCACCGCTGTGCTTGGCGGCGTTCGCCAGGGCCTCGCTCACCGTGAAGTACACGGCACCCTCCACGGCGGCCGGCAGGCGGCCCGGCAGCCGTACCCTCGAGCGCAGCGGGAGCGGCGACTGCGCGGCCAGCTCGTCGACGGCCGCGCCGATGCCGCGGTCGGTCAGTACGTGGGGGTGGATGCCCTGCACCACCTCGCGAAGCTGCCGCAGTGCCCGCCGGGACTCCTCATGGAGAGCGCCCACCTCCGCGTCGTCGCCCAGCCGCATCCGCAGGAGGCCCAGGCGCATCGACAGGGCCAGCAGGCTCTGCTGCACGCCGTCGTGCAGGTCCCGCTCGATCCTGCGGCGTTCGGCCTCGAAGCCCTCGACGAGCCTGCTGCGCGAACGCTGGATCTCGACGAGCCGGCCGGCGTCGCCGGAGGTGAGGAACCGGCGGGCGATCGCGGCGCGCGCCCCGGCCACCGCGGCCAGCACGTACGCCGACCCGATCGTCACCACGACGCCGATCGGCGGCGTGAGCCAGATCCAGTCGCCGAGCCGCAGCCCGGCGGGCACGGAGGCGGGCGGCAGGACCAGCACGACGACCGGGCCGAACAGCGTGCTCGCCGCCAGCAGCACCGTCGCGACGGACACACCCAGCTCGACGGGCCACAGCACGGTCGCGGCGAGCAGGCCGTACCCCAGCACCCGCCACCGGCCCGACGGCGGCGCCCGCCGCGCGTCCACCAGCCTCAGCCGCGCCCGCTCCAGGACGGCGTACGGCCCGGTCAGCCGGACCAGGGCCGCGAGGATCGCGATCCCCGCGACCACGACGCTGAGCAGCACCCCGGACGTGCCGAGCACCACGACGACCACCAGGGCGACCGCGCCCGTCACCGCTCCCGACGCCAGGTAGGCCAGGCACCGCAGCGGCCAGAGGGAGAGCAGGAACCGCCGCGGACCGCTCGTCATCGCTTCCCAGGGGGTGGACATCCTGGCAGGGTACGGCCGCGGGCGGCGCCTGCCCATACGGCTACCTATACCTCCGGCACGCACCTGGCGGGATTCCCGCGGGCCGCCGCCGGCGGCGACCGTTGGGGCATGAAGCGTGTGACGAGACGTGGCAAGCAGATCCTCGACATCCTCCACTACACGACCTCGGTCGGATGGCTGGGCGTCGGCCTCACCCAGCTCGCCCTCAACCTCTTCGCCCTGTCCGTCCCCGAGCTGCGGGTCCCCGTGCACGAGATCGCCCACCTGCTCGACCGGTGGGTGCTGATCCTGCTCGCCTGCGGTTCGCTCGTCACCGGCGTGCTGCTGGGGCTGAAGACGAAGTGGGGCCTGGTGCGGTACCGGTGGGTGCTGGTGAAGCTGCTGCTCACCCTGGTCCTGATGGTCTTCGCGCCGGTGTGGCTGGGCGGCTGGGTGGTCGAGGCGATCCGCCTGGCCGAGCTGCTCGACCCGGCCTACTCGGCCGTCCGCGACGACCTGTTGAGGGGCTCGGCGGGCATGGTGAGCACGCTGGCGTTCATGGTCGTCGTCTCCGTGGTGAAGCCGTGGGGCAGGGTCGTCCCTCTGAGGCGTCACGAGACCGCGGCCGGAGCCGGGGCCGGGGCCGTGACCGGAGCCGCGTCGTCGGGGCGTGAGGGGACGCCGCGGGGTGGGGGAGGGTGACGGGGCCGGAAGGACCCGCGCGTGCCGGACGGAGGGCGCGCGCGGGAAGGCCCTCCAGGGGCGTGCTACCAGGTGGTGGGCTTTTTGGGGGTGAACAGCCAGGCGTCGAAGAGGGCGTCGAGGTTCCTGCCGGAGATCTTCTCGGCCAGGGCGACGAACTCCGTGGTGGTGACGTTGCCGTAGCGGTGCGCGGCGGCCCACTCCCGCAGGAGCCTGAAGAACGCCGGGTCGCCGATGCGCTGCCGGAGCGCGTGGAGCGTCATGCCGCCCCGGGTGTAGACGGAGTTGTTGAACAGGTCCTCGGGCTTGGCCCTGCCCGGGGCGTAGCTCCAGATCGGGTCGTCGGCGGCGGCCGAGTAATTCCTGCGGAAGAGCTGCTCCGCGGTGGCCCGGCCCTCGTGCTCCGACCACAGCCACTCGGCGTAGGTGGCGAAGCCCTCGTTGAGCCAGAGGTCGCGCCAGCGCCTGATGCTGAGGCTGTCGCCGAACCACTGGTGGGCCAGCTCGTGGGCGATGATCGAGTCGTCCGGGGCGAATCCGCCGTACATGGGCTTGGTCTGGTTCTCCAGGGCGTAGCCGGCGGGGAAGTCGTCGACCACGCCGCCGGTGGAGGAGAAGGGGTAGGGGCCGAACAGGGTGCTCCAGTAGTCGGTGACCCTGCCCGAGGTGTCGTAGAGGTGCCGCAGCTCGCCGCGGTACTTGGGATCGACGGCGGCCAGGTTCTTCAGGCCCCCCGGGGTCCTGCCCTGGAGCAGCTCGAATCTGCCCAGCGTCATGGTGGCCAGGTAGCTGGCCATCGGGTGGCTCTCGCGCCACTGGAAGGTCGTCCGGCCGTTCGCGGTCCTGGGAGTGCCGACCAGCTCGCCGTTGGCCAGCGCGGTCAGGCCGGCGGGAACGGTGATGGAGAAGTCGTAGCGCGCCTTGTCGGAGGGGTGGTCGTTGCCCGGGAACCAGGTCTTGGCGCCGTTCGGCTGGCAGGTGACGAACGCGCCGTCCCGGGTCGGGATGAAGCCGTACGTGCCCAGGTTGGAGGAGCCGCGGACGGGCTTGGGCTCCCCGGCGTAGGTGACCTCGACGGCGAACGGCGCGCCCTTGCCGATGGCGGCGGCCGGGGTGACGGTGAGCTCGGTCCCGCTCCGGTCGAACCTGGCGGACCTGCCGTCCACGGTGACCCTGCGGACGGTGAAGCCCGACAGGTCGAGGTTGAGGCCGGTGAGGGGCTGGGTGGCCCGCGCCTCGATCCTGGCGACCCCCGACAGGTGCCGGGAGGAGGGCTCGTAGGCGAGCCTGAGCCGGTAGCGGTCCACGTCGTAGCCGCCGTTGCCGTCGGTGGGGAAGTCGGGGTCGCCGATCCCGGGGGCCCCCGGCCCGGACGCGGGCCCGGACTCGCGCTCCGCGGCGGAGATCGGGGCCGAGACCGACACGGGGGCCGAGGCGGGGATCGTGCCGGCGGCGCCGGCCCCGCTCGACGCCGAGCAGGCGACCGTGCCGATGATCCCGAGCGCGCCGAGAAGAGCGGTGGTCGCCGTGGTGGCCGGCCGCTTGGACGCCATACCTCAAGCCCCCTTCCCCGGCCCGTACGGCCGAGCCAGTGATGGCACCCTACGCGACCGGCCCGCGCCGGTCAGGCGTCTGCGGCAGGCGTCCGGGCACCGGGATCGCCGCCGCCCGCCCGCGCGGCCGACAAAGTACGAAAGCCCGTGCTATCGGCCCGGCGACGGGTGGCGTAGATCACTCGGGCCACCGGACACGAACGCCCGCCGGGGGTTCCCCGGCGGGCGTGGGACCGGAGAGAAGATCCGGTTCCGGTCGTGTCAGGTCGTGCTTTTTCGTGCTTTCTCGTACCCGGTCGTGCGGTGAGGGTGCCGGTCCCGCTTTCGGATTGATCGCCCCGAGGGGGCCATGGCAAAGCCAAGGGCGGGTACCGGTTCGCCCCGGGAGGTGTCCACCCGGGGCGACGTGGCCGGTGCCACCCGCGCGGGGAAGCGGGGAAGCGGGGAAGCGGGGACGGCGGGGAAGCGGGGAAGCGGGGAAGCGGGGACGGCGGGGAAGCGGGGAAGCGGGGACGGCGGGTGCGGCTAGAGGTTGCCGCGCAGGTCCTGCTCGCGCTCGATGGCCTCGAAGAGCGCCTTGAAGTTGCCCTTGCCGAAGCCGAGGGAGCCGTGCCGCTCGATCAGCTCGAAGAACACGGTCGGGCGGTCCTGGACCGGCTTGGTGAAGATCTGCAGCAGGTAGCCGTCCTCGTCGCGGTCGACCAGGATGCCGCGCTTCTTGAGCTCCTCGATCGGCGCGCGGACCTCGCCGATGCGGGCGCGCAGCTCGGGGTCGTCGTAGTAGGAGGCGGGCGTGTCCAGGAAGGCGACGCCGGCCGCGCGCATGTGGTCGACGGTGGTCAGGATGTCGTTGGTGGCCAGCGCGATGTGCTGCACGCCGGGGCCGCCGTAGAACTCCAGGTACTCGTCGATCTGCGACCTCTTCTTGGAGACGGCCGGCTCGTTGAGCGGGAACTTGACCTTGCGGGTGCCGTCCGCGACGACCTTCGACATCAGCGCCGAGTACTCGGTGGCGATGTCGTCGCCGACGAACTCCGCCATGTTGGTGAAGCCCATGACGTGCCGGTAGAACTCCACCCACTCGTCCATCCTGCCGAGCTCCACGTTGCCGACGCAGTGGTCGACCGCCTGGAACAGCCGGCCGTTGCGGACGGCGGGGGGCGCCACCAGGGGCTCGGCGGCCACGAAGCCGGGCAGGTAGGGGCCGCTGTAGTTGGACCTGTCGATCAGCGAGTGCCGGGTCTCGCCGTAGGTGGCGATCGCCGCGACCACGACCTTGCCGTACTCGTCCTCCATCACGTACGGCTCCGCCAGGCCCCTGGCGCCCTGGGCGAGCGCGTGCGCGTAGGCCCGCTCCACGTCGGGGACGTCGATGGCGAGGTCGATCACACCGTCGCCGTGCTCGGCCACGTGCCGGGAGACGCCGGTACCCGGGCGCACCGCGCCCCGGAACTCGAACCGCGCCGAACCCGAGGTGAGCACGTAGGCCACCTCGTCGCGGCTGCCGTTCTCGGGGCCGCGGTAGGCCACGAGGCGCATGCCGAACGCGCTGGAGTAGTAGTGGGCCGCCTGCTTGGCGTTGCCCACGGCGAAGACCACGGCATCCATGCCGTTCACGGGGAAGATGTCGTTCATGCCCATACTGTCTGTTTTACTGGGCTGTCTGTGCAAGAGTGACTTGAAATCCTGTACAACCTGTCCGGTTACCCGCCGGTCCTTGCGGAGCATCTGTACATAATGACGATCGACGAACTCGACGCCCGGCTCATCGCCCTGCTCGCGGCCGAGCCCCGGCTCGGCGTGCTGGAGTGCTCGCGGAGGCTGGGGGTGGCCCGGGGGACCGTCCAGGCCCGGCTGGACCGGATGTCGGCCCGCGGGGTGATCACCGGGTACGGGCCGGACGTCGCCCCGGCGGCGCTCGGCTACGACGTGACCGCGTTCGTGACCCTGCAGATCCGCCAGGTCAGCGGCCACGACCCGGTCTCCGACCAGCTCGCGGCCATCCCCGAGGTGCTGGAGGTGCACACCATCACCGGCGGCGACGACATGCACTGCCGCGTGGTGGCGCGCAGCAACGCCGACCTGCAGCGGGTGATCGACCGGATCGTGGACGTCCACGGCGTGGTGAGGGCGTCCTCGGTGATCGCCTTGGACACTCCCGTGCCATACCGTGTTCTGCCTTTGGTGGCCGATGTCCCCCGCAGGGGCAGGGGCTAGCCGTACCATGCCAAGCAGGGGCCAGACACCGTTATCCATCGTTTACCCTTAGCGGTTCTTGCAGGTCGCAGGGGGTCTGCGAAGGGTCCTATCGGGGGGTCACGCGTGGTTAAGGGTTGGACGAGCGTTTCCAGGAGAAGGGTCCTGAAGGTCACACTCGTCCTGTTCGGCGTTGCCGTTCTCTCGGCGGTGGGGCTGCTCGGGGTGGTCTGGGCGATGACCCCCATCCCGGACAGCACGCAGCCCAAGGCGACCGCGCAGGGCTCGGTGATCTACTACCGCGACGGCAGGACCGTGCTGGCCCGCCAGGGCGTCAACCGCAGGAGCGTCACCCTCGACAGGATGCCGCAGACCCTGCGCAACGCGGTCATCGCCGCGGAGAACCGCTCCTTCTACGAGGACCAGGGCGTCTCCCTCAAGGGCACCTTCCGGGCGATGTGGTCCACGGTCACCGGCCAGCAGCTCCAGGGCGGCTCCACCATCACCCAGCAGATGGTCCGCAACTACTACAGCGGCCTCAGCCAGGAACGTTCCATCGTCAGGAAGCTCAAGGAGGTCATGATCTCCCTGAAGGTGGACCGCTCCAAGTCCAAGGACTGGGTGCTGGAGCAGTACCTCAACACCATCTACTTCGGCCGGGGCGCCGACGGGGTGCACGCCGCGGCCGGCGCCTACTTCCGCAAGGACCTGAGCAGGCTGACCCTGGCCGAGAGCGCCTACCTCGCCGCGGTGATCCAGCAGCCGTCCAGGTTCGCCGACCCCGAGGGCGCCGACCTGTACGCGGCCAGGGAGCGCTGGAGGTCGGTGATCGACGCGATGGCCTCCATCGGGGCGATCACCTCCGAGCAGGCCGCCGAGGCGACCTTCCCCGCCCTGGCCAGACCTCGGGCGATCTTCGACCCCAAGGGGCAGGAGGGCTACATGCTCGACCAGGTGACGGCCGAGCTCAAGAGCAGGGGATACACCGACGAGGTGATCAACCAGGGCGGATTGAAGATCGTCTCGACCTTCGACAAGACCCTGATGGCCGCCGCCGAGCGCGCCGTCACCTCGGTGCTGCCCGACGGCACCCCCCGCAAGGTCCGCACCGGCCTGGCCGCCGTCGATCCCGCGACCGGCGAGGTCACCGCCTTCTACGGCGGCCGGAACTACGCCGCCAACAAGTTCGACAACTCCTTCTCGGCCAAGGTGCAGGCCGGGTCGACCTTCAAGGCGTACACGCTGGCCGCCGCGCTCGACAACGGCTTCGGCCTGGAGACGCGGGTGAACGGCAACTCGCCGCTGCGGGTCGCCTCCGCCGACATCCCCAACTCGGGGGGCTACTCCTACGGCCAGGTCAACCTGGTCAGGGCGACGCAGAGCTCGGTGAACACCGCGTTCGTCGACCTCGCCCAGCGGGTCGGCCTGGACAAGGTCGTCAAGGTCGCCCAGAACGCGGGGATCCCCGCCGAGCAGCTCGCCCCGCACCGGGGCGCCGCCACGCTCCCGCTCGGCGTGGCCTCGGTGAGCGCGGTGCAGAACGCCGCGGGGTTCGCCGCCTTCGCCGCCGAGGGCGTCCACCGGGAAGCCCACGTGATCCGCTCGATCACCGACGCGGAAGGACGGACCGTCAGGAGCTCCACCAAGGGCAGGCGCGCGTTCGGCGAGCAGGCCGCCGTCGACGCCACCTACGCGCTCCGGCAGGTCGTCGAGGCCGGGACCGGTTCGGGCGCCCGCCTGGCCGACCGTCCCGTGGCGGGCAAGACCGGCACCACCGACGCGTCGGCGGCCGTGTGGTTCGCGGGGTTCACCCCGCAGCTCGCGGTGGCCGTCGACATGTTCCGCGACGACAACAAGCCCGTGACGGTGAACGGCAGCGCCCTGTACGGCGGCTCCTACCCCGCGCAGATCTGGCGCGTCTTCATGACCGAGGCGATGAAGGGCAAGCCGGTCAAGGAGTTCAGGGAGCCGTCGGGCTACGGCTACTCCAGCCCGTACGGCGACTACGGCTCCGGCACAGGTCAGGGAGCCTCCCCCCCGCCCCCGGCGACCGGCCAGGACGGCGGCTCCGAGCCCGGTTCCCCGGCTCCCGAGCAGGAGGCCCCGAGCCCCGGCCAGGGGCCCGACGTCGGCGACGCCCCCGGTCAGGGGCAGGGCCGGGGGCCGGGTCAGGGGCCGGGCGACGAGCCCGCGGGCGGCTGGAACGAGCAGGACGGCGGCTGGGACCGGAACGGCGGTCCCGACGACTTCGGGCTGGACGGCCTGGGCCGCAGGCTCGGCACCCCCTAGCGGGACGGCCGGTCCCGGACCGGTCCCGCGGTCCGGAACCCCGGGGCGGCCGATCCGGGACCGCCGTTCGGTGTCCTCCCCGGGACGGCCGGTCCCGGAAGGCGCGGTGTCAGGCTCCGCCCGCCAGCTCGGCCAGCAGGGCGGCCCGGGTCGTGACGGGCATCCGGCAGGTGAAGCCCCGGCACACGTAGGCCGCGGGCTCGCCCCCCACCGTTCCCCGGCCCTCCAGCAGCGGGACCTCGCCGGAGCCGGGCTCGCCGAGCGCCACGACCAGGCCGGGCACGGGGGAGAGCAGCGCGGTGCGGTGCAGGAGTGCCGTCGCGGGGTCGCCCGCCGGGCCCACGACCGCGACCTCGACCGGGCCGGACACCGCCGCCTGGGCCGCCGCCAGACCCCAGCCGGCGAACCGCGCGTGCCGGTCGGCCAGGACGGTCACCGTGCCCAGGGCCGCCTCGGCCGCCTCCCGGTGCCGGGCCGAGCCGGTCAGCGCCGCGTACGACAGCAGGGCCCCGGCCGCGGCGAACTGGCCCGACGGGGTGGCGTTGTCGGTGGGGTCCTGCGGGCGCTGGAAGAGGCTCTCGGCGTCCTCGGCGGTGTCGTAGAACCCGCCGGCGCCGTCGGAGAAGCGCTCCAGGATCGCGTCCAGCAGCGTCCCGGCCCGCCGGAACCAGCGGACCTCGCCGGTCACCCCGTACAGGGCGAGCAGGCCCTCGGCCAGGTCGGCGTAGTCCTCCAGGACACCCGCGTTGGCGCCCGCCCGGCCGTCCCGGGAGGTGCGCAGCAGCCGGTCGCCGTCCAGGTGGAGCTCGTCGACCAGTGTGGCCGCCCGCCGGGCCGCCTCGACGAGGTCGGGCCGCTCGAACAGGGCGCCGGCCTCGGCGAGGGCGGCGACGGCCAGGCCGTTCCAGGCGGCCACCACCTTGTCGTCGCGTCCGGGCCGCACCCGGCGGGCCCGCGCCCGAAGCAGCGCCGAGCGCACCCGGGCGAACCGCTCGGGGTCGTCGGGGTCCTCCAGAAGCTGGAGCACCGAGGTGCCGTGCTCGAACGTCCCGGTCACCTCGAACAGGCCGATCGCCCAGTCGCCGTCCTCCTCGCCGAGGACCTCGCGCAGCTCCTCGGGCGTCCAGGCGTAGAACTTGCCCTCCACGCCCTCGCTGTCGGCGTCCAGCGCGGAGGCGAAGCCCCCCTCGGGGGTGCGCATCTCGGCCATCAGCCAGTCGGCGGTCTCCAGCGCGACCCGCCTGCCCAGCACCGAGCCGGTCGAGCGCCACCAGTGCGCGTACACCCGCAGGAGCAGGGCGTTGTCGTAGAGCATCTTCTCGAAGTGCGGCACCACCCAGTCGGCGTCCACGCTGTAGCGGGCGAACCCCCCGGCGAGCTGGTCGTAGATCCCGCCCCTGGCCATGGCCTCCAGCGTGCGGACGGCCATGGCCGCGGCGGCCTCCCCGGTCGCCCCCGCCTCCTCGCCGCCCTGCCCCGCGCCGCCCTGTCCCGCGCCGCCCTGTCCCGCGCCGCCCTGTCCCGCGCCGCCCTGTCCCGCGTCGTTCTGAGCCGGGCCGTCCTGTGCCGCGTCGTCCCGGACCGTCTCCCGGGGCGCCTGCCCGGCCGTGCCGAGGGCCTGCGCCGCGGCGTGGCGCAGCAGGAACTCCAGCGCCATCGACGGCGGGAACTTGGGCGCCCCGCCGAAGCCGCCCCGCTCGGCGTCGAAGGAACCGGCCAGGCCGCGTACGGCCCGCGCGAGCGTGTCCGGGGTGGGCAGCGGCCCGGACGGCAGCGCCGAGCGCTCGTTCAGCGCCTCCACGATCTTCGAGCCCTGGTCCAGCACCGCGGCGCGGTCACCGTTCCAGGCGTTGGACACCCCGGTGAGCAGGCGCTGGAACTGCTGCCGCGGGAAGTAGGTCCCGGTGTAGAACGGGTGGCCCTGCGGGGTGGCGAAGACCGTCATCGGCCACCCTCCGTGGCCGTTCATGGCCTGGGTGGCGGACATGTAGACCGCGTCCACGTCCGGGCGTTCCTCGCGGTCGACCTTCACGTTGACGAAGTGCTCGTTCATCAGCGCGGCCGTGCCCTCGTCCTCGAACGACTCGTGGGCCATCACATGACACCAGTGGCACGCGCTGTAGCCGACACTGATCAGCAGCGGCACGTCCCGGCGCCGCGCCTCGGCGAAGGCCTCGTCCCCCCAGGGAAACCACTCCACGGGATTGTCGGCGTGCTGCAGCAGGTAGGGACTGGTCGCGTCCTTCAAGCGGTTCATCGAGTGCCTCCGTGTACGCGGTGCGTACGCTCTCCTGGCGGGGTGCGCGGCCCCCGCGCCTCACGGTCCTCCCCCACGTCTACCCCGACGGTCCGGCTCACACCTGGTCGCGGGGCGGGGCCGGGACGCCCAGCGCCAGCAGGGCGGTGTCGTCGTCCAGGCCGTCGCCGAAGGTGCCGAGCAGCTCGGCGGTCGCGGCCACGATCGCGGCAGGGGCCGCGGGCGCCAGGCCACCCGCGAAGGCGAGCAGCGCCTCGTCGCCGTACCGGCCGCCGCTGGTACGGGCCTCGGTCAGCCCGTCGGTGTAGAGCATCAGGGTGTCGCCGGGCCGCAGCCGCGTCTCCACGGCGCCGAACCGCGCCTCGGCCAGGACGCCGATGAGCAGGCCGTCGGGGGTCTCCAGGTACCGGGCACCGCCGCCGACGCCCAGCAGCAGCGCCGGGGGGTGGCCGCCGCTGGCCAGGGTGACCGAGAAGCCGTCGCCGTCCGGGACGACCAGGCCGAAGATGACCGTGCAGAAGCGCATGTCGTCGTCGGTGTACTCCTGGCGCAGCACGGTGTTGAGGGTCCGCAGCACCTTGATGGGGTCGGGGTCGTGGGCGGCGGCGGCGCGCAGCGTGTAGCGGGTCAGCGAGGTCAGCGCCGCGGCCCCGGCCCCCTTGCCGCACACGTCGCCCAGGAAGATCCCCCACCGGCCGTCGCCGAGCGGGAACACGTCGTAGAAGTCGCCGCCCACCTGGTCGGGGGAGGCGGTGTGGTAGTGCGCGGCGATCTCCATCCCCGGCACCCGCGGCAGGACCGGGGGCAGCAGGCTGCACTGCAGGGTGGCCACCAGGCGCTTCAGCCGCTCGCGGTCGCGTTCGGCCTCCTGGCGGGCGCGGAGCAGTTCGCGTTCGTAGGCGCGGCGGTCGCGGGCGTCGAAGACGGTGGTGCGGATCAGCAGCGGCCGGCCCTCGTCGTCGGTCTTCAGGACCGAGGTGACCATGACGGGCAGCCGGGCGCCCTCGGCGGTCCGCATCTCCAGGGCCACCCCGCCCAGCTCGCCCTGCATGCGCAGCAGGGGTGCGAAGTGGGTCTCGTGGTAGAGCCTGCCGCCGACGGTGAGCAGGTCGCTGAAGCGGCGCCGTCCCACGAGCTGCTCGCGGGTGTGGCCGAGCCAGCCCAGCAGGGTCTTGTTGATCTTGACGATCTGGCCGTCCATCAGGGTGGACAGGTAGCCGCAGGGCGCGTGCTCGTACAGGTCCTCGGGGCTGTCCTCGAGCAACCCGCCGAACAGCGTGGCCTGGGAGAGGTCGGGGGCGCCGCCCTGGCGGGGGACGGGCCCGCGGTCCGCCGTCACCCGGTACCGGCCACGAAGGAGGTGATCGCCTCCGCGGTGATCTGCGGGGCGCTGAGCTGCGGGCAGTGGCCGACGGTGTCCAGGGTGACCAGCCGGCTGCCGGAGATCTGGGCGTGCACGAACGCGCCCACCTCCGGAGGGGCGATGACGTCGCTGGCGCAGTCGATCACCAGCGTCGGCACGGTGACCTTGGCCAGGTCGGTCCGGTTGTCGGACAGGAACGTCGTCCGCGCGAAGACGCGCGCGATCTGCGGGTCGGTACGGCAGAAGCTGTTGGTCAGCTCCTCGGCCAGCTCGGGGCGGTCCGGATTCCCCATGATCATCGGAGCCGTCGCCGCGGACCAGCCCAGGTAGTTGCTGTCCAGCGACTCCAGCAGCTCCTCGATGTCGGCCGCGCTGAACCCGCCCCGGTAGCCGTCCTCGTCGTCGATGTAGCACGGTGAGGGGGTGAGCAGGACCAGCTTGCCGAAGCGGTCCGGCTCCTGGATCGCCGCCAGCACGCCGATCATGGAGCTGACCGAGTGGCCCACGAACACCGGCCGGTCCAGGCCCAGCTCCCGGCAGATCTCCAGGACGTCGCCGGCGTAGCCGTCCAGCGTCGCGTACCGCTCCGGGCACCAGGCCGACATGTCCGACCGGCCCGCCCCCACGTGGTCGAAGAGCACCACGCGGAACCGCTCGGCCAGCGCGGGCACCACCAGGCGCCAGAGGTTCTGGTCGCAGCCGAAGCCGTGCGCGAGTATCACCGGGGTTCCGTCCTCGCGGCCGGTCACGATGACATTGTTCCGTTCGCTCGCGCGCATTCGTACATCATTTCATCTTTTATGGGGATCTCTGGAGGCCGCACCGGCTCTCCCGGCCGTTTCCGGACCGGCCCGCCGCCGTTCCCGGGTGATCCGCGAGGCGGATGCCCCGGCCCGGCGGACGTCCGGGGTGCTTCTCGATCGGCCCGCGCGGAGGGCGGGCATGCGGAACGTGCCCCGGTCATGGGGAAAGCTTGAAGGACGCCGTTCGCCTCCGGCGCCGGTGACGGTGACGGTGACGGCGGCGAAGGCCCGGCCGGGGGCATGGGGTCCTGCCAGGAGTGGGAGCGGCCCGGCCGGGGGCACGGGAGGTCCTGCCAGGGTGGGAGAGGCCCTGCCGGGGCGTGGGAGGCCCTGCCGGGGGTCAGCCGAAGGCGGCGACCTGGCCGCCGTCGGTGCCGGTGCCGGAGCGGTGCTCCTGCCGCTCGCGCAGGTCCTCCAGCGCCTCCCGCAGGGTGTCGCGGAGCTCGAACACCGCTGTCAGGCCCGTGATCGTCAGGGTGCGGAGCAGCGACGGCGGCGGGGCGGCCAGCACGAGGCGTACCCGCCGCTCCCGGCAGCCCTTGGAGATCTCGATGAGGGTGCCGAGCCCCATGGAGTCGCAGAACGTCATCGGCTCCAGGTTCAGCGTCAGGCAGCCGCCCTGGAGGAAGTCCCACAGGTGCTCGACCATGGTGGTGAGGGTCGGGGCACTGTTCCAGTCCAGTTCACCGCGGACGTGCACCACGGCATGGCTGCCCGGTTCGCCCAGATCGACGGTGAAGGCCAGCTCGTCTGAGGGGTGCGTGGCCATGTTCTCCTGTGTCCTTCTCGCGGGTCCCGTCCTCCATTGTGCAACCAGATCGGACGGACGTCGCGTCAACCCCCGGACGGGCGCGACGGCCCCGCGGATGGTGTGCTCGGGGCGCTTCGGGCGTAGGCTCACTGGGCGTGGATCTCGACTTCGTCTGCACGCACGCCGGAAGAGCGGCCTCCGGGCTGACCCGGCGTGACGTCGCCCGCGCACTGCTCGCCGTACCGTCCGGGGTGGCGCTGGTGGCGCTGCCCGATCTGAGGAGGGCGCTGCTCGCGGCGGGCAACCCGCTCTCCGCCCCCTTCTGGGACTCGGCGAAGGCCACGCTCGGCGCGATCGAGTCCGGCGGCGCCACCGTGGGGGACGTGCAGCGCTGGATGGAGTCCACCGGCACCGAGCCGCTCCTGCTCACCCGGAGTTTCTTCGTGTGGCCGGAGGAGGACGAGCGCGGGCCGGTCGGCGAGGAGATGTTCCGCAGGCTGGTCGCCCACCTGGAGGAGAGGGTCGCCGAGGGCGAGATCGACCCGGACGCGCTCGCCCGGGGCGACGAGCGGGCCAGGGAGGAGTACGCGGACCTGCAGGAACGCTGGCTCACCGGCCCCCTGCCCGACGGGCGGGTCCCCGGCGCGGCCGTCTCCGACGAGCAGGACGAGGAGCTCTTCGCCGCCTGGGACGAGGAGGAGGCGTTCGCCCTGGGGGAGCTGCGCCGCATCCTGGCCGAGCTGCCCGCCCCCCGGCGGCCGTCCGGGGACCTGCGGGTCGCCGCGACCCGGTTGCGCGAGATGCTCGGCAGGCCCGGCTATCCGGGCAACGTGCTGCGGGCCTGCGCGGGGTACGAGGAGGAGCCGCTGCCCGAGGACGACGAGGAGCTGTGGATGACCGTCACGGCGGGCATCGCGGGGCCGATCTCCGACCTGCCCGAGGAGAACGACCGGGTGGAGGTCTTCTCCGACCTGGAGGGGGAGCTGGGCCCGGAGGACGCGGTGCTGGCCGCGCTCTGCGCGATCCACCACGCCGACTGGCTGGCCGTGGTCGCCGCCCTGGCCAGGCGCGGCCCCGGGGTGCTGGCCTCGCCGGAACGGATCGCCCGCCTCATCGCCGAGTCGGACGACATCGACGTGGACATGGACGAGCCGGAGGACCTGGACGCGGCCGAGACGCTCTTCAGCTCGGTCACCCCGCTCTGGGCCTGCCTGGGGATCGTCGACCGGACCGAGGTGCTCACCCCGCTGGGCCACTGGGGCCTGCCCAGGGCGCTGGAGCGCGCCTGGTCCTCGACGGACGCCCTGGGCGACTGACGGGACGCCCGGGACGGCCCGCCGCCGGGCGGCTCCGCGGCCCGTACGCCGGGCGGCGGCTCCGGTCCCGGCGTGGGTCCGGGTCCTGCCGGGAGACGGCTCAGGTCTCCTCGTCGAGGAGGTCCGCGTAGCTCTCCGGCACCAGGTCGCGGTAGGCGGGGTGGCGCCGGATGTAGCCGGCGAAGAAGGGGCACAGCGGCACGACCGCGCGGCCGGAGGCCCGGCTCGCGTCGAGGGCCGCCGAGGCCAGCCGGCCACCCAGGCCCCTGCCCTCGAACTCGGGGAGGATCTCGGTGTGGGTGAATATGATCTTCCCGGCCCGCAGCCGGTACACGGCGAACCCGGCGGTCACGCCGCCCACCGTGATCTCGAAGCGGGAGGCTCCGGAATTGTCGGAGACGGCGACGGAGTCGCCGCCCGTTCCTGCCCCGGTGGGGCCTGTCCCGCCCGCGGTGTCGTCGGCCATGCTCGTCCTCGAAGGTGTCGGCCCGGCCGGAGCCGGTGTCAGGGGGCGTTGGGCGGCGTCGTGGGCGTCGTGGGCGTGGCAGGCGTCGCGGGAGGCACCACGGGTGTCACCGGCTCCGACGATCCCGACGGCGCCGACGCCCTCGCCTCGTTCCGCTGCCGCCTCAGCTCCGCCTCCGAGGGGACCTCGATCTTGGAGATCCTCTTCCTCATGGACTTGACGAGCAGGTAGAGGGCGAACCCCAGGCCCGCCACGACGAGGAAGCCCAGCAGACCGGGGCTGACGTCACCCGCGGCGGGGGCGGTGTCGAATGCAATCACCCCTCAAGTCTGCCACCGCCCCCTCGCGGTCCCGTCAGTGGCAGGCCGAGGAGACCGTGTCCGCGTGGATGCCGGTGAACAGGTCGTTCTCGGGAAGCTCGACGTCCACGAGCGAGCGGGCCAGGTGGAAGTCCTCGGTCGGCCAGATCTCCCGCTGGAGGTCGCGCGGGCAGACGAACCAGAAACCGTCCGGGTCCACCTGGGTGGCGTGCGCGAGCAGCGCCTCGTCGCGGGCCTCGAAGAATTCGCCGCAGGGCACGCGGGTGGTCACCGGCCACTTCTGCGGCCGGTCCTCCCAGCGGGCGATCCAGTCGGCGTACGGGGAGCCGATGCCCCGGGCGTTCATCGCCTCGTGCAGCGCCTCGAAGCGGTCCTTGGTGAAACCCATGTGGTAGTAGAGCTTCAGGGGCTGCCAGGGCTCGCCGGTGCCGGGGTAGCGGTCGGGGTCGCCGGCCGCCTCGAACGCCTCGACCGAGACGCGGTTGGTCATGATGTGGTCGGGGTGCGGGTAGCCGCCGTCGTCGTCGTAGGTGAGGATCACGTGCGGCCTGAACTCCCGGACGGCCGCCACCAGGCTCTGCGAGGCGACCTCGATCGGCTGCACGGCGAAGCAGCCCTCGGGCAGGGCCTCGTTCTCGTCCTCGGGCAGGCCGGAGTCGACGAACCCCATGAAGCGCTGCCGCACGCCGAGGATCTCGCGGGCGCGCTCCATCTCCAGCCGCCGGACCTCGGCGATGTTCTCCAGGATCTCGGGGCGGTCCATCTTGGGGTTCAGGATCGACCCGCGCTCGCCTCCGGTGAGCGTACAGACCAGCACGTCCACGCCCTCGGCCACGTAGCGCGCCATGGTGGCGGCGCCCTTGCTCGACTCGTCGTCGGGATGCGCGTGAACGGCCATCAGCCTGAGCGGTGCACTCACGGGGCTCGGTGTCTCCTCTGTGTCGGTCACGCTGTTCGAGTCCCCCGGCCGCCGCGCGGGCCGGACGGCCGCTGCGGCCGTCCTCCCGTGCCGCTCCGGCACCTCGTCCCGCGTGCCCTCGGCGTACGTCACTCCGAGGAAAGGTTAGTTTCTTCTGGGCGGTCGCGAGAGCGGCACCCTCGCGGGGGACAATCGTCTCGGATAACACCGAGGTAGTGCAGGGAGATTCCGTCATGGCCACCAGCGAAGCCGAGAAGGGCCGCAAGGACGGTCCCGTCCTCGGCCACCCGGGCGACTTCCCCGACCGCCCGGAGCGCCGGGGGCGCCTGGTCGTGCACGTGGTGATCGCCGTCCTCTGCGCGGTCTGCGCCGGGGGGTGGGGGTACGTGATGTGGGCCGCCAAGGGGAACACGGAGGTCTACGAGCAGGTCATCACGTTCGACATCAGCCGCGGCGATTCGGTGCGGATCACCTTCGAGGCGTACAAGCCGTCGGATCGTTCGGCGCGCTGCCGGCTCCGCGCCACCGACGTCGACCATGCCGAGGTGGGCAACAAGGAGGTCGCTATCCCCCCTGGTGAGGAGCATGTCCGGCTTACCGAACGGCTAGAGACCAGTGCCCAGGCCACTTCGGTCGATGTCCAGTACTGCTATCTCGTATAGTGAGACATTTGGGGAGGCGGTCGGGGGCTTGAGTTGTTAGCCTTTCGAGATTCGCCCGACCGAAGTCCCCCCGAAGCACCATGCCCCCTAGAGGAAGCAAGGAGAACCCGTGGCCGACTCCCACAACGAGAGCGTCACCTGGCTCACTCAGGAGGCGTACGACCGCCTGAAGGCTGAGTACGAGCACCTCTCGGGGCCCGGGCGCGTCGACATCGCCAAGAAGATCGAGGCCGCCCGCGAAGAGGGAGACCTGAAGGAGAACGGCGGCTACCACGCCGCCAAGGACGAGCAGGGCAAGATGGAGGCCCGCATCTTCCATCTCCACCAGATCCTGGACAGCGCCAGGGTCGGTGAGGCGCCCCGCACCGAGGGCGTGGTCGGTCCCGGCATGACGGTCACCGTCCGTTTCGAGGGTGACGAGGAGGAGGTGGCCTTCCTGCTGGCCTCCCGGGAGGAGAGCGGAGCCCCGATCGACGTCTACTCGCCCAAGTCGCCCCTCGGCGCGGCGATCAACGGCAAGAAGATCGGTGAGAAGGCGTCCTACACGATGCCGAACGGCCGTTCCAACACGGTGGAGATCCTTGAGGCGGTGCCGTACATCGGCAACTGATCCGCCGCGTCCGTCGTTCCACGGATCCGCCGGGACGCCCGTCCCGGTGGATCGTCGTGTCCGGGGATGTTCTCTTTATCGTCTTTTTGCGGGGTTCGCGTGCATCGGGGCGCGCGGTGAGGCACCCTCGTAGGGCTGGGTCATCGGGGAAGGGGATATGTCGTGTTCTATCGGCGGCCACGTGTCACCGATCTGATCCGCGAGGCCCGTGAGGATCTCGCCTACCGTCCCCGTCTCGGTCTCGCCCCCTCGCACCCGTACCACCGTCACCACCGCGCCCTGCGCCTGCGACGGCTCCTGTCGGTCCTCGCCGTCCTGACCGTCAGCGTCCCGGCCGCCGGCCTGGCGATCCTCACCCAGATGCCGGAGAGCGACCCCGGGACGGCGGCGGCGCGCAGGTCCGTGGCCACCGCGCCCGCCGCGGCGGCCGAGCCCGTCCCGGACGGGACGGCCGTTCCCACCGCGTCCCCCGTTCCCTCGGCGTCCTCGTCGGCGCCGCCCTCCGCGCCGGCCCCGGTGGCGCCGCTCACCTCGATGCGCCGGCCGCACCTGTTCGTCGTCGCGCCCCGCCCGCTCAGCGCCAGGACGATCGCCAAGGTCAACCGCCTGGCCGGGGTACGCGCCGTGGAGCGCGCCGACGCCGCCGAGGTGGTCCTGGACGGCAAGCGGGTGCAGACGCTCGGGGTGAACCCCTCGACGTTCCGGGCGTACACCCCCAGGCCGACCGCGCGCTCGGACCGGCTCTGGCGGAACGTCTCGGGCGGTGAGGTCGCCGTCTCCTTCGTCCTGGGCAGCGACGGGGGCATGCCGCTGGGCAAGACCTTCACCACCGCCGGGCGCAGCCTGCGCGTCGGCGCCTACGCCACCATGGGCATGGGCGCCATCGACGCGGTGGTCTCCCGCCAGACCGCCCGGGCGCTGGGCATCCCGCGCGACAACGCGCTGGTGGTGAGCGCCCCCGGGGCGGACTCCGTGAAGCTGCGCCGCGCACTGCTGGAGGTCCTGCCCTCCGGCGGGCAGGTCGCCGTGATCAACCCGGTGCTGACGGCGCCGCGCCGCACCACGAACTGGGCGGCGGGGTCGTTCATGACCACCCCGCAGCTCACCACCGCGCTGACCGCCGCCGCGGGAAAGGTCGGCCGCCCGTACGTGTGGGGGGCCGAGGGGCCCGACAGCTTCGACTGCTCGGGACTCGTCCAGTGGGCCTACGCCCAGGCGGGCATCAAGGTCCCCCGGGTGACGCACCAGCAGTTCGTCTCGGGGCCGCAGATCCCGCTGGCCCAGGCCCAGCCCGGCGACCTGCTGTTCTGGCGGCACGACCCCACCAACCCCGGCTACGTCTCGCACGTGGCGATCTACTGGGGCGGGGGGAAGATGCTGCACGCGCCCAGGACGGGGGACGTGGTCAAGCTCGTCCCGGTCACCACCCGCAACTTCGCCGGGGTCGTACGGATCAGTCCCCAGGTCGCCGCCCGCGTCCGCTGAACCACCGCCCGCGTCCGCCGGTCGCCGCCCGCGTCCGCTGAAACGCCCGCCGCGTCCACGGAAACCCCGTCGCGTCCGCCGGTCGCCGGCCGCGTCCACCGCAGACTGCCCGCGTTCGCCGGAACCTCGCCCGGGGCCGCCGTTCACCGGCCCCGCGTCCTTCGACCGACCGTCGCGTTCCCGTCGCGTTCGGTACTGGTCCGGTCGGCCTTTGCGATGTAATCTGAATTACATGGAAAATAACGAAACGGTCGAGAAGGTGCGCGGCTGGTTCTCGGGGAGGCTGCCCGAGGGGTGGTTCGAGGGCGATCCGAAGGTCGTCGCGGACCGCGAGGAGATCACGGTGATCGGCAGGCTCCACCCTCCCGCGCTCGGCGAGGGCGTCTCCGAGGCCGAGCGCGCCGCGGCCATGGAGGGCGGTGTCCTGCGCTTTCGCGAGGAGACCAGGGAGCGGCGGATGGAGATCGCCCTTGAGGCCGAGCGCCGCTTCCGCAGGAAGATCTCCTGGGGCGTCGTCGTGGGTGACAGGACAGTGATGTTCACCACACTCTCGGTGCCGGTCATGACCAGGCTCAGGCAGTCCGAGCGCCGGGTCCTCGACACCCTCGTCGCGGCCGGGGTGGCGCGCAGCCGCAGCGAGGCGCTCGCCTGGTGCGTCCGGCTGGTGGGCGACCACACCGACACCTGGCTGGCCGATCTGAGGGACGCGCTCCGTCACGTCGACCGCGTCCGCTCGGCCGGGCCCGGCGCGAATTCCTGACCCTGGTCAGCGGAAATGGCCGAGAAATTGGTCTGAACCTTCCGGCCCATTGGTTTAGACCTTTCTCATTGGCCTATACCACTGCCGGGAGGGCTTTTTTTAGTCGCACTTCTTCTGGGTAAGGCCTTCGAAACCGGGCGACTCCTGCCAGGTCACGCCATGCCGGTGATGATCGAGGAGAGTCCAGGGGCGTCCCGCCGCGTGAATTCAATGGTCTATGCCAATTGGATCGAACGCGGGTGTGTCGTCAATGATGCCCTGGCCGCGAGAAGTGCAAAGGAGCCCACGTAGTGTCCGTTACCGTAGATGTGACCGCCGCCCCGACCAGCCATGCCGAGCTGGCCGGATGGGTCAGGGAGATCGCCGAACTGACACAGCCGGACAGGATCGAGTGGTGCGACGGCTCCGAGGCCGAATGGACCCGCCTCACCAACCTGCTCGTGGAGCAGGGCACCTTCAAACGCCTGGCCAGGCGGCAGAACAGCTTCTACGCCGCCTCCGACCCCGGCGACGTCGCCCGGGTCGAGGACCGCACCTACATCTGCTCCGAGCGCGAGGAGGACGCCGGGCCGACCAACAACTGGATCGCCCCGGCCGAGATGCGCCGGACCTTCGGCGAGATCTTCAAGGGCAGCATGCGCGGCCGGACCATGTACGTGGTGCCGTTCTGCATGGGCCCCCTGGGCGGGGAGATCTCCCAGCTCGGCGTGGAGATCACCGACTCGCCGTACGTGGTCGTCTCGATGCGGATCATGACCCGGATGGGGGAGGACGCGCTGCGCCTCATCGAGGAGCGCGGCGGCTACGTCAAGGCCGTCCACTCGGTCGGCGCCCCGCTGGAGCCCGGGCAGCCCGACGTGCCCTGGCCGTGCAGCTCCACCAAGTACATCAGCCACTTCCCCGAGACCAGGGAGATCTGGTCCTACGGCTCGGGCTACGGCGGCAACGCCCTGCTCGGCAAGAAGTGCTACGCGCTGCGGATCGCCAGCACGATGGCCCGTGACGAGGGCTGGCTGGCCGAGCACATGCTCATCCTCAAGCTCACCCCGCCGTCGGGGGAGACGCGCTACATCGCCGCCGCGTTCCCCAGCGCCTGCGGCAAGACCAACCTGGCCATGCTCCAGCCGACCCTGCCCGGGTGGAAGGTCGAGACCATCGGCGACGACATCGCCTGGATGCGCTTCGACGACCGGGGACGGCTGCGGGCCATCAACCCCGAGGCGGGGTTCTTCGGCGTCGCTCCCGGCACCGGCGAGTCCACCAACGCCAACGCGATCAGGACGCTGTGGGGCAACAGCATCTTCACCAACGTCGCCCTCACCGACGACGGCGACGTGTGGTGGGAGGGCCTCACCGACGAGCCCCCGGCGCACCTGACCGACTGGCGTGGCCGCGACTGGACGCCGGACTCCGGCGAGCCCGCCGCGCACCCCAACGCCCGCTTCACGGTCCCCGCGGCGCAGTGCCCGACGATCGCGCCCGAGTGGCAGGACCCGGCGGGCGTGCCGATCTCCGCGATCCTGTTCGGCGGGCGCCGGGCCAGCGCGGTCCCGCTGGTGACGGAGGCGCTGAGCTGGCAGCACGGCGTCTTCGTCGGCGCGGGGATCGCCTCGGAGAAGACCGCCGCCGCCGAGGGCAGGGTGGGCGAGCTGCGCCGCGACCCGTTCGCGATGCTGCCCTTCTGCGGCTACAACATGGGCGACTACTTCGCGCACTGGCTCAGGATGGGCCGCCGGGAGAACGCCGAGCTGCCGCGCGTCTACTACGTGAACTGGTTCCGCAAGGACGACGAGGGCAGGTTCGTCTGGCCCGGCTTCGGCGAGAACACCCGTGTGCTCAAGTGGATCGTCGACCGCCTCAACGGCCGGGCGGAGGCGGTGAGCACCCCCATCGGCCTGCTCCCCGCCGAGCTCGACACCGAGGGGCTGGACGTCTCCGCAGAGAACATGCGGATGCTGCTCAGCGTCGACGAGGAGGTCTGGAGGCAGGAGGCCGCGCTCATCCCCGCCTTCTTCGAGACCTTCGGCGACCACATGCCCCGGGAGCTGTGGGAGGAGTACGAGGCGCTCGTCGCCCGTCTCGGCTGACGCCGCCGCCCCCGATCGGGCCCGCCGCCCGCGTCCGTCCCGCGTTCCCGCGGGCCGGGCGCGGGCGGCGGGCGCATCGGGGGACACCGCCGGCGCCGGAGCCGCCGGGAACGCCGGGAACGCCGGCGGGCGACCCGGTGGACCGGAGGTCCGGCCGGTGTGACGGGCCGGGAGCGAGAGGCGGGGCGGGACGGGCGGGAAGGGCGGTGGCGGATGTCCTCGCCCTGGTGAGCGACGTATCACCGGCCCGCCGTCGAGGGACGGCGCAACTTCTGCCAGGCTGTGCGCGTCTACCTGTATATCCGGGACGTCACCCCAGCGCCCCCCTTCCCCCGAGGAGGCGGACATGTGGTCCTTGCTGTTCGTCGTCGCCGTCGCCATCGCCCTGGTCGTCATCCTGACGGCCTCCGCACTCCGCCGTGAACAGCGCCGGGTCCGCTCGGTCATGGCGGGTAACGGTGCGGGGCCGCCCACCCCGTACGAGCTCGCCTACCTGTCCGGCGGGCCGCGACGGGTGGTCAACACCGCGCTCGGCCTGCTGGCCAAGGCCGGGCCGATCCGGGTCTCGCGCGGCGGCCTGGTGAGCCTGGTCGCCGGCGCCCCGCCCTCCCCCGACCCGATCGAGCACGCCGTCATGGAGGCGCTCCACCTGCGCGGTGGCACGGCCCCCTTGGGCGACCTGCGCCGCGCGGTGTCCGAGGGGAAGGGCATGGAGAGCCTGCGCTACCGGCTGCTCGGCCTGGGCCTGCTCGTCCCCGACAGCGCGCTCGACCACGCGCGGATCCTGCTGAAGCGGCTCCTGATCGCCTCCGTCGCCGCGGCCGTCTTCACGGTGGGCTGCCTCGTCGCCGGACCCGGCCAGAGCATCCCCGCCGTGCTGATCGGCCTGCTCGCGACGATCGGCGGCCTGTCCTCCCACGCGCGGCAGAAGCGGGCGCTGCGCGACACGCTGAGCCGCAGCGGACGCGACGTGCTGACGACGGCCTACCGGACCCACGTGCGGGGCACCCGGCCCGTCACGGGCGACCTGGCCTTCGCCATCGGCGTCCCGGTGGCCCTGTACGGGCTGGGCGAACTCAACGAGCCGGGCCTGCAGGAGGAACTGCAGCGCCCCGACCCGGGCGGCGCGACGAGCGGTTGCGCCACGGGCGCCTGCGGCGGCGGTTCCGGCTCCGGGGACGGCTCCTTCGGCGGGGGCGGCGACTTCGGCTCCGGCGGCTGGGGCGACTCCGGCGGTTCCTCCGGTGACTCGGGCGGCTCGTCCGGCGGCTCCAGCTGCGGCGGTGGCGGTGGTTGTGGAGGCGGCGGTTGCGGCGGTGGCTGAGCACGCGGCGCTGGGAGTGGGCATCGGGTGGCGGCACGAGATCGACCTGACCGTGGAACGGTTGCCGGGGATCGACTTCGTCGAGGTGGTCGCCGAGAACATCGACCCGGCCCGGCTGCCCGAGTCGCTGCGGGTGCTACGGGCACGCGGGACGCCGGTGATCCCGCACGGCGTCGGCCTGGGCGTCGGCGGCGCGGAACCCCCCGACCCGCGCCGGCTGGCCCACCTGGCGGACTGCGCGCGGGCACTGGAGGCGCCGCTGGTCAGCGAGCACCTGGCCTTCGTACGGGCGGGCGGCGTGGAGGCCGGGCACCTGCTCCCGGTCCCGCGCACCCGCCGGGCGCTCTCCGTCGTCGCCGAGAACGTCCGGCGCGCGCAGGACGCGCTCCCGGTCCCGCTGGCGCTGGAGAACGTCGCGGCGCTGTTCGGCTGGCCCGAGGACGAGATGACCGAGGCGGCGTTCCTCGGCGAGCTGGTGGAGATGACCGGCGTCGGGCTGCTGGTCGACGTGGCGAACCTCTACACCAACCAGGTCAACCTCGGCCTGCCGGCCACCGCCGCGCTGGACGGCCTGCCGCTCGCCGAGCTGGCCTACGTGCACGTCGCGGGCGGGCACTCCCGCGACGGGCTCTGGCACGACACCCACACCGCCCACGTCCCCGACGACGTGCTGGGCATCCTCACGGAGCTGTGCGCGCGGGTCGATCCGCCCGGCGTGCTGCTCGAATGGGACGACGACTACCCCAGTGACGGCGCGCTGGAGGGGGAGCTGGAGCGGATCCGCGGGGCGATGACCCGTGTCCGATGACGCGCCTTCGCGCGGCGAAGGGTCCTCGTCCCGGGGCCTGCCCGCGCCCGGGGGCGGTGCGGGGAACGCCGCCAGGGACGAGCTGGCCGGGGCGCAGGCGGCCCTGGTAGCGGCCCTGGTGGCCGGTGGGCCGACGCCGCCGGGGTTCGACCGGGAACGGCTGCGGGTCCAGGAGACCAGCCTCATCGCCAAGCGGCGCAGGACGGTGGCCAGGCTCCGTCCCGACCTGGTCGCGTCGCTCGGCGACACCTTCGGCGCGGAGTTCCACGCCTACGCGCGGGGCCGCCCCAAGCCGCGGGGCGGCTCCCACGCCGACGCGCACGACTTCGCCGCCCATCTCCGGGCCTCGGGACGGCTGCCGGAGTCCCCCGGCGCGGAGTCCTCGGGGAGGGAGCCATCCGGCGGGGAGTCCGTCGTCCGGGAGTCCGCCGCCGGAAGGCCGAGGGCGGCCTCCCGTCTCCGGTCCATCCTCACCCGCCGCCGGTACGGCGGCTCCTGATCCCGCGTCCGGGCGACGGGGATCGCCGGCGCGCGGGCGCGGTGACCTGCGGGCCCGCCGGGTTCCGGCCTGTCGTTTTCCGGGTAGGCCGGGACCGGAACCGATGCGCGGAAACCCGGGCCCTTCGCCGTTCGTCGTGATGTGCGGGGGAGAACCTCACGCGGCGGAGTCGTTCCGGAGGTCGTCATGTTCACCGTTCAGATCATCGTTGTCACGGGGGTCCTGCTGCTGGCGGTGGCCGGGCTGGTCGCGATGCGCCTGGCCATGCACTCCTCCCGGGTCTACGAGGGCCCGGAGCTGAATCCGTACGACCTGGCACTGCTGGCGGGCGGGCCGGAGCGCGTCGCCGACACCGGGCTGGCCTGGCTCGTCCTCACCCAGGGGTTCCATCCGCGGCGTGACGGGAACATCGCCCGGGTGTCCGGCCAGGCGAAGCGGGTGGACCATCCGGTGCAGGAGGAGATCCTCGCCATGCTCAAGGGGAGGAGCGGTGGCGTGCCGGCCTGGAGGATCAGGGAGCGGGTGGCCTCGGGACAGGTCGTCGCCGCCCAGGTCGTGTGGCTGCGCGAGCTGGGGCTGATCGACCCTCCGCGTTCGGGCCGGGCCGATCCTGTTCGTCCCAGCCGCGCGGGCAAGGCCGCGCTGGCGCACCACCGCCTGCGGCGGCGCGAGAGCAGGGTGCTGCCTCCCCGGGCCGGGGAACGGGCCGGCCGAACCGGGCCGGACGTCGTCGACGTCGCCCTGTACGGCCTGGGCCGTATGAAGGACGGGAGGCTGCCGGAGGCCCTGGCGCTGACCGCCCCGAAGCCGGCGTCCCGTCGCAGGGGTGCTCGTGGCGGAGGTCCGGAGGTCGCCGAGGCCACGTCCCTCCATCTTCCCGGCAGGTTCGGATGGGGAGGGCCGGGCACCGCGAGCGGCGGCTGGGACGGCTCCGGCTCCGACTCCGGTTCCGGCGGCGGGGACGGCGGTGGCGGCGGGGGTGGCGGGGGCTCCTGAGGAGACCGTCCAGCCGACATTCGGCGGCGCCCACCGCCCGACTGCCCACTGCCCACTGCCCGGGGCCGGGAACGGGACCAGGACGGGGATGAGGACGGGGCAGATCGTTGTGGATCGCCGGTCGTGTCCCGCGTCCTTCCGGTTCGCTCGCGCGAGGTGGTTGCGGTGGTCCTCACCGGGCCTGTGCGGCGGGTGCGCGGTCGGTTAGGTTGGGCCGGTACCTGATCGGGCGCCTGCATCGGAGTGGCCGTGGTGAAGATCGTCGACCATGGGGCGTGGCCGCTGCGGCCCGAGGACGAGGGGACGCACCCGCCCGGTGTCGAGCCGCTGTGGAGCGAGTCGCTCTACCTCGACTTCGCGACCGCCGACGGCTCGCTCGCCGGCTACGTCCGGCTGGGCCTGTACCCGAACTGGAACCGCGCCTGGTACTGGGCGTGCCTGGTCGGTCCCGACCGGCCCACGGTGCTGCTGGCCGACCACCACGTCCCGCTCCCGGGTCCCGATCTGGCGGTGCGGGGCGCCGGGTTCTCCGCGACCCACGACGTGACGCGGCCCATGCGCTCCTTCCGGCTGACCCTGGACGCCGGGGCGGCGACCGTGCTGGACGATCCCGCCCTGGCGTACGCGTACCCGGACGGCACCGTCACGAGCGGTCCCGTCACGAGCGGTCCTGTCACGGACGGCACCGTCACGGGAGGCACCGGCACGAGCGGCCCCGTCGCGGGAGGCGCGGTCACGACCTCGCTCGCGTTCGACCTGGAGTGGACGACCGTCGGCGGCGTCTACCCCTACGGGTTCCTCCCGCGCTACGAGATCCCCTGCGAGGTCGCGGGGACGATCAGGACCGGCGATGAGGAGATCGCCTTCTCCGGGTACGGCGAGCGCGACCACAGCTGGGGGGAGCGCGACTGGTGGGGGCCGTCCTGGCTGTGGAGCTCCGGGCGGCTGGACGACGGGACGTTCTTCCACGGCATGCGGGCCAACCTCGGCTTCGAGATGTCCTGGCCGTGCTTCACGGTCCCGCCGGGCGAGGAGATCGAGCACCGCGAGGGCTTTGTCTCGGCGAGCGAGTTCGGCCCGGACGACCTTCCCGCCCTGACGCGGCTGGAAGTGCCGGGAACGCCGATGACGGCGGTGCCGATCGCCTTCGCCCCGGTCGCCATGACGTCGCCGGACGGGGAGATCGCCCGCTTCCCGCGTGCCCTGTGCCGGTACGAGACCGAGGACGGGCGGCAGGGGCACGGCTGGACCGAGTGGCACCAGCCGCCCGGCTGGCGGGGACACGGGTGGCGTTGATCACGTTTTGACGGTCTGAGCCGGGGATACCCTCTCTGAGGTGGGGGGACTGCGTTGTCTTGATGGTTCGTATCTGACCGTTACGCCGGTGGCGTGCCGGGACAGTCTCGGCACGCCGTACGAGATCACGCTGGAGCTTCACCGTGACGGCGCGCTCTACGGGACGGTGGGCGAGCGGTGCGGCTGGCTGCTCGGCCGCCTGGCGCGGGGGGTGGACGAGGCGCGCGCCGGGCATCAGGCGCGCTGGCCCGACCCCGACGACCGCTTCCCCGGGGACGCGGAACTGTTCGCCTTCCGTTACCGGGCCAGGAACGGCGTCGTAGGCGGGGGAGAGCTCCGCTGCCAGGTGCGGACCATCCCGGTCTGGATGCCCGCGGGACGCGGGAAGCCCGGGGGACCTGGGAGATCCGGGGGATCCGGGGGGCATGGGGGACACGGTCCGGCCGGGGAGTGGCGGCTCACCCGCAGGGCGCTGGTGGAGGCATGGGGCGGTGGCGGGACGGGCATGCGCGCGGTGCTGACCTCCGCCGAGCTGGCGGCGTTCGTCTCCGAGCTCGTCGCCGAGGCCGAGGAGCACCTGGGGCCGTACAAGCCGGGCAAGCCCGCCAGAACCCTGTAGAGGGGGCGGAGGGGTCCGCGGGACGGCGATAATTGCCTGTCAGTGCTCATTCGTGGCGGGTGCTGAGGGAGGGGCTCCAATGGGAGTGCGCGATCTCGTCTATCGGGTGTACGAGCGCCGGCTTGAGGCGAAGCTGTCCCGCCAGAGGGAGATGGCTCCCCGGCACGTGGGTGTGATCGTCGACGGCAACCGGCGCTGGGCGCGCTCGATGGGCATCGACGACGTGAGCCGCGGGCACCGCAAGGGTGCCGACAAGATCTCGGAGCTGCTCGGCTGGTGCCGTGAGGCCGGTGTCGAGGTCGTCACCGTCTGGCTGCTGTCCAGTGACAACATCAACCGCTCCAAGGACGAGCTGGACCTCCTGATGAAGATCATCGAGGACGTGGTCCAGGAGCTCGTGGCCGACGGATGGCACATCAAGCCCATGGGAGCGCTCGATCTTCTGCCTGATCACACGGCCCGCGTTCTGAAGAACGCAAAAGAGGCGACATCACATCGTCCCGGTTTGATTGTGAACGTTGCCGTTGGGTATGGAGGAAGGCGTGAGATCGCTGATGCGGTGCGCTCCCTTCTCCAGGAGCACGCCAGCAAGGGCGCGAGCATCGAGGAGCTTGTCGAGGTCCTCGATGTGGAGCACATCGCGGAGCATCTCTACACGCGCGGCCAGCCCGACCCGGATCTCGTCATCAGGACCTCGGGGGAGCAGCGGCTGTCTGGATTCCTGCTCTGGCAGAGCGCCCACTCCGAGTTCTACTTCTGCGAGGCCTACTGGCCTGACTTCCGCAGGGTCGACTTCTTGCGGGCTCTTCGCTCCTACGCCGCGCGGCACCGCAGGTACGGTTCCTGAAACACCTCGTGAACGGTTCCTTTCGGCTGGTCTAAACCAGTTGGAAACCGGTCAATCAGGACGTACCGTAAGAAGTAGGAGAGCACAGCTCACCTACGCCGGAGAGGGCTCGCCTTTGCGTCACGAATCGCTGAGGAGGGCCGGCCGACGGTCCCCGCTCGGTGTTCTCGTGGGCGGGCCCGGGGCCGGTCCGCATCCCAGCTCATGGCAGGGCGCCGTCATTGGTGCCCGGGGGAGAACGCGTGGCAAACCCTTCGTCCTCACCCACGTCGCCGGCAGTCAAGCGGCGCACGTACGTCCTGGACACCTCGGTGCTCCTGGCGGATCCAACGGCGATGAGCCGTTTCGCCGAGCATGAGGTCGTCATCCCGATCATCGTCATCACCGAGTTGGAGGGCAAACGCCATCATCCAGAGCTCGGATACTTCGCGCGCAAGGCGCTGAGGTACCTCGACGACCTTCGGGTGACCTATGGACGTCTGGACGAGCCCATGCCGATCGGCGAGGGCACCCTTCGTGTCGAGCTCAACCACAGTGACCCGTCCATCCTGCCGGTCGGTTTCCGTCTCGGCGACAACGACACCCGCATCCTGACCGTCGCGCGGACCCTCGCCGCCGAGGGCAAGGACGTGGTGCTGGTCTCCAAGGACCTCCCGATGCGGATCAAGGCGGCCTCCATCGGCCTGTCCGCCGAGGAGTACCGCGCCGAGCTGGTCGTCGAGTCGGGCTGGACCGGCATGGCGGAGCTCCAGGTGACCGCCGAGGACGTCGAGACCCTGTTCGAGCACGGCACCGCCGACCTGGACGACGCCCGTGACCTGCCCACGCACACGGGCCTGCGGCTGCTGTCCAGCAGGGGGTCGGCCCTGGGCCGGGTGCTGCCCGACAAGTCGGTGCGGCTGGTGCGCGGCGACCGCGAGATCTTCGGCCTGCACGGCCGCTCCGCCGAGCAGCGGATCGCCCTGGACCTGCTGATGGACCCCGAGGTCGGCATCGTCTCGCTGGGCGGCCGGGCGGGCACCGGCAAGTCCGCGCTCGCCCTGTGCGCCGGCCTGGAGGCGGTGCTGGAGCGCCGGCAGCACCGCAAGGTCATCGTCTTCCGTCCCCTGTACGCCGTGGGCGGCCAGGAGCTGGGCTACCTTCCCGGTTCCGAGAACGAGAAGATGGGCCCGTGGGCGCAGGCCGTCTACGACACCCTGGGCGCGGTCACCACGCCCGAGGTGATCGAGGAGGTCATGGACCGGGGCATGCTGGAGGTGCTCCCGCTCACCCACATCCGCGGGCGTTCCCTGCACGACGCCTTCGTCATCGTGGACGAGGCGCAGTCGCTGGAGCGCGGGGTGCTGCTCACCGTGCTGAGCCGGATCGGCGCCAACTCCCGCGTCGTGCTCACCCACGACATCGCCCAGCGCGACAACCTGCGGGTGGGCCGGCACGACGGCGTGGTCGCGGTGGTGGAGAAGCTCAAGGGGCACCCGCTGTTCGCGCACGTCACGCTGAACCGCTCGGAGCGCTCGCCGATCGCGGCGCTGGTGACCGAGATGCTGGAGGACATCACGATGTGACGTTCCTTCCGGCGCCGGGGGACGCCTCCCGGCGCCGGGAGGCGTCGTGTCCGATCCGTCCGTTCACGCGGGAGCGGCCGCCCGTGCCAGGGCCTTCCACCGCGCTGTCGTGGCCGTTCACCGCGCTCAGGGCGGCAGGCGGACGCCCGGGGCCGCCAGCCCCCGGTACTCGAAGCAGGTACGGTCGCCCATCGACTTCGGGGCCCCCGGGAAGAGCCGGGTGACCTCGACGCTCCAGATGCTCTCCTGCTTGTTCTGCCGGATGGTGCAGGTGATCTGGGCGAGGCCCGCCTCGGAGATCTCGCCGTCGCCGGTGATGATCACGTTCAGCCGGTAGCCCAGGCTGTCGTCGGGGTCGCTGCGCTTGTCCGGGTTGCCGGCGCTGTCGGTGTAGCGGGTCGTCTTGGTGTCGTAGTGGCTGAAGTCGTTGAGCGCGCTGGTCAGCCCCGGCTTGGGCGGCTGCCTGCCGGCCCGGAAGAGCGTGTCGACGATGTTCTTGGCCGAGTCGGAGGCCACCGGGATCCTGGCGGGCTCCAGCCTGCCGTCCTTGAGCAGGTAGACCGTCACCCAGGTGGGGCTGTAACTGATCACCGGGGGGCGGCCGTGGTCCTGGACGTCGGTGGGGGAGATGCCGCACCCGCCCAGTACCAGCAGGACGGCGAGCAGGCGGGCGAGGGCGAGGGCCGCCGGGGGCGTACGCCCGGCGGTCGCGCGGGAGGCGGCCGGACCTCTCGTACGGGAGGGGACCGGGCGGTTCGCGGGGGCGTCCGGGCCGTTCACGCGGGGGGCAGAAGGACCGTTCACGCGGGGGGCAGAAGGACCGTTCACGTGGGAGGAAGAGGGGCCGTTCACGTGGGAGGCAGCCAGACCGTGAAGAGCGTTCCCGGCCGCTGGGCGCGCACCGAGATCGTGCCGCCGTGCAGCTGGGCGTTGGCGCGGGCGATGGACAGGCCGAGACCGCTGCCGTCCCCCCGGGCGCCCGCCTTGTAGAAACGGTTGAACACGAAGGGCAGATCCTTCGCGGGGATGCCCTTTCCGTGATCGCGTACCTTCACCTCCAGGCCGTTCGGGGTGCTGCGGGCGGTCACCATCACCGGGGGCTGGCCGTGGCGCAGCGCGTTGCCGACCAGGTTGGCCACGATGACGTCGAAGCGCCGGGGGTCGAGGGAGAAGGTCAGCCCCTGCGGCACGTTCACCCGTACCTGGTCCGACCAGCCCCGCATGTCCAGGCAGTCGCAGACCACGTCGACGATGTTCACCGTGTCCACGTTCAGCGTCGCCGTGCCCGAGTCGAACCGGCTCGCCTCGATGAGCTGCTCCACCATGGTCCGCAGCCGGGCGATCTCCCGCAGCACCAGCCGGACGGCCGCCGCGGGCTCGTGCGGCAGCCGGTCGGCCTCCTCCGAGAGCATGTCGGTGACCGCGGTCATCGCGGTCAGCGGGGTCCTCAGCTCGTGGGAGACGTCGGCGACGAAGCGGCGCGACATCGCCTCCAGCGAGCGCAGCTCCAGCACGCTCCGCTCCAGGGCGGCGGCGGTGTCGTTGAACGTGGCGGTGAGCTCGGCGAGCTCGTCCTGGCCGTGCACCGGCAGGCGGGTGTCCAGGTGACCGGCGCCGAGCGCGCGCGCCGCCGACCCGAGCCGCCTGACCGGCAGCAGGACCCGCCGGGCCGAGGCGAGCCCCAGGGCGAGGGCCAGGCCCAGCATGGCGACCCCGGCCAGGGCCAGCGGCTGGCGCAGGTCGCTCAGGAGCCGCTGCTCCTCGATGAGGGGGGCGAACACGAAGACGGTCATCCCGGTGGGCTGGGCGGTGTGGATGGGCTCGATCCGCCAGACCGGGGTGCCGATGATCAGCCACATGTCGCCCTCGATGAGGTGGCGCTTGGCGACCAGCCGCTTGGTGGCCTCCACCCCGAGGTCGGTGGGGACGTCGCCGACGCCGAAGTCGCCGTCGGGGTAGAGGTACTCCTCGTAGCGGACCACCACCCGGCCGCCCTGCGGGCGCAGGCTCTTCTGCAGGGCGCTGATCTCGTCGTCGGTCGGCGGGCTGTCCCCCGGCCAGAGCGCGCCGATCGGCACCCTGATGCCCTCCAGGGTGTCGCGCACGTCGCTCACGGCCACCTGCTCGGCGCGGTCGATCATGCGGCTCTTGACGAACTCGTAGCCGATGCCCGCGACCAGCGCGGAGGCCGCGACGGCGATCACGGTGAAGGTGAAGACCAGCCGGACGCGCAGGCCGGTGTGCGTCCGTCTCACGGCGGGCTGAACCGGTAGCCGAATCCCCGTACCGTGTGGATGAACTCGGGCTCGGCGGGAACCGCCTCGATCTTGGCGCGGACCCGCTGGACGCAGGCGTCGACCAGCCGGGAGTCGGCGACGTGGGTGTGGTCCCACACGGCGCGCAGCAGGTACCTGCGGTTGAGCACCTGGCCGGGGTGGCGGACCAGTTCGAGCAGGAGCCGCAGTTCCGTCGGGGTGAGGTGGACCTCCCTGCCGCTCAGCGCGACCTTGAGGGCCCCCCGGTCGATGACCAGGTCGCCGAAGGTGATGCGGTCGGAGGCGACCGACTCCACCCGGCGCAGGACGGCGCGGATGCGGGCGTCCAGCACGCGGGGCTCGACCGGCTTGACCACGTAGTCGTCGGCGCCGGCCTCCAGTCCCACGACGACGTCCAGGTCGTCGCCCCTGGCGGTGAGGAGGATCACCGGGAGCTGGTCGAGCCTGCGGATGCGGCGGCACACCTCGACGCCGTCGATGCCGGGGAGCATGACGTCCAGGATGGCGATCTCGGGACGGCGGACCTTGACGTGCTCCAGCGCCTCCTCGCCGCTGGCGTAGGAGGTGACGGTGTGACCCTGACGGGTGAGCGCGAGCTCCAGTCCGATACGGACCGAGGGGTCGTCTTCGACGAGGAGGATGCCTGCCACCGGGTGGTCCTTCTCCCAAGGCTTGATGGAACCGCAGGGTCACAAGACCCCGACATAACGCAAACAGTACCTGAACCGGATGGTCGTGCCTCGATTCGGGCATTCGTAGATCGGCGGGGGCATCGGAGAGGGGCAGTGTGACGTGTGAGCAAAATCACTGACATTTTTTACCCGTGGGAAAAGGGGCTGTGGCCTGGCCTTCGTTCCCGTACGCACCGGGCGCGAACGGCGAGACTCCGACCAACTCTCGCGTTCCGGTTGCGGACCACCCCCCCGGTCAGGGCAAGCTCATAGGTCGTGAATTCAGGATCACCGCAACCGAATGAGCGCCGGGAGCCCGGCGGCCGGCGTTCGTCCCGCAAGACCGGCAAGAACGGCAGAAGCGGCAGGACGAGGACGTCCGGGGGGGCGGTCTCCAAGCGCGTCCTGATCGTGGGCGGCGTGGTCCTGCTGCTGGTGGGAGGCGGCGCCTTCACCGCGTACACCGCCGTCCAGAACGCCTCGGCGCAGCCGCAGCAGCCGCTCACCCTGGACGACATGGCGCGGGTGCTCAGCCCCGACCCGTTCGGCCCCGACCCGGAGACCGACGCCATCAAGGCGCGGGCCGCCCAGGCGCTCAAGGCCGACAGGCTCAAGGCCCAGCGGGAGGACCGCGAACCGCTCAGCCAGGTCAAGATCGTGAAAGAGGCGCCGGGCGGCGGCGGGTTCAACCCCCAGCAGCTCCCCCCGGGCACCTCCAACCCGACCGGGAACCGGGCGCTGGGCAAGCAGATGCTGGACGCCCGCGGCTGGAGCGACCAGTGGGGCTGCCTGGAGAAGCTCTGGATGAAGGAGAGCGGCTGGAACGAGCGCGCCATGAACACCTCCAGCGGCGCCTACGGCATCCCCCAGTCCCTGCCCGGCCACAAGATGGCCAGCGCCGGGGGCGACTGGCAGACCAACGCGGCCACCCAGATCGAGTGGGGGCTCGGCTACATCAAGGGACGTTACGGCTCGCCCTGCGGCGCCTGGGCCCATTCCCAGGCCAAGGGCTGGTACTGAGACCCCGGGACGCGGGTCAAGGGCCGGTACCGAGACGCCAGGATCCGGCACGTCCCGTCGCCTGACGGCGCCGCGCGCCGCACCCTTGGCCGCATGAACGTCAAGGTCAGCGTCGTGGTGCCGGTGCACAACCCCGGCGACGGCGCCGACGACTGCATCCGCTCCGTGCTGGACCAGTCGATGGCCTCCGAGGACTACGAGGTCATCTTCGCCGACGACGGCTCCGACGACGGCGCCGCGCAGCGCCTCGACGCGGTGGCCGCGGCGCGCCCCAACGTCCGCGTGCTGCACCTGGAGCGGACCGGCTCGCCGATGCGCGGCCGCAACGCCGCCCTGCTGGCCGCCGGAGGCGAGTACGTCTACCTGCTCGACCAGGCCGACCGGCTGGAGCGCCCCGCCCTGGAACGGATGTACCGGCGCGCACTGGAGACCGACGCCGACATCCTCGTCGGCCGGCTCACCGACGACCGCCGGCCGCCCTCGGCCGTCTTCGACGCCGACCGCGAGCGCGCCGACGTGGTCAAGGACCGGCTGCTCACGCTCCTCACACCGCACAAGCTCTTCCGCAGGACGTTCCTGGCCGCGCAGGGGCTGACCTTCCCCGACCCCGGCGGGCGACTGGCCGAGCAGGCCTTCGTGCTCCGCGCCTACCTGCGGGCGAAGACCGTCGTCGTGCTGGCCGACCAGGTCTGCTGCCACGTCGCGGGACGGCCCGAACCGCCCGAGGACCCGTACACGTGGGCCGCAGAGCTGCGCGAGCTGCTTGACATCATCGACGACGAGGTGCCCGAGGGGGGCCGGCGGGACCGGATGTACGCGCAGTGGTTCCGCACCGCGGTGCTGCGGCGGCTCGGCGGGAGCGGGTTCGCCGCCTCCCCGGCGACCCGGGCGGCCACCTTCGCCACCCTGCGCGAGCTGGCCCTGCAACGCTTCCCCCCGCGCCTGGACCGGCTGCTGCCGGTGCAGGCGCGGGCCCGCGCCGCGCTGCTGCGCGCCGGCAGGCTCGACGAGCTGGTCGCGCTGGCCGGGGCCATGCGCGACACCCGCCTGCAGGCCGACCTCACCCGGGTCGACTGGGAGGACGGCGTGCTCGTCATGGCGCTCACCGTGGAGATCATGCAGAACGACGGCACCCCGATGCGCTTCGTCCCCTACGGCGACGACGGACTGCTGTGGGAGCCCCCGGTCCGTCTCGACGGGCTCCGCCTGGCGCCCGAGCTGGCCGACGTCAGCCAGGCCGCCGCCCGCGCCAGGTTCGAGGTCTACGCCAGGCACGAGGAGAGCGGGGAGGTGCACCTGCTGCCGGTGGACTGCTCGATGATCCGCTGCCGGCACGGCGGGGGCGTCAGGCTCCAGGTCACCGGCACCGCCCGGCTGGACGCCGACGCGGCCGCCGCCGGCGGCCCGCTGCCCGCGGGGCTCTGGGAGCTCCACGTGCGGATGTACGGGGTGGCGCGCCAGGCGCGTACCCGGGTGACCGGCTCCCCGCTGAGCTGCGCCGGAGCCGTCACCGGCCGCTCCGGGCGGCTGGTCGTCCCCTGGTGGTCGGCCAGGGGCGAGCTGGGGGTGTGCGTGGAACCGCGCTCGTTCCCCGAGTCGATCGCCCTGGTCTCGCCGGGCACCACGGCCGTCGGGCAGCGCGGGCACGTCTTCGTCGTGGTGCCGGTGCCGTACGTGCCGCCGAGCGGGGGGCCGCCCGCGGAGCTGGTGCTGCGGCAGGCCACGGGCAGGCTCCAGGAGATCGTCACGCCCGCCCTGGTGGAGCCGGGCGTCCCCGCCGAGCTCGCCGGACGGCTGATCGCGAAGATCCCGACCCGCCTGGCCTACCGCGAGGAGTTCCTCTCGCCGGGCCGCTGGGCGCCCTTCCTGCGGATGGACGGCAGGGAGACCGCCCTGCGGTTCACGGTGGTGATGAACCGCGGCGGGCGGGTGGAGATCCGCGAGCCCCTGCCGTCCGGCCCGCCGCGGCACCGGCGCCCGCTGCTGAGGCGCCTCGTGCTCCGCGTGCCGGGGGTCAGGAACGCGGTCCGGGCGACCCGCACCGCGCAGCGGCGCTACATGTTCAACTGAGGCCTGTCCGGCGGGGGCCGGTCCTCCTGGGCCGTATGCCCCGGACCGCCCGACGGCGCCACACGGCCCGTCGGGGCGGTGTGACGCCGTGGAGGTGTCGACCGGGTGGTGCGGCGCCGTGGGGTGGTGTCAGACGCTCAGCCGGCACTCGTTGGGCAGATCGCCGGTCGCGGGCCTCGGCAGGGTCGCGCTCGGCGGCGGGCTCTGCCTGCGCTCCACCCAGCCCTCCAGGGTCTCGAACGCGCTGCGGAAGCATGGCAGCAACGGGCGCAACCTGTCGGGGTAGGCGGCGTAGAGGCTGTCCACGTGGGTGCCGTCGGTGATCCGGTGGTAGCCGTCGACCTGGATGCCGGGCACGCCCTTCGGGTTGACCGCCCCCGCCGGGTGCAGGCCCGCCCAGTGGGCCGGGACGGTGTGCCCGGAGACGGTCGTGCCCGCCGTCGTGAGGTCGTCCAGACAGGCCTTCACCTGGTGCTCGGCACCCGGCACCGCCACCCGTTCCAGCCGGGCGCAGTGCGCCGCCGAGGTCCCGGCACTCGCCGCCGGCGCCCCGCTCAGCGACACGGCGAAGATCACAGCGGTGAGTCCCGCGACCGTTTTGACCCGTGAGGTCGCGCCGAGGACTGGACTGAGGAGCGCCGTGAGACCGCGCCGGCGACTGGACTGAGGAGCGAAGGAGCGAAGCGGATGAGTGACGAGGGAAGGAGCCGGATCCCAGCGACCTCACCGCGACGCGAAGCGTCGCCATCGACACTGCGCATGTGTCAGCTCCGCTTCAGGTGGTCGGAAAGGGCGTCGCGGAACTCGGCGGGCCGCTCGATGTGCGGGCTGTGGCCGCAGTCCAGGACGATCTCGGTGTACGGGCCGTACCGCTCCAGGGCGGTGCGGGTCTGGGTGACCATCGGCTGCGCGGGGGTGCCCGGCGAGCCGGGGACGGCCCCCAGGGCGCCCAGGTGGGCCAGGTCGAACAGCGAGGTGTCGGAGACGATCACGTCGGCCTCGCCCCTGATCCACAGGATCGGCGGCTTCGGGTCGATCGTGTGCAGGTCGTCGATCCGGAAGTGTGTCGGGGCGAACGAGTTGAGCACACCCCGGGTGCCGGGACGGACCCCCGGCCACTCCTCGGACGCCGCCGCGTCACCGGGGTAGTGGTCCTCGCCGACCCTCGTGGACAGCATCGACGCGACCAGGGCGTCCTCGTCCTCGATCGTCGTGCCGGGCTTCACGTACGTGGTGCGCATCACGTTCCTCGGCGAGGCCGGGGAGTCGTCCGAGGTGTCCCCCGCCGCGAGCAGCCTCACGAAGTCGGGGTTGGCCGCCCCCGCCCCGCCGCCGGTGCCGTCGGGGTGGTTCAGCACGCCGTCGGCGCCGTGCGTGCCGCCGAAGCCGTACGGGGAGATCGGGTTGACCAGGGTCACGCTCCGCGCGGCGGACGGCCGGTCGCGCAGCGCCTGCATCACGACCCCGCCGCCCATGCTCCAGCCGACCAGGTGCACGTCGTCCAGCCCGAGGGCGTCGAGGAGGGCGAGCACGTCGTCGGAGTAGTCCCGCAGACCGCGGGTGGCGTCGACGGGGGCGGGCTCGGTGTCGCCGAAGCCGCGCAGGTCCACGGCGAGCGGCCGGTGGCCCGCCTCCGCGAGGGCGAGCATCGTGCCCCGCCAGAAGGCGGCGCTCGACACGTTGCCGTGCACGAACAGCACGGTCTCGCCGCTTTCCCCGGCGTTTCCGGGGGCCCGGGAGTCGTCGGCGACCGACAGGACGTTCTGGGTGATCCGGGCGGTGGGCACCGGCCGGTTCTCGATGCGCATCAGATGTCTCTCCGTACGGTTCGGCGGGTGGTCTCGGTCTCGTCGAGGGTGCCGATGGCGACGAGGTCGCGGCCACGGGTCTCGCGCGAGACGTACACGGTGACGGTGGTGAGCACGGCGGCCCCGGCCACGTACAGCATGATCGGGAACGACGACTCGTAGGCCCCGAGCAGGGCGACCGCGATCAGCGGGGCCGGGGCGCCCGCGACGATCGAGGCGAGCTGCGAGCCGATGGAGACGCCCGAGTAGCGCATCCTGGTGGCGAACAGCTCGGAGAAGAACGCGGCCTGCGGGCCGTACATCGCGCCGTGCAGGATCAGCCCGACGGTCACCGCCAGGGTGACGGCGGCGAAGTTCCTCGTGTCGATCAGCGGGAAGAACGCGAAGGACCACAGGCCCACCCCGGCGGCGCCGAGCAGGTAGACGGGCCGGCGGCCGAGCCGGTCGGAGAGCGCCCCCCACATCGGGATCGAGACGAAGTGGATGGCCGACCCGATCAGCACCGCGTTGAGCACGACCGGCTTCGTCAGCCCCGCCTGCTGCGTCGCGTAGACCAGCACGAACGCGGTGATCACGTAGTAGGAGACGTTCTCCGCGAAACGGGCGCCGATCGCGATGAGGACGTCCCGCCAGTGGTACCTGAAGACCTCCACGATCGGCAGGGAGGGCGACGGCCCGGCGTTGGCGACCGCCTGCTGGAAGACCGGCGACTCGCTGATGGAGAGCCGGATCCACAGGCCGACCAGCACCAGCACGCCGGAGAGCAGGAACGGGATCCGCCAGCCCCAGCTCACGAACGCCTCGTCCGTCTGGACCGCGGCCAGCACCGCCAGCACGGCGGTGGCCAGCAGGTTGCCGCCCGGGGCGCCCGCCTGCGGCCAGGAGGCCCAGAAACCGCGGCGCGCGGTGTCGCCGTGCTCGGAGACGATCAGCACCGCGCCGCCCCACTCACCGCCGAGGGCGAAGCCCTGGACGAGCCGGAGCAGGGTCAGCAGCAGCGGCGCCCACAGGCCGACCGACGCGTGGGTCGGCAGGCAGCCGATCAGGAAGGTCGCCCCGCCCATCAGCAGCAGGCTGACCACCAGCAGCTTCTTGCGGCCGAGCCGGTCGCCGAAGTGCCCGAAGACCAGCGCGCCCAGCGGGCGGGCCACGAAGCCCACCGCGTAGGTCAGGAACGCCAGCAGGGTGCCGGTCAGCGGCTCCGACTCGGGGAAGAACAGCTGCGGGAAGACCAGCGCGGCGGCGGAGCCGTAGAGGAAGAAGTCGTACCACTCGATCGTGGTACCTACCAGGCTGGCACCGACGATCTTTCCTATGGGGGTGCGGGGGTTGTCTGCCATCTCACTCACCAAGGGGGATCGCTGTTGGGGGATGGCGCTACCGTATGTAGTGACCTGAGTCACTCCTATGGGGGCGGGCGCCATAGCGGCCGGGTGCCGTATGTGGGCGGGGTGAGCAGGTCGCGGGTACGGGCGCGTGGTCCGTGGGCGTCGTCGCCGGACCTGGTTCGCTCCGCCGGTTCTCCTGGCTTTCCCGGCTCTGCCGCCTTCTGGTCAGATCGGGGCCTCAGCCGCTGAGGCGGTGCAGGCGGAGGGCGAGCTGGATCTCCAGGGCGCGGTCGGGCGACTGCCAGTCCTCGCCCAGGAGCTGCCCGACCCGTTCCAGGCGCTGGGTGACCGTGTTGACGTGGATGTGCAGGCTCTCGCTCGCCCGCGACAGCGAGCATCCCGTGCCGAAGTACACGGCGAGCGTCCGCACCAGCGTCGTCCCCCTGCGGGCGTCGTAGTCGATCACCGGGCCGAGCGCGGAGGCGACGAACGTCCCGATCTCGCGTCCCTCACCGACCAGCAGCCCGACGAAGCCCAGCTCGGCGGTGCCGGCCCCGTCCCCGGCCCGCCCCAGCGCCACCAGCGCGTCGGCGCAGCGCTGCGCCTCCCGGTGGGCGGCGGCCACCTGCGCGGGCCCGCGTACGGGACCACCGGCGCCCGCCGTGGCGGGACGGCCCAGCGAGGCGCTCAGCTCGGCCGCCACCTGCCTGGCCACGAGGCCGGGCCGCTCCCCCGGCAGCAGCAGGACGATCTCGTCGCCACGGCGGGCGGCCAGACCGTGCCGCAGGGTCGCCTGGGAGGACGCCCAGAACGCGGCCCGATCGCGCCCGCCGCCGTGGCGGACCACGACCACCACGTGATCGGCGTCCAGGTCCACCCCCACCCGGCGGGCACGGTCGGCCAGGCCGTCGAGGGCGGGCCGGGAGATCAGGTCGTCGAGCAGCTCACCCCTGACCCGCCCCTCCGCCTCGGCCACCGAGCGCCGGAACAGCAACAGCAACGCGGTGACCAGCGCGGCCCGCTCCAGGATGCGCTGGTCGGCGTCGGAGACCTGGCCCGCGGCGCGCAGCACCAGCGTGCACAGCGGCTCCGCGCCCACGTCGACCGACGCGACCAGCAGGTCCCCTCGCCGTACGGTGCGCCCCGACGCCCTCGACGACCGGGCCGCCTCCGCGATCACGTCCGCGGTGGTGTGCGCTCCGCGTACGGCGTCCGCTGCCGTGGCCCGGTGCGGTTCGAGGGGCGCCCGGCGGGGCGCGCCGTCCTGCGGCACGTCCTGCCGCAGTACGTCCGCGTCCCCCGCGATCGGGCGCCCGGCGTCGTCGAGCACCGTCAGCGAGCCGCCGAGCACCTCCGTCACCACCGCCGCCACGTCCCCGACCCCGCCACCGCGCAGCACCAGGCCGGTCATCCGGTCGTGCGCGAGCGCGGCGCGCTCCACGGCCTGGCTGTGCGCGTTCACCTGCCGGTTGGCCTCGCTGAGCTCTTCCAGCGCGTTCCTGGTCTCCTGCAGCAGGCGGGCGTTGTCGATCGCCACCGCCGCGTGCGCCGCCAGCGAGCCCAGCAGCGCCACCTCGTCCTGGGTGAACGGCCGCACGCTCCGGTTGGCCGCGAACAGCACGCCGATCACCCGCGCGCCCAGCTTGAGCGGCACGCCGAGGATGGCGACCAGCCCCTCCTCCAGTACCGCGTCGTCGATGTCGGTCTTGTGCCGGAAGCGCTCGTCGGCGAAGTAGTCGGCGGTCGAGTACGGGGTCGCGGTCTGGGCCACCAGCCCGCCCAGCCCCGCGCCCATGGCCAGCCGCAGCGCCCGGAACTTCGCCGACACCGAGCCGTCGGTCACCCGCATCCAGGTGTCGCCGCGCTCGGGGTCGTGCAGCGTCATGTACGCGGCGTCGGTGCCGAGCAACTGCCTGGCCCGGTGCACGATGGCCTCAAGGACGGCGTCCAGGTCACGCAGGCCCGCCAGGTCGCCCGCCGTGTCGAACAGCGCCGACAGCTCCGCCTCCCGCTTCGCCCGGCGGCGCAGCAGCGCCCGCACCCTCAGCGCGACGAGCTTGGCCTCCTCCAGCTCGGCCAGCTCCTCCGCGCCGGCTCCGGCGCTCCTCGCCGCGAGGACGGGCCCCTCGAACTCGACCGCCGAGGCCTCTCGGGCCAGGAGGTCGAGAAAGATTGTGTTTGATTGCGACGTGCTTGATTGCGACGCCGGCGCGTCGCGGTGAGGGGTGTTGCCTGGCGACGCCGGCGCGTCGCGGTGAGAGGTGTTGCCTGGCGACGCCGGCGCGTCGCGGTGAGCCCGCTCAGGTCCGGCTCCTTCCCTCGTCGAGGGGGATCGCTCGTTCCTCACGATCCCCCTCTCCTCAGTCCAGTCGCCGGCGCGGGCTCACGGGTAGTCCCCGCGAGATGGGTGGTCGGCCTGCTCGCGGGGGGCGTGTGGTCGTGGGGCCATTCTTGCCTAGCGGGCGGTCCAGCCGCCGTCCAGGGGGAGGGAGACGCCGGTGATGGAGGAGCTGTGGGGGCCGCAGAGGTAGGCGACGAGCTCGGCGACCTCCTCGGGTTCGATCAGCCGCTTGACGGCGGCGGGGGCGAGCATGATCTGCTCGACCACCTCGTCCCGGGCGAGGCCGTGGGTCTCGGCCTGGGCGTCGATCTGGTTCTCCACCAGGGCGGTACGGACGTAGGCGGGACTGACGCAGTTGGAGGTCACGCCGTGCGCGGCACCCTCCAGGGCGATCGTCTTGGACAGTCCTTCCAGGGCGTGCTTGGCGGTGACGTACGCCGACTTGTAGGGGGAGGCGCGCAGGCCGTGGACCGAGGAGATGTTGACGATCCGGCCCCAGCCGCGCTCGTACATGCCCGGCAGGGCCTCCCTGACCAGCAGGAAGGGTGCCTCGACCATCACCTTGAGGATCTTGGAGAACACCTGCGGGGGGAACTCCTCGATCGGGGCGACGTGCTGGAACCCGGCGTTGTTCACCACGATGTCCGTGCCGGGCGGGATCGCCCGGACGAAGTCCGGTTCCGACAGGTCCGCGACGACGGGGGTCCCCGAGATCTCCGCGGCGACCGCGGCCGCGGCCTCGGCGTCGATGTCGACGACCACCACGTGCGCTCCGGCCGCGGCCAGCCGGAGTGCGCAGGCACGCCCGATCCCGCTACCCGCTCCGGTCACCACGGCCTGCCGGCCGGATAGGTCAGTCATGCCGCCGAATCTAAGCACGCCCCGGATTTTGGCCCATGTCGTTCGTCCCCACAGTGTGCCGCATGCCTATGTGGTGGACAGCCGCTCCGGACCCGGCTCCTCGGCTCCGGACGCGAGAGGGCTGAAGCGGCGACGGGACCGCGAGCACGGTCAGCGCCTCAGAACCCATCGCCTCACACGCGACCATCGTGCGTGGGCCGTCCACTCGTCGAGCTGGTCGCCGGCGCTCCTGATGTCCGGGTGCCTGGGGCCCAGGACCCGTTCGAGTACCGGTACGAGGGCTGCGAACTGGTCGCGGGCGTCGGCCGCGTACCCGGCGTAGCCCGTCCAGAAGGCGAGGTTGAAACGGATGTTCAAGGTGATCGGGTGCTCGGGGCCCAGAACCTTTTCGGCCATCAGGAGCAGTGTCGCGAACTGGTCCATCGCACCGGCGGCGTCCCCGGCATGGCCCACCCATATGGCGAGGTAGGAGCGGACGTTCAACGTGGTCGGATGCTCCGGACCCAGAACGCACTTGACCACCGGCACCAGCATCGTGAACCGGTTTCGGGCGTTGTCCGCGTCTCCGTCTTCTCCGATCCAGTGGGCGAGAGCACAGCGGACGTCCAGGGTGAGGGGGTTATCCCGGCCCAGGACTCGTTCGAGTACGGGCATCAGCGCGACGAACTGGTGCCGGGTGTCGGCCGGGTTTCCCGCCTCTCCGGTCCAGTGGGCGAGGTTGTAGCGGGCGGTCAATGTGTGGAGGTGTTCGGGGCCCAGAACCCGTTCGAGTATCGGTATCAGGGCTGTCAACCGGTCGCGGGCGGCGACCGCGTCTCCGGCTTGCCCCGTCCAGCGGGCGAGGGCACATCGGATGTCCAGGGTGACGGGATGTTCGAGACCTCGGGTGCGTTCAAGCGCCGGTATCAGCGCTGCGAACCGGTCGCGGGCTCCTGCGGCGTCTCCGGCTTCTCCGCTCCAGCGGGCGATACCGATCCGAGCACTCAATGTGACGTTATGGTCAGGCCCCAGAGCTCGTTCGATGGCCGCCGCCAGTGATATGAACCGATCCCGCGCGCCTACCAGGTCTCCTGCCTCTCCGGTCCAGCGGGCGAGGCAGACCCGGGTACTCAACGTGATCGGGTGTTCGGGGCCCAACGCCCGCTCGACCAGCGGGAGCAGGGTTGTGTACTCGTCTCGGGCGCCGACGGCGTCCCCTGCGTCGCCTGCCCATTGGAATAAGTTCAGCCGAATGCTCAGCGTGGTGGAATGACCGGGACCCAGCGCTCTTTCGGCCACCGGTGCCAATTTCGCCAGCCGGTCCCGGGCACCGGCCGTGTCTCCCGCCTCTCCCGTCCAGTAGGCGAGGTTCGCATGGGCGTCCAGTGTGGTGGGGTGGTCGAGGCCCAGGAGCCGTTCGGTCAGTGGTGCCAGCCTCGTGAACCGGTCCCGGGCGTCGTTGATGTTCCCCATCGCTCCTGTCAGGGAGGCGAGGTCGACGAGGGCGGTCAGCGTGTCCTCGTGTTCGGGGCCCAGGGTCTCGTGCAGGACGGTGTGGCGCCGTTCCAACACGGCGTGGGCGGTGTGGTTGTCACCCAAGGCGTACAGGTAGTCGGTGATGGACGCCATGGCGGGGGAGCCGGGGGGCAGGACGGTGAGGGCGTGGGGGAGCAGCCGGGAGTAGAGGGGCCAGGAGGAGGGCTGCTCGGGCTCGCCGGGGAGCGCGGCACCGAGCAGGGCGGCCGCGGTGGTTCTGTCGGCGTCGTGCTCGTTCGGGGTCAGGTCGTCCACGACGGCTGCCTGGACGCCGGGGGCCAGGCTCACGTACAGGCCGTCGGGTGACAGGGCGATCGCGCCGTGGGAGACCAGCGACCCCAGCGCGCGGGTGAGGGCGGTCTCGTCGGCGCCCTCCAGTCCGTCCAGCACGGTACGCGGCAGGTCGCCGGGCGCGTAGCAGGCCAGTACGCGCAGCACGCGGAGCGCCAGGGGGCTGGCCCGCTCGATCCGCGCACGGGTCGAGGCCCACGTACGGGCCAGGGCCGGATCGGCGTCGGAGGGAGGGGGCGGCGATCCGGGGAACGGGCCGTCCGTGGGGGACAGGGGAGTCGACACCGGTCAACCTTGCCGCCTGGGGGCGATATCCCACCACCATGTGGTGAATCCGTTATCTCGCCCCGCCCCGGCCCCCCGCCGGATCGTCCTGTCGGATCGGCCCCCGGGGCTGCCGGGGACCGGGTGGTGAAGAGGTGGTCAGATGGTGACCGGGTACATGAGCGTCAGCTCGTCGCCCGGCAGGCCGCGGATGCCCCAGTTGGTCTTGGGGGATTCGAGGATCACGATCTCCAGGTCCTCGGCGGCGAGGCCGAGCGTCTCACCGGTCCTGGCGAACAGGGCCCGGATCAGCGAGCGCTTGGCCTCGTCCGACCGGCCGCTGAAGCAGACGATCTCCACGATGAGGTACCGCTCGCTGCGCTGCGGGCAGACCATGTCCTCTGCGTCCAGCAGCAGGAACCGGTGGAACCGCTTGTCCTCGGGAAGCTTCCAGACGTCCACCAGGCATCCGTGGACGGTGTCGGAGATCTCCCGGCGCCGGTCGGACCACACGTCCCGGCGGCCGTAGAACTTGATCTGGGTCATGGGGGAAAGTCTCGCAGGCCCCCGCGGCACGCCGTCACCGGGGTGATCGGGGACGAGACGTGAGGCGTCCCCTTCGAGGGGACGCCGGCTCACCCGGGCTGCGTGGGCGGCCGGGTCATGGAGAGCACGTCGAGCAGTTCGTCGAGCCGCTCCTCGGTGAGGGTGCCGTCGGCCACGTGGCCGCGTTCGATGACGACCTCGCGGATGGTCTTGCGCTCGGCCAGGGCCTGCTTCGCTATCTTGGCGGCCTCCTCGTACCCGACGTACCGGTTGAGCGGGGTGACGATCGACGGCGACGACTCCGCGTACTCGCGCATGCGGTCGGCGTTGGCGGTGATGCCGTGCACGCACCGGTCGGCCAGCAGCCGGGAGACGTTGGCGAGCAGCCGCACCGACTCCAGGATGTTGCGCGCCATCACCGGCAGCATCACGTTGAGCTCGAACGTCCCGGACGCGCCCGCGAAGGCGATGGCCGCGTCGTTCCCGATCACCTGGGCGGCGACCATGGTCACCGCCTCCGGGACGACCGGGTTGACCTTGCCGGGCATGATCGAGGAGCCGGGCTGGAGGTCGGGCAGGTTGATCTCGCCCAGTCCGGCCCGGGGGCCCGAGCCCATCCAGCGCAGATCGTTGGCGATCTTGTTGAGCGAGACCGCGACCGTGCGGAGCTGGCCGGACAGCTCGACGAGGGCGTCACGGGCGCCCTGGGCCTCGAAGTGGTCGGGGGCCTCGGCGAACGGCAGCCCGGTGGCCTCGCGCAGCCTCTCGATGACCTTGGCCGCGAAGCCGGGCGGGGTGTTGACACCGGTGCCGACGGCGGTGCCGCCCAGGGGGAGCTGGGAGAGGCGGGGGAGGGCGCTCCGCACCCGCGCGATGCCGTTGTCGACCTGCGTGGCGTATCCGCCGAACTCCTGTCCCAGGGTGACAGGGGTGGCGTCCATCAGGTGCGTCCGCCCTGCCTTGACCACGCCCTCGAACTCCAGCGACTTCTCGCGGAGCGCGGTCGCCAGGTGCCGCAGGGAGGGGATCAGGTGGTACGACACCTCGGTCGTGGCGGCCACGTGGATGGAGGTGGGGAAGACGTCGTTGGACGACTGCGAGGCGTTCACATGGTCGTTGGGGTGGACCGGGGCGCCCAGCCGCTCCTCGGCGAGGGTGGCGATCACCTCGTTGGCGTTCATGTTGGAGGAGGTGCCGGAACCGGTCTGGAAGACGTCGACGGGGAACTCGCCGTCCCACTCGTTCTCGGCGACGTCGGTGGCGGCCTCGGCGATCGCCCGCGCCAGCTCCTTGTCGAGCACGCCGAGCTCGGCGTTGACCTCGGCGGCGAGCGCCTTGATCAGGCCGAGTGCGGCGATGTGCGGAACCTCCAGCCCGCGCCCGGAGACCGGGAAGTTCTCCACCGCCCGCTGGGTCTGTGCCCGCCACTTCGCGCCCGCCGGAACCCGTACCTCGCCCATCGAGTCATGCTCGATCCGATACTCGCTCATGGATCCAGTCTGCGTCCTATGAGAGGAATCAAACCGGTCGAGCGGACGTCGGACGCGCGGGATCCGCTCCGGCGGGCCGTTCCTCAGGTGAAGGCCACCACCACCAGGATCATGATCACCACGAGTGAGAGCGCCGCCACGCCCATCAGGACGAAGACGCCGATCTTGGACCTGCGCGGCGGGGACTGCGGCTGCCCGGGGGCCGGGTGGCCGTTCTGCCCGGCGATCGCGAACAGGTCGGTGCCCAGGCCCGCCTCGGGCCCCTGCGGGCGCCAGGGCTGCGGGGGCGCCGGGTGCGGATGCCCGGGGGCACCGGGGGCACCGGAGGCGCCGAGGGCGCCGATGGTGCCGAAGGGCGCTCCGCCGCCCGGGGCCCGGTCGGGCGGGAAGGGCGCGTACGGCGGCGGACCGGCCGGTCCGGGGACCGGCGGTCCGAGCACGGCGGTGGAGGGCCCGGAGTCCGGCCCGGTCGCGGGGAACCCGTGCGGCGGGGTGGCGGAGGGGTCGGAGGACACCGGGAACCCGTGGGGAGGGGTGGCCGAGGAGGGCGCGTCCGGCTCTCCCGGGGCGCCGGGAGGACGGCCCCAGGGGGCCACGGGACCACGGGCGACGGGGGTGCCGAGGCCGGCGGAGTCCGGCCGTCCCGCGCCCGGCCCGCCGGGGCCGGTGGAGGTACGCCGTCCCGCGACGGGCCTTCCGGGGTCGGCGAACACGGGGCGGTCCGGGTACGGCGAGGCCGCCGGCCGGCCGGGGGCGGACGCCGGGCTCGCGGGGCTCGCCGTGCTCACCGGGTTCGTCGTCTCCGCCTCACCCCTCCGGGAGGCGGGCTCGGCGGGCGTGGCCGCGCCGGGGATGCGCAGGCCGTCCCGGGGGCGGATGACCACCATCGTGCGGTCGGCGTCGAAGCCGTCGGTGTCGTCTGCGTCGTTCGTGTCGTCCGGCGTGCCGGGGACGTCCGGGAACCCGGCGGGCTCCGCGCGTACGGGCTCCGCGTTCCTCGGAGCGGCCGGAGACGACGGAGACGACGGAGACGCCGAGGAGGCCGGGGGCGCGGTGACGGGGGGCGGGGTGGAGGGCAGGGAGTCGGCCAGGTGCGTGGGGGTGTCGGCCACCGCCCGGAGCATCGCGCCCGCCTGCGGGGCCGTCAGGCGCGCGGTGTGGTCCTTCTCCAGGAGCTGCTCCAGCACCGGGCGGAGCGGACCGGCCTGGGTGGGCGGGTCGACCTGCTCGCTCATCAGCGCGGCGAGGGTCTCCGCCACCGAGGAGCGCTCGTAGGCCGGGCGGCCCTCGACCGCGAAGTACAGGGTGGCGCCCAGCGACCACAGGTCGGACTCGGGGCCGTTGTGCTCGCCGCGTGCGCGCTCCGGAGCCGTGTACCCGGGGGAGCCGATCACCATGCCGGTCTTGGTGAGGCTCGTGTCGCCCTCGGCCTTGGCGATGCCGAAGTCGGTGAGGACGACCCTGCCGCTCTCGGTGATCAGCACGTTCCCCGGCTTGACGTCGCGGTGGAGCACGCCCTGGGCGTGGGCCGCGCGGAGCGCCCCCAGCAGGTCGGCCCCGATCTCGGCGACCAGGCGCGGTGGGAGCGGCCCCTCCTCCTCGATCACCTGCTCCAGGGAGCGCGCCTGGACGAGCTCCATGATGATCCAGGGGCTGCCGTCCTCGACGATGGCGTCGTGGACGGTGGCGACCGAGGGATGGCTGATGCGGGCGGCCGTACGACCCTCGCGGATCATCCGTTCCCGAAGTTCGGTGCGCTGCGCCTCGCTGAGCCCGGGCTCCTGACGGATCTCCTTGATCGCGACCTCACGACCGAGGGAACGGTCGTGGGCCCGCCACACGGTGCCCATCGTTCCCCGGCCGAGTGGCGCGATCAGCTCATAACGGTCCGCGAGCACGCGCGTCTGCTGTTCCGGCATGAGAAGAAGATAGCCATTCCCCCTTGAGAAGTGCTTTACCCGCGCTTACGGAGTTCCCTCGGCCAGAGAAGACGTGGGAGGACCAACCTGATGAACGGCGTCATGAAACGGACAAATGGGCGGTAACTTACTGATATGTCCACATTTTTACGATGGACGCCCTCGTTCGACCGGCGGTGCGATCGCGACTGCGCCACGGGTGCCGAGAACGGTCCCGAGGGTGGTCCCGACGGCGGCGGGGGAGAGACGGGCGAGGTGGGGCGCGGAGCCTGTGGCGGCGCGGAGCCGACCCGGTGCAGGCCCCGATGCTGCGAGCGGCGGCCGAACGACGCGCCGTCCTGGCCGTCCTGGGGCGTCCTCGGCCGCGTGACGGGCGAGCGGACGGCGAGCTCCTCGGCCGAACCGCCGGCCGCCACCCGGGCGAGCATCAGCGCCGCCCTGACCGTGTCGAGCCGGGCGTCCGGGGCGATCGAGAGCAGGCCGCGCAACACCGGGGCCAGCGGCCCGGCGCGTTCCATGGGGATCGGCTCGCCGCTGGTCAGCGCCGCCAGGGCCGCGGCGGCCGTACGGCGCCCGTGCAGACCCTTGCCCTCGACGGCGGTGTAGAGGGTCGCGCCGAGCGACCACAGGTCGCCGGCCGGGCTGGCCTTCGCCCCCAGGACGCGCTCGGGGGCGATGTACCCGGCCGAGCCCAGCACGATGCCGGCCTGGGTGATGGACACGTCGCCCTCCAGGGCGGCCAGGCCGAAGTCGGTGAGCACCGCCCGGTCGTCGGTGACCAGGACGTTGCTGGGCTTCACGTCGCGGTGCAGGATGCCCTTGGCGTGCACGGCGCGCAGCGCTCCCAGGACCTGCCGCCCGATCTCCGCCACCTGGCGCGGCGGCAGCGGGCCGTGGTCCTGCAGGAGCTGCTCCAGCGACCTGGCGCGCAGCAGCTCCATCACGATCCAGGGGCGCTCGTCCTCGGTGACGACGTCGAAGACGGTGATGACCGAGGGGTGGGCCACCATCGCGGTCGCCCGTCCCTCGCGCTCGGTCCTGGCGCACAGCTCGGCGCGCAGCTCCTCGTCGAGGATCAGGGGGAGGCGCACCTCCTTGACCGCCACCTCGCGGTTGAGCAGCTCGTCGTGCGCTCGCCAAACGGTGCCCATGCCGCCGCGGCCCACCGGTTCCGACAACCGGTAGCGCGCGGCGAGAAGGTATCCGGGTGGCGCACGCATGTGGTGCAGCTTACCGATTTGCGTAATGAGACCAGTAGAGACCGGGCCGAATCTTCTTGCCAACTTCAGTCAGATTTTCGCTCTCGCGCCTGTTAGGTGACTCTGAGTGGCATATGGCTTTCGGTGCGGAGTCGGTGGACGGGTTTCGCGGGTGCGGCCGGCCGGACCGAGGGGCGGGATCGGGAGCCGGGAGGCCGGCGGTCAAGGGGTGAGATCGGGGACCGGGGGGCCGGCGGGGTCGCCGCCGGCCCGTGCTCGTCCTACCTGCCGGAGCGGGTGGGGATGCCGACGAAGGTGGCCCCGCCGTCGGCCCGCCGCCGGTCGAAGAAGTCGTTCCCCTTGTCGTCGACCACGACGAACGCGGGGAAGTCCTCGACCTCGATCCTCCAGACGGCCTCCATGCCCAGCTCGGGGTATTCGAGGACCTCGACCTTGCGGATGCAGTCCTGGGCCAGGCGGGCGGCCGGGCCGCCGATGGAGCCCAGGTAGAAGCCGCCGTGGGCCTGGCAGGCGTCGGTGACCTGCTGGGAGCGGTTGCCCTTGGCCAGCATGACCTTGGAGCCTCCGGCGGCCTGGAAGCGCTCGACGTAGGAGTCCATCCGCCCGGCCGTGGTCGGGCCGAAGGAGCCCGAGGCGTACCCCTCGGGGGTCTTGGCGGGGCCGGCGTAGTAGACCGCGTGGTCCCTGAGGTAGGCGGGCATCTCGCCGCCCGCGTCCAGGAGCTCGCCGATCTTGGCGTGGGCGATGTCGCGGGCGACCACGAGCGGCCCGGTCAGCGACAGGCGGGTCTTGACCGGGTACCGGGTCAGCTCGGCGAGGATCTCCTCCATCGGCCGGTTGAGGTCGATCCTCACCACGTCGTCCGAGAGGTGCTCGTCGGTGGTCTCCGGCAGGAACCGGGCCGGGTCGGTCTCCAGCCGCTCCAGGAAGACCCCCTCCGGGGTGATCTTCGCCAGGGCCTGGCGGTCGGCGCTGCAGGAGACCGCGATGGCGACCGGGCAGGAGGCGCCGTGACGGGGCAGGCGGATGACGCGGACGTCGTGGCAGAAGTACTTGCCGCCGAACTGGGCGCCGATGCCGAGCCTCTGGGTGAGCTCGAAGACCTTGGCCTCCAGGTCGGTGTCCCGGAAGCCGTGCCCGGACGGGGAGCCCTCGACGGGGATGGAGTCCAGGTAGCGGGCGCTGGCGTACTTGGCGGTCTTGAGGGCGAACTCGGCGGAGGTGCCGCCGACGACGATCGCCAGGTGGTACGGCGGGCAGGCGGCGGTGCCGAGGGAGATGATCTTCTCCTCCAGGAAGCGGAGCATCCTGGCCTCGTTGAGCACCGCCTTGGTCTCCTGGTAGAGGAACGACTTGTTGGCGCTGCCGCCGCCCTTGGCCATGAACAGCAGCTTGTAGGCGTCGGGCCGGCCGCCCGGGTCCTCGGCGTAGAGCTCGATCTGCGCGGGGAGGTTGGAGCCGGTGTTCCTCTCCTCCCACATGGTCAGGGGCGCCATCTGCGAGTAGCGCAGGTTCAGCCGGGTGTAGGCGTCGTAGACGCCCCGGGAGATGTGCTCGGCGTCGGCGCCGTCGGTGAGCACGTGCCGGCCGCGCTTGCCCATCACGATCGCGGTGCCGGTGTCCTGGCACATCGGCAGGACGCCGCCCGCCGAGATCGAGGCGTTCTTGAGCAGGTCCAGGGCGACGAACCGGTCGTTGCCGCTCGACTCGGGGTCGTCGACGATCTTACGGAGCTGGGCGAGGTGGGAGGGGCGCAGGTAGTGGGAGATGTCGTGGATCGCGGTCTCGGTGAGCAGCCGCAGCGCCTCGGGCTCGACCTCCAGGAACCGGCGCCCCGCGGCCTCGGCGACCCGTACCCCCTCGGAGGTGATCAGGCGGTACTCGGTCTCGTCCGGGCCCAGGGGGAGCAGGTCGGTGTAGTCGAACTCGGGCATCGTCGTCGATCCTTCGCGCGAGGGTCATGTCCGTTTTCCCTAGAGGGTAAGGCCTCGCCCGCGCGCCCGGCCGTGGTGGCCGGCCGGGGGGCGTTCGTCCCTCGGTCGGGCAAACGGATCTGGACAAATGCGATGAAACCCGAATATTCAGGACAAGGGTCGGTGGGGTATGCGGCTTTTGTCCATATCTGTTCGGAGGGAGGGGTGAAGCTGGAAGCAGACCGGGCCGAGTGCCCGGTGGAAGCAGGAGGGGCACCATGAACGTCGGAAACACCGTCCCGGCCGGCAGCATCGTCATGCTGGTACTCGTGGCCGTCTTCATCGTGGCCGGTCTGACCGTGTCGCTGATCGCGATCACGCTGACGAGCATCAAGGAGAACGACGGGCGGACGCCCGAATGGCCGGTGAGCTGGCCCAAGACGCCCGTCGCCATGTCCGGGCAGCGGATCGCCCTCTCCGCCGGACGGACGGCCGCCCTGCCCTCGGGGTCCTCGGGGTTCTCGGGGTCCTCGGGGTCCGGCCACCCCGGCTGGCGGGTCAGCATGCCCCATCGGAGCGGTGACTCCCCGCGCCGGGCGCACTCCTCGCGCTGGGCCGAGGCCTCCCAGCGCCGGGTGAGCCCGCCGCAGCGGGCCGACGCGCCCGCGCAGCGGGTGAACGTGCCCCGGCAGCGGGTGAACCCCTGGGGCTGATCAGCGAACGGACGTCCGAGGTCGTGACCGGCGGGTGGACCCTCCCGGCCGGAGGCGGCGGGTGAACCCCCGGGGAGCCAGGCCGACGGCGATGCCCGCCACCACGAGCGCGGCGCCGAGCAGGTCGGCTCCCGAGGGGGTGCCCAGGCCGAGGACCGCGCCGGTGGCGATGGCGCCGACCGGGATCAGCCCGGCGAACAACCCGGCGGTCCCCGGGCCGATCCGCGGCAGGGCGTCGTACCAGAGGAGGAACGCCACACTCGTTATGATCACCGCCTGGTAGGCCAGGCTCGCCGCCTCGGGCGGGGTCGGCACCCTGATCAGCGCGGTGCCGTCCGCGAGCAGCCCGGCGACCACCAGCAGCGGTACGGCCAGCGCCGCCGAGCAGGCCGAGACGCGCACCGCGCCCAGCCTCGGCAGCAACGGCAGGGCGAGCACCGAGAAGCAGACCTCACAGCCCAGCGCGCCGAGCGACCAGAGCAGCCCGACCGGGTCGCCGCTGCCCAGGCCGGTGGCCACCGTCGCCCCGGTGACGACGACCGTCGCCGCGCCGAGCAGCCGGGGCGAGGGCCGCCCGCCGATCAGCGCCAGGGCCAGCGGTACGGTGCCCAGGACGGTGCCGACGAGAGCGGGCCCGCCGCGCCGGGTGGCCTCGATCACGCACACGTTGAACAGCACCAGCCCGGTCAGCGCCAGCGCCGCCAGCAGCGCCGTCTCCCGGAGGGTGGGCCGCACCGGCCGCATCCCCGCCAGCCGCGCGACGGAGAACAGGATCACGGCCGCCACCAGGTAGCGCACGGCCTGCCCGCCGTAGACCGGATAGTCGCCGATCAGCCCGGAGACCCCCGCCAGGGTGCCCACCAGGAACATCGCCGCCGCGGCCTCGAACAGTCCGCGCGGCTCCGGCCGGGGCGCGGGGAGGCTGACAGTCTCGTTCATGTACGGAATGCTAGGAAGCCAATGGTTCGCCCGCCGGGTCCAATGACCCCGAGAAAACGAGGGCCAATTGGCCGATCTCCATCTGACCGTCGACCGGGCCGCCGGCGGTGTCGCCGCCCAGGTCGCCCGCGAGCTCCGCGAAGCCGTACGGCACGGGCGGCTGGCGGCCGGGGTCCGGCTGCCCGCCAGCCGCGAGCTGGCCAGGGACCTCGGGCTGTCCCGGGGCGTGGTCGTGGAGGCCTACGAGCAACTCGTGGCCGAGGGTTTCCTGCTCTCCAGGGTCGGCGTGGGCACCGTCGTGGCCCCGGCCGCGAGCCGCTCGCCCGAGGAGGGCCGTGCGGGGGACGGGATCGGGCCCGCCGCCGGGGACGATCCGTACCGGGGGCGCCGCGCCACCGCCCCCGACCTGGGCGCGTTCCCCCGCCAGCGCTGGCTGGCCTCGATGCGGCGGGCGCTCGCCTCGCTGCCCTCCGACGCCCTGGACTACGGCGACCCCGGCGGCGTCCCCGCCCTCCGCGAGGAGCTCGCCGCCTACCTCGGAAGGGTCCGGGCGGCCGACGTCGGCCCGGACGGCCTGGTGATCGTGGGCGGGGTCGCCCAGGGGATGAGCCTCGCGATCCAGGCGCTGGCGGGCAGGCTCCCGGTGGTCGCGGACCGGCACGACCTCGGCTGGTTCGTCCGGGACGACACGCCTCCCGCGCCGCGCCCCGGACGGATCCGGCTGGCGATCGAGGACCCCACCGGCGTCCGCCAGCTCCCGCTGCTCCGCGCGGCCGGCGCCGACCTGGTCGCGGTCGGCGTGGACGACGAGGGCGTCGACGTCGGAGCGCTCGCCGCGACCGGCGCGCGGGCCGTGCTGCTCACCCCCGCGCACCAGTACCCGACCGGCGTCGTCCTCTCCCCGCGCCGCCGCGCCGAGCTGATCGCGTGGGCCGTCGCGACCGGCGCGACGATCCTGGAGGACGACTACGACGCCGAGCTGCGCTTCGACCGCGACCCGGTGGGCTGCCTGCAGGGGCTGGCCCCCGACCGGGTGATCCTGGTCGGGAGCGTCAGCAAGTCCCTGGCGCCCGGTCTCCGCCTGGGATGGGTGGCCGCCCCGGCCCGGATCGCCGCGTCGCTGCGGCTGGCCCGCGCCGAGCTGGACCTCGGCTCGCCGGTGCTGGAGCAGTACGTCCTGGCCGACTTCATCACCACCGGCGGCTACGACCGGCACCTGCGCGGAACGCGCCGGGAGTACCGGGCCCGCCGCGACGCCCTCGTGCGCGCCCTGGCCGTGCACCTCCCCGAGCTCGTCGTGCGGGGCGTCTCCGCCGGGCTGCACCTGCTCGCCGAGCTGCCGGCCGGCCAGGACGAGACGGGGGCGGCGCGGGCGGCCCTGGCGTGCGGGCTGGCGGCCGAACCGGTGGCGCCGATGAGGCACGCGCCGGGGCCGCCCGCGCTGGTGATGGGCTTCGCGCGTCTGCCGGTCCACCGCGCCGACGAGGCGGTCCGCGCCTTCGCGGACGCCCTGCGCCGATGACCCGCCCGGTCCGTCCCGGTACGCACCCCCGGCGGGCCCCGGCCCGGCATCGCCGGGACTCCCACGCCCCGACACGGCCCCACACGGCCGGGCTCGACGCGTTTCCCGGCGCGGCACGCGGGGAGACGAACAGTCCCTGCACGGTCGAGGACGCCCCGGCCGCGCTCCACCTCGCCGAGACCGCGTAACCCTTCCGGTGCGAGGAGCGCCCGGCGCGCGTCGCGGAGGTGGTCCTGTGAGAATTGCCGGTGCGCCGATCTCCTGGGGTGTCTGCGAGGTCCCCGGCTGGGGGTACCAGCTGGATCGATCCCGGGTGCTCGCCGAGATGCGGGAGCTGGGCCTGACGGCCACCGAGCTCGGCCCCGAGGGCTTCCTGCCGCCCTCGCCGACGCGCTGCCACGCCCTGCTGGCGCGGTACGGGCTGCGCGCGGTGGGCGGATTCGTCCCGGTGGTCCTGCACGAGAACGACCACGACCCGCTCCCCGTGGTCCGGGCCGCGATGCGCGCGTTCGCCGACGGCGACGTGGACACGGTCGTGCTGGCCGCCTCCACCGGCGGCGAGAGCTACGACGCCAGGCCCGAGCTGGACGCCGCCGCCTGGAAGACCCTGATGACCAACCTGCGCCGGATCCTCAAGAGCGCCAAGGAGTTCGGCCGCTCCGTCGCCCTGCACCCGCACGTCGGGACGGTGGTGCGCGACCCCGACGAGGTCCGGCGGGTGCTCGACGGCAGCCCCGTGCAGCTCTGCCTGGACACCGGCCACCTGCTCGCGGGCGGCGTCGACCCCGCCGAGCTGGTCGCGCGGGCCGCCGGGCGGATCGCCCACGTCCACCTCAAGGACGTCGACGCCGCCGTGGCCGAGCGGGTCAGGACGGGGGAGCTGCCCTACGACCGGGCCCTCAAGGAGGGCCTCTACCTCCCGCTGGGCCGGGGCGACGTGGACGTGCCCGCCATCGTCGCGGGCCTGACCGCGGCCGGGTACGACGGCTGGTACGTGCTGGAGCAGGAGGTCAGGCTCGCCCCGGGCGACGCGGGCGACGTCGGCCCCCGGGAGGGCGTCGCCGAGAGCCTGGCGTACCTGAACGGGCTCGCCGGCCCGCCGGCGGGTGCGACGGGTGCGGCGGGCCCGTGATCGAGGTCCCGGCGGGCACGCGCGGGCCGCGAGAAGACCCGGGGGAGACCGGGAGGGCCGTGCCGCCCCTGCGACGGGCTCGCCGGCCGCCGTCCCGCGGGCGTCACTCCCCGCCGCTCCGGCTCCGCCGTACCGGATCGGCACGCCTCAGCGGTGATCCCCGGGGGCGGCCCTCGGGTTCGGTCCGGTGACGGGCTCACCGCCGGGCTCACCGCCGGGTCCGGTGGCGGGCCCGGGGTCCGGCTGGAAGCCCCGGGCCAGGAAGACGATCAGGGCCACCAGCACGACGGCCGGGACGAACGCCACCCGGATGCTCACCGTGTCGTTGAGGGTGCCGATCACGGCGGCGCCCACCAGGAAACCGACGTAGTTGAACAGGTTGACCCGGGCGATCGCGGTCTCCGCCCCGGCGCCGAGGCGTCCGGCGGCCGAGAACGACTGCGGGGCGATGACGGACAGGCCGATGCCGACCAGGCCGAACGACAGGACCGCCACCACGACGCCGGGCGCCAGCACCAGGCCCAGCATGCCCGCCGCCGCGATCACCGCGCCCGCGCGCACCACCGGCGCCGGGCCGTACCTGCGCACGGCGAAGTCGCCGGGGACGCGGGCCAGCAGCATCGCCGCCTGGTAGACGAGGTAGCCGAACGGCACCAGCCACCCGCTCGCCGCCAGCGCCTTCTCCATGTAGACCGTGCCGTAGTTGGAGACCGCCGCGTCGCCGACGTACAGGAAGGCCATCGCCAGGCAGAGCGGGATGATCGGCCGCCACGGCGACCGGGCGGCCACGGCCCCGGGCGTCGTCTCGACGACCTCCTCGTCGCGCCGGTAGAGGCGGGGGAGCATCACCACCGAGATCAGCGCGCCGATCGCCACCGGGACGGTGAACGACCAGCCCAGCGGCACGCCGAGCGCGCTGAAGGCGGAGTTGAACCCGGCGCCCAGCATCGAGCCGACGCTCCACACGGCGTGGAAGCCGGTCAGCACGCTCATCCCGTACCTGCGCTCGACCGCGACCGCCTGCATGTTCATCGCCGCGTCCACCGCGCCGACGAACAGGCCGAACACCGCGCTGAGCGCGTACAGCCCGACGAGGTCGGTGTTCCAGCCGGACAGGATCACGACCGTGCAGACGCCCGCCTGGGAGATCCGCAGCACCGGGGCGCTGCCGTAGCGGCTCGCCAGGGGGCCCGCGACCGCGCTGCCGATGCCGGCGATGACCGGTACGAGCAGCAGGACCAGGGTGAGGTCGCCGTCGCTGAGACCGAAGCGGTGCTGCAGGTCGATCACATGGGTCAGCAGGGTGGCGAAGCAGAGCCCCTGGACGAAGAACGCCGCCCAGGTCGCCACGCGTGCCTGCCTGTCACGGGGGGTCGGCATGACGATCTCCGGGAACATGAGGGGGTTTCAAGTTCTCGTCAGGGTAAGGGCGGCGTACCCGGTGGTCAATGGCCTGTCACCTGCCGGTTCCGCGCGCCGTCCGATGGATCCGGGGCGCGCCGGACGGGGCGCCGGGGCCCCGCGGCGATTATGGTCGAAGGGTGGAGAGTCACCGGTCCCCCGCCGTCCGCCGTCACGTCCCCGAGCCACGTCCCGCCGACCTCAGAGCCGGGGACGCCGACCGCGAGAGGGTGGCCGCCGTGCTCGGCGACGCGCTCGCCGACGGCCGCCTCGACCACGACGAGTACGAGCAGCGCGTCGACGCGCTCTACCGGGCCCGCACGCTGGGGGAGCTCTCCGCCCTCACCGCCGACCTGCTCCCGCCCGAGGCGCAGCCGCTGCGCACCGACGTCCGCCCGGTGACGGCGTTCTTCGGCTCGGAGAAACGCTCGGGCCGCTGGGTGGTGCCGACCCGCTTCTCCGCGACCGCGATCTGCGCCAACGTCACGCTCGACCTGTGCGACGCGCTGCTGCAGTCCAGCCGGGTGACCCTCCAGGTCACCGTGATGGGCGGCACCCTGACCCTGATCGTGCCCGAGGGGGTGCGGATCGAGATGCCCGCCTCGACGTTCATGGGGGGCAAGAGGAACCAGGTCCCGGGCTCGGACGACGGCCCGGTCATCGAGATCACCGGCGTCGTCACGCTCGGCAACATCGTGGCCAAGTCCCCCAGGCGGCCCCGCCGCTCCTGGTTCCGCCGCTGACGGAGGCTCCGCCGGGCTCCGGGCTCCGTGCTTCGGCGGGGGCGGCGGGGCGGGGCCCGCCGTCCGATGACGTGACCCCGCCGGTTCCGCCGGTCCCGCCGTCCTCAGCGGGCGTGCTCGAAGTCGATCGCGCTGTAGGCCCGCAGCTTCCAGAGCTGGTGCTCGCTCTCGATCTTCCGGATCGTCCCCGACCGGCCGCGCATGACCAGGGAGTTGGTGACGGCCCGCCCGGCCCGGTAGCGGACGCCCTGCATCAGCTCACCGTCGGTGATGCCGGTGGCCGCGAAGAACACGTCGTCGGAGCTGACCAGGTCGTCGGTGCCGAGCGTGGCGTCGAGATCGAGGCCCGCGTCCAGCGCCCGGCGGCGCTCGGCCTCGTCCTGCGGCCAGAGCCTGCCCTGGATGACGCCGCCCATGCACTTGAGCGCGCACGCGGCGATGATGCCCTCCGGGGTGCCGCCGATGCCCAGCATCAGGTCGACGCCGGTGCCCACCCGGGCCGCCATGATCGCCCCGGCCACGTCGCCGTCGGTGATGAGCCTGATCCGCGCCCCGGCCTCCCGCACCTCCCGGATGATCTTCTCGTGCCGGGGGCGGTCCAGGATGACCACGGTCACGTCCGAGGGCTCGCCCCCCTTGGCGCGCGCCACCGCGGCGATGTTGTCGGCCACCGGCGCGTTGATGTCCACCGACGAGGCCGCCTCGGGGCCGGTGACCAGCTTGTCCATGTAGAAGACCGCCGACGGGTCGTACATCGATCCGCGCTCGCTGACCGCGATCACCGAGATCCCGTTCGGCATGCCGAGCGCGGTCAGCCGGGTGCCGTCGATCGGGTCGACGGCCACGTCGCACGCCGCGCCGCTGCCGTCGCCCACCTGCTCGCCGTTGTAGAGCATCGGCGCGTTGTCCTTCTCGCCCTCGCCGATGACCACCACGCCGCTCATCGACACGGTGTTGATCAACTGGCGCATCGCGTTCACCGCGGCGCCGTCCGCGCCGTTCTTGTCCCCCCGCCCGACCCAGCGGGCCGCCGCCATCGCGGCCGCCTCGGTGACCCGGACGAGTTCGAGGGCGAGGTTGCGATCAGGTGCGTGTTCACCCGTGGCGAGGGCGGCGGGAACGGACGTCTGATCGGACATGGTGGGAAACCCCTCTCGTGGTTTGTTGCAACGATCGTAGTTGGCACCCCTGAGACGGGTTCGCGGAGGATAATCTGCCCACCATGAGCAGTGACACGGAACGGCTGGTGAAGGGCGGGGGTGCGCGGACCTCCGAGAGGGGTGCCGCCACGCGCGTCGCGCTCCTGGTCGCGGCCAGGGAGACGTTCGTCACGAGCGGCTTCGCCGAGGCCGGGGTCACCGACGTGGTCTCCCGGGCGGGGGCGAGCGTGGGCAGCCTCTACCACCACTTCTCCGGCAAGGCGGACCTCTACCTCACCCTCTTCGACGAGTTCCAGACCCGGCAGACCCAGCGGACCAAGCAGGCGGTCCAGGAGGCCAGGGCCGCGGGCGAGGGCGACCCGATGCGGCTGTTCATCGCCGGGGCCCGCGCCTACCTGGAGGGCTGCCTGGCCGAACGGGAGCTGTCGGCCCTCTTCCTGCGCGGCGACGGGCCGCCGGGCTTCGAGGTCATCATGCGCGACCGGCTCCGGCAGTGGGCCAAGCGCAACGCGGCCCTGTTCGAGGGCGACGAGGGCGCGCTGGTCGTGGTCCTCACCGGGGCGCTCGCCGCGGCCGTCTCCGAGGTCGCCCTCTCCGACGACGAGAACGCCTCCCGCGCGCTCGCCGAGGACGTGCTGGCCATCGTCGCGCAGATCCGCCGCCCCTGAGACGGGACCGCCCCGTCGAGCGGATAGTGTCGGTGGTCGTGCGAAAGTTCACCGAGGGCTTCTACGGCTACGCGTTCGCGATGGCGGTCTGCCTGGCCGCCGTCGGCCTCTTCCTGCTCATCACCCCGCAGAGCAGGACCGAGAACATCCCGAAGGTCGACTACGCGCTGACCCTGTCCGACCTGCGGCGTACCGCGCCCTTCCAGGTGTGGGCCCCCGAGCCGGTCGCCGCCGGATGGGTGCCGAACAGCTCCCGCAGGACGAACGACGGCGGCGGGACGACCTGGAAGCTCGGCTTCGCCACCGCGAAGCGCGACCACGCGATGCTCGCCCAGAGCGACGAGAAGCCCCCGGCCGAGTTCGCCAACCGGCTCTCCAACACCTCCACGGTCACCGACACCGTCCAGATCGGCGGCGCGACCTGGGAACGGCGCGTCCGCGAGGACAAGGACCAGCGCTCCCTGGTGCGGTTCCTGCCCGACGTCACCGTGGTCGTCACCGGCACCGCCGCCTGGGACGAGCTGACCACCCTGGCCGGGTCCCTCAGGCAGCAGCCCAGGATCACGTCCTAACGAAGGGCCCGTTCGGCCGTTCCGCGGGGGAGGCGGCCGATCGCCTGGAAGGACGCGTCCGGCCTGTCCGGGACGGGACGGGGCGTGGTGCGGCCGCCCGTTCAGAAGGGCGCGTCGGCGGTGGAGTCGGGCTGGCGGCGCTGGGCCATGGCGGCGGCGAGCTTCACCCGGGCCCCCTGGAGCCACTCCTCACAGAGCGAGGCCAGCCTCTCCCCGCGCTCCCAGAGCTCGATCGACTCCTCCAGCGTGAGCCCGCCCGCCTCGAGACGGCGGACCACCTCGGTCAGCTCCTCGCGCGCCTGCTCGTACGACGGTGTCTTCTCATCGGCCACGGACCCACCTTAGATCGTCCCACCGGCATCCCCGCCCGGCTCACCGCCGCCCGCGGCTGGCAGACTTCCCGGATGAGCGTTCGTGACGCGACCCCCGACGACATCCCCGAACTGGTGCGGCTCCGCGAGGTCCTGGCCGACAGGATGGCCCAGGACGGAACCCTCCCGATCGAGGAGGAGTGGCAGGAGGCGTACGCCGAGAGCCTCGCCGAGCGGCTCGGCAGCGCCGACACCGCCGTCTACGTGGTGGACGCCCCCGGCCGGGGGCTGGCGGCCTGCGGGGTCGGCCTGATCTTCGAGCGGATGCCCGGCCCCAGCCTCCCGGACGGGCGCTACGGCTACGTCCAGGGCATGGCCACCGACCCCCGCCACCGGCGCAGGGGTCACGGCCGGGCCGTCGTGAACGCCCTGCTGGACTGGTACCGGCGCAGCGGGGTCCGCCGGGTCGACCTGCACGCCACCTCGGACGCCGAGGCGCTCTACCGGGAGTTCGGCTTCGTCGACGACGGCTACCCGTCGCTCACGTGGTGGAATCGCTCCTGACCGTCACCCGGTCGTCGGGGAAGCGCACCGTGAGCTCGTCACCCGGGGCGATCTCGCCCGCGCGCCGCACGACCTCGCCCGAGGGGCGCTGGACGATCGCGTAGCCGCGCTCGAGCGTGGCGGCGGGGGAGAGCGAGACCAGGCGGGCCCGCAGGTGCTCCAGGGAGTCCTGGGCGCGGTCCAGGGAACCGGTGAGGGAGCGCCTCGCCCGGTCCCTGAGCTGCTCGGCCTGCTCGGCCCTGCGCTCGACCTCGCGCACCGGGTCGGCGAGGGCGGGCCGCGAGCGGGCCGCGGACAGCCACGCCGTCTCGCGGTCCAGCCAGCCCTTGGCCACCCTGCGGCCCCGGTCGCGGAGCTGGCGGATCAGCGTGAGCTGCTCGCCGACGTCCGGCACGACCTTCTTGGCCGCGTCCGTGGGCGTGGAGGCGCGCACGTCGGCGACCAGGTCGAGCAGCGGATTGTCCTGCTCGTGCCCGATCGCGCTGACCACCGGCGTACGGCACGCCGCGACCGCCCGCACCAGCGCCTCGTCGGAGAAGGGCAGCAGGTCCTCCATCGACCCGCCGCCCCGCGCGATCACGATGACGTCCACCTCGGTGTCGGCGTCCAGCCTGCGCAGCGCCTCGACGACCTCGCCGACCGCGTACGGTCCCTGCACGGCCACCGGTTCCACCGTGAACCGCACCGCGGGCCAGCGGCGCCGCGAGTTCTCCAGCACGTCCCGCTCGGCGGCCGAGTCGCGGCCGCAGATCAGCCCGACCGTGCCGGGCAGGAACGGCAGCCGCCGCTTCCTGTCGACCCCGAAGAGACCCTCGGAGGCGAGCAGGCGGCGCAGGCGCTCCAGCCGCGCCAGCAGCTCGCCGACCCCGACCGGCCGCATCTCCAGCGCGGTGAACGCGAAAGAACCCTTGTTGACCCAGAAGTCGGGCTTCAGGTGCGTCACGATCCGGGCACCGTCGACCGGGCGGGGGACGGTGGCCTCGTAGACGCCGCGCGGGCAGGTGACCCGGGCCGAGACGTTCGCCACCGGGTCGCGCAACGTCAGGAACACCGTGCCGCCACGGGCGGTCAGCTCGGTGATCTGCCCCTCGACCCAGACGGTGCCGAGCTTGCCGATCCAGCCGCCGACCATCTGCAACACCGTGCGGACCGGGAGGGGCTGCTCAGGGGTGGTCTTCGAGCTCATGGGCGGGAGCCTACGCGCCGGGCGCGACTATTCCCCGGCCTCCAGCTTGGCCAGGCGGTTCTCGTACATCCGCACGACGGTCTCGCGGGCCGAGGTGGCACGCTCGTAGGCGATCAGATCCCTGATCTGCCCGGCCGTCCTGCCGCGCATGCGCGCCCGCAGCGACGCCACCGTCAGGTCGGCGTAACCGGGCAGCGGCTCGGCCGGTACGGCAGCGGCGGCGGCGACCACGTCGGCGGCGGGGGCGGGGGCGGCCGTCTCCGGGGGAGCGACCCGGGTGCCGGTCACCTCGACCAGCGCGGCGTCCTGGGTCTCGGGCTTGGCCACCCTGACCTCGGCGACCTCGACCTTCGTCGCGGGGGGCGTCTCGATCAGGGCGTCCGCGGGGAGGCCGTCCTCGACGATCCCGGCCTCGGTCATGGTCTCGATCTCGGCCTTGGTTCCGGCCTTGGCCTTGGCCTTGGTTCCGGTTCCGGTTCCGGACTCGGTCCTGGTTCCGGACTCGGTCCCGGTCCTGGTTCCGGCTTCGGTCCCGGTCTCGGCGGGAGCGGCCTTGGTGGTCTTGCGCGTCCTGGTGGACGGGGTCGCCGCGCGGGTCTTCGCCGGGGTCTCGGCGGGGGCCTTCGTGCCGGTCCTCCTGGTCGCGGGCTTCGCGGTGGTGGCCTCGGACTCGGGGCGCGGGCTCGCGGTCTCGGCGGTCCCGAGCTCGACGGGCTCGGTGGCTGCGGGGGCTGCGGGGGTGGCGGAGGCCGGTGCCGCCGCCTCCTTGGCGGCCTTGGTCGCCCTGGTGGCCCTGGGCTTCTTCACCGGGGGCGTCGTGGCCGGGGTGGCCGGGGTGGCCGGGGTGGCCGCCTCGGGGGCTGTGGCCTTGGCGCTCTCGGCCTCGGGCTCGGCGGCCTTCGGGGTCTCGGCCTTCGCGGGCGAGGGCTCCTCGACGGGAGCGGCCTTGGGAGCCTTGGGGGCCTTGGCCTTGGTGGCCCTGGGGGTCTTCGGCTTCGCGACGGGGGCCTCGGCGGCGGGAGCCTCCGCAGGGGAGGTCTCCGCAGGGGAGGTCTCGCCGGCCGGGGACTCGGTGACCGGGATCACGACGGCTGGCTCGTCGGCCGGGATCGCGGGAGCGGTCTCGGCGACGGCGGGTCCGGCGTCCGGCGTCTCGGCGACCGGCGTCTCGGGGGCGGCGGGCTCGACCGGAGCGGTCTTGGCCGGGCTGAGGACGACGGGCTCGGGGGAGATTCCGGTGCCGTTGCTCTCGGTGGTGGGAGCCTTGTCGGCCATCTTGGACGGTCGCGGCGCGAAGATGACGGGTTCGCGGCGGGTCGGCTTGTCGGCCTCGGACGTCTGCTCGACGGTGCTCTCCTCGGCGGGAGTCCTGTCGACGGTCTTGGACGGTCGCGGGGCGAAGATGACGGGCTCGCGGCGAGCGGGCCTGTCGGCCTCGGCTGCCTGCTCGACGGTGCTCTCGGCGGACTTGGAGGGCCGTGGCGCGAAGATGACGGGTTCGCGGCGGGCGGGCCTGTCGGCCTCGCCCGTCTGCTCGGCGGTGTTCTCCCCGGCGTCCACCGGCGCGTCGGCGGTCGTCTCGCGGGACTCGTCGAGGTCCTCCTCGCGGCCGGAAGCACTCCAGATCTTGTTCCGTACCCGGTCACCGAGGAGCAGAGCCTGGCCGACCCCGCTCAGCGCCGTCTGCAGCATGTGCAGCGGCAGGTCCTTTGCCTTCTGTGTGACACTGCGAATCATGTCGGGGACTGACATGGCGTCTCCCTGGGAATCTCTATCGGGAAGGGGTGTGGCCTCGAAGGCTTACGGGCCTGTGGGGTCACGAGTTTAGGAGCTCATGGGGAGTGCGGACTGTCTCGTGGGCATGTCCACGTAGCATAAGAGCATGACTTCCGAGACCCCTGCGAACCGGCGTGTGCTAGTGGCGAAGCCCCGTGGCTACTGTGCGGGGGTCGACCGTGCGGTCCAGGCCGTGGAGAAGGCGCTGGAGCAGTACGGCGCGCCGATCTACGTGCGCAAGCAGATCGTCCACAACACCCACGTGGTCAGGACGCTGGAGGAGCGCGGCGCGATCTTCGTCGACGAGACCGACCAGGTGCCCGAGGGGGCCATCGTGGTCTTCTCCGCCCACGGCGTCTCCCCGGAGGTCCACCGCGAGGCCGCGAGCCGCAGCCTCAAGACGATCGACGCGACCTGCCCCCTGGTCACCAAGGTGCACAACGAGGCCAAGCGCTTCGCCTCCCAGGACTACGACATCCTCCTCATCGGCCACGAGGGCCACGAGGAGGTCGAGGGCACCGCGGGTGAGGCCCCCGACCACATCCAGCTCGTCGACGGGCTGGGGTCGGTCGGCACGGTGCAGGTCAGGGATCCCGAGCGGCTGGTCTGGCTCTCGCAGACGACGCTCTCGGTGGACGAGACGGTCGAGACGGTCTCCCGCCTCAAGGAGCGCTTCCCCAACCTCATCGACCCGCCGAGCGACGACATCTGCTACGCCACCCAGAACCGCCAGGTCGCGGTCAAGGAGATCGCCGCCCAGGCCGAGCTGGTGATCGTCGTCGGTTCGGAGAACTCCTCCAACTCCAAGCGGCTGGTCGAGGTCGCCCTCGACCACGGGGCCGACGCCTCCTACCTGGTCGACGACGCCTCGCTGATCCAGGACTCCTGGCTCGACGGCGTCACCACGGTCGGCGTGACGAGCGGCGCGTCGGTGCCCGAGGATCTCGTCGCCGGGGTCCTCGCCCGCCTCGCCGGGAACGGGTTCGATGACGTGCAGGAGGTCGAGTCCGTCGAGGAGAACGTACGGTTCGCCCTCCCGCACGAGCTCCGCAAGAACCTGCGCGTCACGGCCTGAAGAACCGTCCGCCACCCGGCGGAGCCACCGGCCCCCGGACCTCCGGCGGGCCGGTCGCCGTCGTCCGGCCCGCGGACGGCCTGCCCCGGACACACCCGATCGGGTTCCGGAGACGAGGCCGGGGAAAGCGGCTCAGCGGTCGTCGCGCGGTGTCCCGTAGACCTTGGGCTCGAAGTAGCCCTCGGGTTCGGGGGCGAAGGCGGTCTCCCCGGTCCTGGGACGGGGCACGGAGGCCTTGGCCGCCTTCAGCTCGTCGCGCAGCTCGCGGACGCAGCGGGTCAGCCCGCGGCGCCAGGCGATCACCACCACCAGCAGCGACCCGCCGAACAGCCACGGGGCGCCCTGGGACAGCGCGGTGTACATGCCCAGCCCGAAGGTCTGGACGGGGGAGGCCGCGAACAGGGAGCGGACCACCTCGACGATCATGGTGGTCACGAAGAACACCAGGGGCGGGGAGACCACCAGCGAGAGCAGCTCCCGCCGGTTGACCAGCACCGTCGCCGCCGCGCAGCCGACCGTGAACGCCACGCCGGTCAGTGCGGACGCCCCCAGCAGCGCCTGCAGCACGCCACCGACCAGGGTGGCCGTCAGGACGAGGACCAGCGCGCCCCGGACGGTCAGCCGGACGCCGCCGGGCCGGTCAAGCTCACTCACGCGATCACCCCGCCGGCCGGCTGCACGCCGCCTCGCTCGTCCACCACTCGCCCCCTCGACCTCGGCCCCCGCGTCATCGGTCCCGTCGCCTCCAGTGTCCGGCCAAAGGCGTCCCCGGGGAACGGTTTCAGGGCAGGTCGTTGGTCAACCTACCGTTCAGGCGGGACACGAGAGACGGGCTTGACTCCTCCTCGGCGAGCAGTTCGGGTGAGGTCAGGGCGCGCGGCAGGTCCTCCAGCGGCCGCGGCCCGTCCAGCTCCTCCTCGACCAGGCCCAGATCGTTGAGCTTGCGGGCGCTCACCAGCACCCGGGTCTCCAGCGACCCGACCGTCCTGTTGTACGACTCCACCGCCCGGCTCAGCGAGCGGCCCAGGGCCTCGACGTTGCGGCCCATGCTGCTCAGCCGCTCGTACAGCTCCTTGCCGACCTCGAAGATCGCCCGCGCGTTCTCGCCGAGCGCGGCCTGCTGCCAGGCGTACTGCGCGGTGCGGAGCATGGTGATCAGTGTGGTGGGGGTGGCGATGTGGACCCGCCGCCGCATGGCGTACTCCAGGAGGGCGGGGTCGCGCTCCAGGGCCGGGGCGAGGAACGCCTCCCCGGGGATGAACAGCACCATGAACTCCGGGGCCGGGCTGAACGCCTGCCAGTAGGACTTGGCGGCGAGCCGGTCCACGTGCTCGCGCACGTGCCGGGAGTGGGCGTCGAGCCGGGCCGACTGGTGGTCGGGATCGGTCGACTCGGCGGCCTCCAGGTAGGCGGCCAGCGAGACCTTGGAGTCGACCACGATGTTCTTGCCGCCGGCCAGCCGCACCACCATGTCGGGCCGCAGGACGCCGTCCGGCGTGGTGACGCTGACCTGCTCGTCGAAGTCGCAGAACCGCTGCATCCCGGCGATCTCGGCCACCCTGCGGAGCTGGAGCTCCCCCCACCGTCCCCGGGCCTCCGGGCGTTGCAGGGCCCGTACCAGCGTGCTCGTCTGGGCGCGGAGCTGCTCGTTGCTCTGGCGGACGACGTCGATGTGCTTGGCCAGCTCGGCGTGGGCGGCCCGCTGGCCCACCTGGGTGTCGCGCAGCTGGGTCTCGACGCGCGCCAGGGTGTCCTTGAGCGGTTCGATCATGTGCTCGACGGCCTGCCTGCGCTGTTCCAGCTCACCGGCCGCCTCGGCCCGGCCCGCGGCGAGCCTGGTCTCGGCCAGCTCCAGGAAGCGCAGGTTGTTGACGTCGAGCGCCCGGGTCGACAGGGCCTGGAACCGGTCGGCGAGCTGTCCCTCGACGAAGGCGAGCTTCTCTTCGGCGATCTTCGCGCGGGCCTCGGCGTCGGCCAGGCGCGCGGCCGTGCCGTCGGCCCCGGAGGCGGCCCGCGACCGGCCGAGCAGGAACCCGATCGCGAGCCCCGCGGCGAGACCCACCGCGAGCTGGAAGGAGAGCGCCATGAGGTCCACCCCGGCATGATTCCAGGCCGGACCCCTTCTGGCGCGCCGACACGCCTCCGGAATCGGGCCGATCGCCCCCGGTGACGGGTCCGTGGCGGCCGGTCGACGGGCCCGCGAGGGTCGGCCGAGGGGTCCGTGGCGGCCGGCTGACGGGCCTGCGACGGTCGGCAGACGGGCCCGTGGCGACCGGCACCGGGTCATTCCGCGTAAACTCGGCTCACGTGAGCCTGAGCATCGGCATCGTCGGATTGCCCAACGTCGGCAAGTCAACGCTTTTCAACGCGCTGACGAAGACCGCCAACGCCCTGGCGGCGAACTACCCGTTCGCCACCATCGAACCCAACGTGGGCATCGTCGGCGTCCCCGACCCGCGTCTTGAGAAGCTGTCCGAGATCTTCGGGTCGGCGAAGATCCTGCCGGCGAAGGTCGAGTTCGTCGACATCGCCGGACTGGTCCGCGGTGCCTCGGAGGGGCAGGGACGGGGCAACCAGTTCCTCGCCAACATCCGTGACACCGACGCGATCTGCCAGGTCATCCGGGTCTTCGACGACCCGGACGTGACCCACGTGGACGGCGGCGTCTCCCCCGGCCGCGACATCGAGACGATCAACACCGAGCTGATCCTCGCGGACCTGCAGACGCTGGAGAAGGCGATCCCCCGCCTGCAGAAGGAGTCCAGGACCAACAAGGACCGCAAGGCCGCGCTGGACGCGGCCGAGGCGGCGTTCAAGCTCCTCGACGGCGGCGCCACCCTGTACGCCGGTGCCAAGGGCGCGGGAATCGACCCCGCCGACCTGCGCGAGCTGCACCTGCTGACCGCCAAGCCGTTCCTGTACGTCTTCAACCTCGACGCCGACGAGCTGGTGGACGACGCGCTCCGCGCCAGGCTGTCGGCGCTCGTCGCCCCGGCCGAGGCCGTCTTCCTGGACGCCAAGATCGAGTCCGAGCTCGTCGAGCTCGACGACGAGGAGGCGCTGGAGCTGCTGCAGTCCGTCGGCCAGGAGGAGTCGGGCCTGACCCAGCTCGCCAGGGTGGGCTTCGAGACCCTGGGCCTGCAGACCTACCTGACCGCGGGCCCCAAGGAGACCCGGGCCTGGACGATCCGCAAGGGCGCCACGGCTCCCGAGGCCGCGGGGGTCATCCACACCGACTTCCAGCGGGGCTTCATCAAGGCCGAGATCGTCTCCTTCGACGAGCTGGTCGAGGCCGGTTCCATCGCCTCGGCCCGGCAGGCGGGCAAGGCGCGGATCGAGGGCAAGGACTACGTCATGCGCGACGGCGACGTGGTGGAGTTCCGCTTCAACGTCTGACCGCCTCACGTCCGGCCGTCCCCTCCCGCCCTCCGGGCGGGCGAGCGGGGCGGCCGCGCGGGTTTTTCACCTCTTTCGTAGGGCAGCAGATGTGACCGGAAACACAGCATCCGCTCATCACCTACGAAAACGGGGGTAGTCAGATGGGGTTGCGTGAACTGTCGGTGCTGGTCGTGTTCGGCTGGTTCCTGGTGGCAGGGGGGTGCGCGCTGGGCGCGTACGGCGTGCACGTGCTGACGAGGGGCCGGGCGGCCGGGGCGACATCCGGCGCGAGGGGCGCGGCGTCGGCGAAGTGGTCCGGATGGTCGATGTTCTTCGCGGCGCTCATACTGATCATCTTCGGTCTCGGTGTGGTGGTGAGCATGCCGGAGGCGTTCTTGACCTTCCGGATCGTGCTCACCGGCCTCTGCACGGGACTGGCGGTCGCCTTCGCCGCGAGGGCACGTGGGGCGCGCAACTCGCGTGAGCGTGTGTAGGACTCTCTGAGCGCCGGTCGGGCGCGTCCCGCCTCGGGGAAGCGAGGGCTCCCCGGCCGACGTCTCTGGAGAACATTTCGTACCCATCGCACCCCGTGACGCATTTTGCATTAAATGCGCAGGTCGCGACAGTCAGGGAACCGTCCAGTTAGCAATGGGTGGCGTTTGAGTAATCGACCCACGCCCTGGCCAGGGGTAATACACATTCGGCCGGACGTCGGCGGCATCGGCGGCCTCGCCGGGGTTCCAGACCCGGTTTGCTCAGTCATCACGATGCCTGCAGCATAGGCGTGGCTTTCCTGGAAGAATCGGCGGGGCGGCTAGAGTAAGTGCGTCACCCTGGCAGGCGGGATCGGTGGCAAGCGGCAATACGACACCGCACCGGCCGGGAGTGACGCGAGCGGAGGCGTGATGGCTCGAAGGTCGACGGTCCAGCGTGATCCCCGGATCGCTGGCGACCCCGAGCTGTCGGCATACCCGGATTTTCCCGACGATCCCGACCTCGACCGCCCTCCGGCGCGGCGCAGGAGCGCCCCTCGCAACCGCTGGTCCGGCGGTGGCGGCCGCTGGCTGGTGTGGACCGGCCGGGCCGTGCTCTGGGCGCTGATCATCGTCATCGTGGTGAACGGGGTGCGCGCGCCCTTCGAGCGCATCACCCGGCCGAACACCCCCACCGGCACGGTTCCCGTGGCGGGTGAGGGATTCCCCAGCGTCCGGGGCTCGGCCTTCGCGGCCCAGTTCGCCGAGGTCTACCTGAACTTCGACGGCGCGCGCCTGCAGGAGAGGGAGTCCAGGCTGGCCCCCTACCTGCCCGAGGGCGTCGAGGCGCAGTTCGGCTGGGACGGTCTCGGCAGGATGAGCGCTGGAGCGGTGCAACCGTACGGGATCGAGGTCGTCGACGACGAGAACGCCGTCGTCACCGTCGCCTACCAGTCGGAGAACCGCCGCCAGCTGCTGTCGGTGCCGATCTACCACGACCGGTCGGCCGGCAGGTTCGTCGTCGCCGGGCGGCCGGGCATCCTGCCGGCGCCCAAGGCGGCCGACCTGCCGCCCAAGCCCGCCCCCGAGCGCGACCGCGCCGCCGAACAGGAACTGCGCGCCTCCCTGGAGGGGTTCTTCAAGGCCTACGCGGCCAGCGACACCGCCTCCCTGCGGCTCTACGCCGACGCCGGCACCACCCTGGAGGGTTTCGCCGGCGCGTTCACCTTCCTGCAGCTCAAGGACCTCTCCGTGCCCCTCCCCGCGGGTGCCACCCGTCAGGTGACCGCGACGGTCTCGTGGGGCGTCCCGGCGAAGACGACGACGTCCGCCGAGCCGGAGCCCGCCGACCCCGGCCAAATGGGAGGCAAGCTCGAACAGGCCTACCTGCTCACCATGGTCAAGCAGGGCGACAAGTGGTTCGTGAAGGACATTCGCGGCGCATATCGATCCGTGGCGGGGTAACGCATGATCGAATGGTGCCGGTCCACGGTGAGCAGACCCCCCCTGATCGATGATCCACCGGTCCGGGCTCCCGCGCGTACGCGCCGCGGGCCCGTCACCATCCGGCGGGCGCGATCGTGAGTACGGAGGACAAGAAGTGATTCTCAAGACCATGGTGCTGAGCGTTTTGGAACTCGCTCAGCCCACAGCTCCTCCCGCGGGCGTCAACACCGAGGGCCTCGCCGACTTCCTCCGCAGCTTCTTCGCCCCCCTCTTCCTGGTCATCGTCTCGGTGGTGGCCCTCTTCTTCCTCTTCACCCGTGAGATCACCAGGTTCGTCCAGTTCATCATCCTGGCGATCGCCATCGGAGTGATCTTCTACGTGCCGAACATCATCGAGGTGACGGCGAAGGCGATCGCGGGCGCACTGGGCATCTCGGGGGGTTGAGACCGCGCCCGAACGGTCACACAAGGAGAGGCGGAAAGGAGGATCACGTGGATCTGCCCACGTACACCAATATCTGGAGGATCGAGAAGCGGCTCTACAAGCTGTACGACCTACGGCTGCCGATGCCGCTCCCGATCGTGTGGATCGGTGGGTTCGTGGGAGTGCTGGCCCCGTGGTCGCTCCTGCTCTACATGCTCGGCCTGCCCTTCGCGGCCCCCTGGCACGTCCTCTACCTGGTGCCCCCCGGCGTGGTCACCTGGCTCTCCACCCGGCCGGTGATCGAGAGCAAGAGGCTCACCGAGCTGCTCCAGTCGCAACTGCGCTACGTGGGCGAGCCGCGCACCTGGTGCCGGATGGCGCCCGTCTCCGAACCCGCCGAGGTCGCGCTGAACGGCCGCGTCTGGCGTGCCGCGCCGCAGTACGGATCGGTCAGGGTCAAGGCGTCCCGCAAGGTCCGCCAGGCCCAGGCCAAGCGCGCCGCCGCCCGTGAGGTACGCCCCGCCGTTGCCGCCGCGGCGGCCGCCGCCGCCACCGCCCCGGTCGCCCGCGAGCGGATCGCCTGGAGCGAGACCGGCGTCCGGCGTCAGGGGGTCGCCCCCGCGCTCGGCCAGGCCACGGCCGTCGAGACGGCGCCGGTCGCGCAGCCGGTCACCGTACCGCCGTCACCGCCGGTACCCGTCCCCGTTGTGGGGCCCGCGACGCGGTCCGTCACGTCAGGTACGCGTCCGGTGGATCCGGGACGCGCCGGGTCCCCCCTCCCACCGCCCTCGCAGGAGCTCGGCCCTCGACCCGAACACGCCCCGGTGGCCACGTCGGCCGCGCACGACGCCGCAGCCGCGAACGCCAGGGGCGAGACCAGGAGCACCGGTAGCGCCGGGAGCGCGGAGGGCCCGAGGATCGGGAACGCGGAACCCGCGACCGCCAAGGGCACGAGGGGTTCCGGGAGGGCGGAAAGGACCACGAGCACGAAGAGCACGGAGAGCGGGGAGAAGGCCGGGGAGTCCGTCTCCGCTCCTCCCCGGACGCCGGTGACCCCGGCGGTCCCGCAGGCTCCTGCCGCCTTCCAGGTTCCAGAGCCTTCCGAGGCTTCGCCGGCCCCCCCGCACTCCGTGGCTTCCCCGCCTTCCGTGGCTTCCCCGCCTTCCGTGGCTTCCCCGCCTTCCGTGGCCTTCCGGCCTCCTGCCGCCTTCCACCCTCCTGTCACCTCTCAGCCTCCTGCGGCCTCTCAGGCTTCCGCGACCTCTCAGACTCCTACGGCGTCCCAGGACTCGGAGGCGTCCCAGCCTTCGGCGGCGGACGCGCCCCCGGCCGCGCCCATCGGGGCCGAGGCCCTGCGCCGCCTGCGCAGGCTCGCCGCGTCCGGCGACGCCCAGCGCGCCGCGGCGGCCCCGCCGATACCTCAGGCCCCCGTCCAGCCCGATCTGCCCGGCCCGTCCGGCCTGCCCGGCCTGCCCGGCCTGCCAGGCCCGGCCGACCCGGTCGTTCCGTCCTTCGTGCCGAGGTTCGCCGGTCAGGCTCCGGCCGGGGAGCGGGCCACGGGAGCGACCGGCTTCCCGGCGGGTCCCGCCCGAGCGGGCAACCCGGCGGACCCGGCAGGCCCGGAGGACACGGCAGGCCCGGCGGACCTCGCGGACACCGCCGACGCGGAGGAGAGCGCGCGGCGCAGGCACCGCAGGGGGCGGCCCGCCCCCGTCGGACGGCCGTCCGACACGGTGAGGACCTGGCCCCCCGAGCGGCCCGCGGGGACGCAGGCCGGTCCCGCCGACCCGGCCGGTGGCGGCACCCAGCCGGGCGCCGGGATGTCGATCCGCGCGGTCCCCTCGGGGCCGGGCAAGGCCGACCCGGTGACGCCCGCGACCCCGGTCCCGCCCCCCGCCCCCGCCTACGCGGAGGCCGAGACCAAGGTCCGCCGGGTGGAGTCGGTGGTCGGCCGGGACTCCTCGGGCGGCTGGCGGCGGCTGGCCCAGGTGGTGATCGGTCCCGGTGGCGGTGGCCGTACGGACGGCTCCGAGATCGACGAGGCGCGGGCCAGGGCGGTGTTCGGCGGCGGGCGCCGGGTGGTGGTGCTGGGATGCACCGGCGGCGCCGGGCAGACCACGACCGCGCTCATGCTCGGTCACACGCTGGCCCGCTACCGGGAGGACCGGATCCTCGCGGTCGACGCCAGCACCGGCTCGCACGCCCTGTCCGGCCGCGTCCAGGGCGAGTCGCCCGAGACGCTGAGCTCCCTGCTCGCCGGGCTCGACACCGTCCAGGGCTACCTCGGCATGCGCGCCTACACCAGCCGCTGCGCCTCGGGGCTGGAGGTCGTCGCCGGAGACAGCGACGCCGGCGCCGAGCAGCGCCTGGCCGACCGCACGCTCTTCTCGGACCGGCGGCTCGGCCAGACCATGGACCTGCTCGACCGGTACTACAAGATGATCGTCATGGATCCGGCGGCGGCCCTGGCCGCCCGGGTCCTGCCCTACGCCGACCAGCTCGTACTCGTCGTCCCGGCCAGCGAGGACGGGCCGGACGCGGTGGCCATGACCTACGAGTGGCTCGACGGGCACGGCTGCGCCGACCTCCGCCAGCGGGCCGTCATGGTGGTCAACGGGGTGAGCCGCCGGAGCATGGAGGACGTGGAGCACGCCGAGTCGGTCGCCCGGGGCAGGTGCCGGGCGATCGTGCGGGTCCCCTGGGAGGACGCGCTGGCCCCCGGAAGGGACGACCGGGTGGAACCGTCCCACCTGAGGGCGCCGGGCCGCCGGGCGTACCTGGCCCTGGCGGGCGTCGTGGTGGCGGGCTTCGGAACGGTGCAGTCGAGGCGACCCAGCGAGGAGGAAGTGGCCCAGTGATCCCCCGGGCACGAGGAGATGTGGTGAACGGGCCGGACCGGACGCGGGTGGGCGGGCCGTGCCGGAGCCGGGCGGGCGACCCGGCGAAGGACCGTGCGGGTACGGCGGGACGCCGTGCGGGCACGGCCGGACGATCGGTCAGGGTGGGACGGTGAGCCGCGCCTCCCAGGCGCGCAGCCGCCTGGCCGTCCGGTACTTCGACGATCGGATCCTGCTGACCGACTCGTCGGTCTGGGCCTACTTCAGGCTCCCCACCGTGAGTTACGAGTTCATCACCCCCGAGGAGCGGGAGGCGCTGGCCACGAACATCACGATCGCGCTGGCCGCGATCCGGATGCCCGACGCCGAGGTCCACCTGCGGGTGGCGCACCGCACCTACCCGGCCGCCGAGTGGGCGATGGCGCTGAACGCCACCTCCGACGAGGGACCGGGCTGGCGCGACTACCTGGAGGACATGTACCGGCACGTCTGGGCCAAGGACTTCTGGACCAAGGAGGTCTACCTCGGCGTGCGGCTCGGCCAGCGCGGGCGCCAGCTCGGGAGCGGGGTGCTCTCCCAGCTCTTCGGCTTCTACCAGCGCAGCGAGAAGGTCCTGGGCATCGACGACGACCACGTCCCCAAGGCGGAGATCGCCAAGTGGTCCGAGCAGGCCGAGCGGCTGGGCCGGGCGCTCTCGGCCAGCTCCCTGTACGCCAGGCACGCCACCTCCGTCGAGCTCGCCTGGCTCTTCCAGCACGCCACGACCGGCTCGCTGGGGGACCCGCCGGCCTCGGCGAGCCCCAAGCGCAGGTGGGGGCAGGGGGAGATCGAGTCCCTGGTCGAGGGGCAGATCCACAACGGCAGGGCGCTGCTGCGGATCGAGCAGCCGCACGGCGACTCGTACGTGGCGCACATGTCCTTCGCCCGTTTCCCCGACCTGATGCCGTTCCCCGACGGCGAGCCCTGGATGCACTTCGCCGACCAGCTCCCCTTCCCGGTGGAGATCAGCTCCAGGATGCGGCTGATCCCGCCGGTCAAGGCCAGCAAGGACGTGGCGCGCCAGCTCGCGCACGCCCGCGACATGGACATCCACATCCGGGAGGCCGGGGCCGAGGCGCCGCTGGCGCTGGCCGAGCAGATCGACGCGGCCCGGATGCTGGAGCACGGCATCACCAAGGAGCGCCTGCCGTTCGTCTACGGCTGGCACCGCCTGATCGTGTCGGCCCCGACCGAGGAGATCTGCGTGCAGCGGGTCGAGGCGGTCGTGGAGCACTACCGCGACATGGGCATCGACATCGTCAACTCCACCGGCGACCAGTTCTCGCTGTTCTGCGAGACGCTGCCGGGCGAGCGGGTCAGGGTCAACGCCTACGCGCAGCGGCAGCCGCTGCGCACGATCGCGGGCGGCATGGCCACCGCCACCGTCGACCTGGGCGACCGGGCTGACGAGGGCGGCTCGGGCTGGATGGGGCCGTACATCGGGGAGACCCTGGGGCGGGCCCGCAGCATCGTGCACTTCGACCCGCTGGTGGCGGCGACGCGCAACCGGCCGACGGCCATCGCCATCACCGGCGAGCCGGGCGGCGGCAAGACCACGCTGGCGCTGCTGATGATCTACCAGATGGCGCTGCGCGGGGTGACGGTCGCGGTCATCGACCCCAAGGGCGACGCCGACTCGCTGGTACGGCTGCTGCAGCAGCGCGGCAGGAAGGCGCGGATCATCCCGCTGGGCTCGGCGGCGCCGGGCCTGCTCGACCCGTTCTCGTTCGGCGACGACCTCGCGGCCAAGAAGACGATGGCCACCGAGACGCTGCGCCTGCTGCTGCCGCGCATGTCGGAGGAGCGCGAGTCGGCGATGATCCAGGCGGTCGCGGCGGTCTCCAACGCCGAGGACCCGTCGCTGGGCAAGGTCGTCGACTTCCTGGAGCAGGCCGGCGACGCCGCCTCCAAGAACCTGGGCGCGGTGCTGCGCTCCATGTCGGACATGCATCTGGCCCGGCTCTGCTTCGACCCCTCGGGCGGCGACCAGATCGACACCGAGGGCTGGACCACGGTCTTCACGCTGGGCGGGCTGACGCTGCCCGACGCCTCCACCGGCCGCGACGACTACTCCTACGAGCAGCGCCTGTCGGTGGCGCTGCTGTACCTCGTCGCGCAGTTCGCGCGGGGCCTGATGAACGGCCTGGACCGCCGCTCTCCCAAGGCGATCTTCCTGGACGAGGCGTGGGCGATCACCTCCACACCCGAGGGCGCCAAGCTGGTGCCCGAGGTCAGCAGGATGGGCCGTTCCCGGAACACGGCACTGGTCCTGGTCTCCCAGAACGCCGGCGACCTGCTGAGCGAGCAGGTGACGAACTGCCTGTCGTCGGTGTTCGCGTTCCGCTCCACCGAACGGGTCGAGGTGGAGCACGTGATGGCGTTGCTCGGGGTCGAGCCGTCCGAGGAGCACAAGGCGGTGCTGCGCTCGCTCGGCAACGGCGAGTGCGTCTTCCGGGATCTGGACGGCAGGGCGGGCCGGATCGGGGTGGATCTGGTCTCGGACGAGCTGCTGCGATGGCTCGACACGAATCCCACCCGAGACAGACCCGGTGAGAAAGTGCATCATCTTCCTGGGGGCGGCACAGTCGACGGTTCGGGGGCTGCGGCGCTGGAGGTGCGGTCATGAAAGGCTCCCGCGAGGGAAACGAAGGCTCACGCGAGAAGCGTTCGCTCGGGCGGCTCCGGCGGCTCCGGCGGCGCGGCGGCGAGGGCCGCGTCCGCACCGGGCGGCTCGGCAGGCGGCTGGGCAGGCGGATCGCCGTCGGGCTGGTGGCGGTCGCCGCCTTCCTGGCCCTTCCGCTGGTCCTGCCCTCGGAGACGTCCACGGCCGTGGCGGCGGCGCCCTGCGACATGTCGCCGGACCTGTCGCCGGACATCGTCGACGGCGGCGTGGACGGGCTGATCAAGCCCCCGGTCCCGGACGCCGCGCCGGGCACCCTGCCGGCACAGGCCCCGGGGACGCAGAGCAACTACGCGACCTACGGCATGAGCGGCCAGTTCTGGCACACCCACCTGCTCGGCTGCGACGACATCGCGGCCGTGATGGGCAACGCCATGGCCAACACGGTCTTCCTGTGGGCCAAGGCCCTGGACCGGCTGACCATCACGACCTACCAGGCGGCGGCCACCGAAGGACCGCTGGAGCCGATCAAGAACGTGGTCGACGACATCGTGACCCGGCTGGCCGACGCCATGTACTGGCCGTACCTGCGGCCGATCGTCATCCTCGGCGCCATCTGGCTGGCCTGGTACGGGCTGATCCGCAAGCGCGCCACCACCACCGCCGAGGGCGTCATCTGGATGGTCCTCGCGGTCACGGTGGCGGTCTGGTTCTTCAGCCGCCCCGGTGACCTGACCGGGATCGGCAAGGTCGTCACCGACAAGACCGGCGAAGTGATCAACTCGGCCTTCTCCGGACTGCCCGGGGCCGGAGGGGCGTCCTGCCTGCCGGGCCCGGGGGAGACCGCCCCGCGGGCCCAGGGCGGAGGATACGGCCAGAACGGCGTGCCCGGCGTCGAGCAGAACGCCGACGCCCTCTGGTCCACCCTGGTCTGCAAGCCGTGGCTGATGGGCCAGTTCGGCACGGCCGACGCCGGCTCCGCCAACATCGAGAAGTTCGGCGCCAAGATGCTGGAGATCCAGACGATCGACGCGGCCGAGCTCAGGGCGTCCGAGATGCCCGACGCGGCCTCCCACCAGGAACGGTACGAGACGGAGATCGCCGACAAGCTGGAGAACACGCCCGTCTTCCCCCTCTTCCAGGGCAAGGACTGGACGAACCGGCTGGGGGTCGCGATCGGCGCCCTGATGGCCGCGGTGGTCGCCGGGTTGCTGATCTTCCTGGTGGCGGTCTCGCTGCTGGTGCTCAAGGTCGGGTTCCTGCTGCTGCTGATCCTCGCGCCGGTCTTCCTGCTGATCGGCGTCCATCCGGGGTCCGGGCGGATCATCGCCATGCGGTGGGTGGAGATGCTCATCGGCACCCTGCTCAGGCAGGCGGTGCTGGCCCTGGTCCTGGGCGTGCTCGTGTACGGCTACGCGCTGATCATCTCCACGGCGATGCCGTGGGGCATGCAGGTCATGTTCATGGCGATCCTGACGATCGCGGTGTTCTTCTACCGGCGGCCGTTCCAGCACCTGTTCGCGTCAATGGACGGGCACACCCTCACCACCCGGATGCTGGGCGACGCGGCCACCGCGCCGACCCTGCAGCGGGCCGCGTCCGCGCTGCCGCCGGTGGCGGCGGCCAGGGTGGGCCGGTGGGGCATGCGCAAGGCGGAACCGATGCTGCAGGCGGCGGCCATGGCGAGCGGCGGGGCCTCGGTCGGCGCGGCGGCCGCGGCGGTCGCCCAGGGCAGGGGGCGCGGCGAGGAGGGCGGCGCCACACCGGGCACCCCGTCGGGAGCCCGGGTCCCGGCCGGCGCGCAGCCGGCCCCGCTCGACACCGACGCCCAGGCGGCCGGACGGCGCAGGGGCACCGGCCGCCCGGTCACCGCGGCACGCCCCGGCGCCGCGCCACCGCTCAACCTCTCCGGAGCCGGTACGGGCGGCGGCGCGTCCTCGGCCAGGTCCGGCGGCTCCCCGGCCCGGGGGTCCGGCGGCTGGTTCGGAGGCCGTTCCGGGGGCTGGGCGCCACAGGGCGGATCGGGGTCCGGATCGGGGTCCGGTCCGGGCGGCCGCTCCGGCGGCTCCTCGGCGGGCAGGACGTCCGGGGGCCCGTCGGTCAGGCCCTCGGCTCCTCCGTCGGGCCGGCCCTCGGCGCCCTCCTCGGGCTCCTCCGGATCCTCGGGAGGCGGCAGGCAGGGCGGGAGCATCTTCGGCGGGGGTTCCTCCTCCCGCGGCTCCTCCGGCTCCTCGTCCGGTTCCTCCTCGCGGGGCGGCTCCTCCCGGGGCTCGTCGGGCGAGAGCATCTTCGGCGGCGGTAGCGGTAGCGGTGGCGGCGGCAACGGTGGGGGCGGCGGCAGGGGCGGTGCGGGCTCCGGCGGCCCGCGGAGCTCCTCGGGCGGCTCGCGGAACTCCGGTTCCGGTTCCGGTTCCGGAGGAAGATCCTCCGAGGCGCCTCCGCTCTGGATCACCAGGCGGTCGGAGCGCGGCGGGGAGGCCGGTGACGCGGCGCCGCCGTTCTGGCTCCGCCCGTCGAAACCCGGTAAGGACTGACGATGGCCGAGCTGGGCAACCGGCGGGGAGTCGTCTTCGCGGTGCTGGTCGGACTGCTCGCCGCGGTGGGCGTCTACCTGACCATGGAGTCGGCTCCCGGTGACGGGACGGAGGGCCGGGCGGACCCGGCCGGTGTCACCCGTACCGTGACCGAGGGGGAACGGGAGCCGGCCGAGCCGGCGCGACCGGCGGCGACGGCCAGCGACGCGCCGTTCGACGTCTACTCCTACCTGCCGATGAGCAGGCAGGAGCTGGCCGCCGCCGCCGACTACGCGCGGCGCTTCACCGCCGAGTACGGCACCTTCGGCTACGACGAGGACCCGGCGGTCTACGGCGACCGCCTCAGGGGCTACACCACGGCCGAGTTCTCGGGCGTGCTGCTGCGGACCGTGACCTCGCCGGGCACCATCGAGGCGAACAAGGCCGACCAGGTCGTCTCGGTCGGGACGGCGCGGGTGAAGGAGATCCGGCAGATCGACAGCGCCTCGGTGGTGTTCGTCGTCGTGGGCAGCCAGAACGTCACGGCCAGGAGCGGGACGCGGCAGAGAACGGCGGAGTACGCGGTCACGCTCGTCCAGGCCGGGGCCGAATGGCGGGTCCACGACCTCCAGCCGGCCGATTCCGGCCAGGAGGGAGACGACCAGCCCCTGGAGACCGGCGGCAACGGATGAACGGCGAGGTCGTATGAGGGAGAACAGGCATGTCCGCCTCGCGTTGATCCTCGGGGTCGCCGCACTCTGCATGATGACGCTCGTCATGGCGCCGATGATGATGATCGGCGGTTTCCCGTCGTTCCCGTCGATCAGCGGCCCGGAGGCCCAGGCCGCCTGCCGGGAGACGGCGCAGACCGTGGGCGACGAGTCGGAGACGGCCACCTCCGACATCCCCGAGAAGTACCTGAAGCTCTACCGCGAGCACGGCAAGGAGATCGGCGTGCAGTGGAACGTGCTCGCCGGGGTCGGCAAGCGCGAGACCGACCACGGGCGTTCCACGCTCCAGGGCGTGCAAAGCGGCGTCAACTACGCCGGTGCCGCCGGGCCGATGCAGTTCCTCATCAGCACGTGGGGCGGCAAGGCGAAAATCAAGATCCCTTCCACGTTCAACGGCTACGCCTCCGACGGCGACGGAGACGGCTGGGCCGACGTGTACAACCCGGCGGACGCCATCCTAGGCGCGGCGAAGATGCTGAAGCGGAACGGCGCGCCGGAGGATGTGCGCCGCGCGCTGTTCGTCTACAACCGGGCCTGGTGGTACGTCGACCAGGTCATGGAGATCGCGGGCAGGTACGCCAAGGACGGCGAGGTCACCACGCCGCCCGAGGCCGACGAGAGCTGCGACGACACCCTGGTGGAGGAGGCGCCGACCGACACGGTGGCCGCGATCCTCGAGTACGCGATGGCCCAGCGGGGCAAGCCCTACGTCTGGGGCGGCACCGGGCCGGCGGGCTACGACTGCTCCGGCATCATCTACATGGCCTACCGGAGCGTCGGCCTGACCATCCCGCGTACCACGTTCGGCCAGTGGCCGTTCGGCGTGCGGGTGCCCGCAGGGGAGGAGCAGGCGGGCGACCTCGTCTTCTTCAACTCCGGCCCCGGCACGGGGCCCGACCGTCCCGGGCACGTGGGCATGGTGGTCTCGCCGGGCAAGATGGTCGAGGCCAGGTGCCGGCTGTGCGGGCCGATCAAGGTCACCACCTACCGGGACCGCGTCGGGATCGTGGGATACACCCGGCCGCTGCAAAACCCCCAGATTCTCGAGCAACTGAGATTGAAGGAGCAGGGCTGACACAATCGGGTGTCATGGAAAAAGTCGTTGTGGGCGCCGCAATCGTCGACGGCGCCGGGAGACTGCTCGCCGCCCAGCGCGCCGACCCTCCCGAGCTGGCCGGGGGCTGGGAGCTGCCGGGCGGGAAGGTCGACCCCGGCGAGGGTGAGCACGCGGCCCTGGTCAGGGAGTGCCAGGAGGAACTGGGCATCCTGATCGAGGTGGGCGAGCGGGTCGGGGGCGACTGGGCGCTGGCCGGTGGTTACGTTCTGCGTGTCTGGATCGCGGCCATCGCGGAGGGCAGGCCGGAGGCCAGGGAACACCTGGATCTGCGCTGGTTGAGCGAGGAAGAACTCTACGACGTCGCCTGGCTTCCGGCGGATCTTCCCATCGTCCGGGCGGTACAAGGTCGTCTCAACGATGGGCAAGATCGGTTCAATATGGATTGATCGACTCCGTGGCGTGACATAACTGCTACTGGACGTGGCGATGTCGCGCGCCCTCACTCGGGGAAACGGAGATATGCGGTGACCAGATGGTGGCGTGGTACTCGGATCGTGTCAGCAGTCGGAGCGGGGGTGCTCGTCCTCGGCGGCGCCACGGGGGTGCACGCGGTCCAGAGGGACGAACCGGTGCGGCCCTCCTACGACCTGGCCTCCGCCGCGGACTCCCGTACGGCGCCGGAGGATCGTGGTACCGGCGAGCTCGTCCCGTTCCGCATCAGGCTTGAGGGGCCGGGCACCGGCGCCCGGCTGGCGGTCGCCACGGCTCCGCCCTGGGCGCTCAGGGGGGTCCTGTGCCCGATGAAGGTCACATCGCCGGTACCGATTCCCCGGGGGGTGGCGGTCTGCCGGCTCGGCGACCTGCCCGCGCGGGGCGGTTCGGTCGACGTCCTGCTCGACGTGCCCGCGTACGCGCGGGACATCATGGTGACCGCGGTGGCGCGGATGCGCGCGCCCGGCGGCGCGACGGTGACGCAGCAGGCGCGGGGCCTCGTCAGGCTCCCGGAGGGGCGCCCGATCCGCCCGGCGCAGGGGCAGGTACGAGGGCAGACGCAGGGACAACAGGGACAGGCGCGGGGCACGGTGTCGCGCTACGACAGGATGGATCTCACCCGTCCGGTGGGGGAACTCCGGCTCATCACGGCGGGTCCCGCTCAGGGCATGGCCCCCGGCACATCGCCGGGCACGGCCCTCGGTGCTCCCGGTTCGCCGTCGTTCACGATTCCCGGTTCGCCGTCAGGCGCGGTTCCCGGCATGTCGTCGGGTACGGCTCCAGGCACCCCAGGCACCCCAGGCACCCCAGGCGCTCCGGGCATGTCGCCGGGCGCGGTGCCCGGCACCCCCGGTTCGCCTTCACGGCCGGTGCCCGGTGCTCCCGGTACGCCGTCGCGCGCGGTTCCCGGGTCCCTCGCAACTCCTGGCATCCCGTCGACCGGTACGGCCAGGGACCGGAGTGTCCCGGGCGCTCCCGAGGCGCCCGTGGCCGCGATCGCTCCCGGTCAGGGAACGAGGACCGTCCCGGTGCCCGGCCGCGCGGGTGCGCCCGCCGGAATCGGCGCGCCCGATGCGGCCCGCCCGGTTCCCACGCCCCCTCCCGGCGCCGGGCAGGCCGCGGCGCCGCAGAACGTGACGGCCGTGAACGTGGGCGAGGCCGACCAGCGCGTACTGGTGGCCCTGCTCGACGCCTTGGTGGGACGCCCCGTGACCCCGGGGCCTCGTCCGGTCGCGCCGGGTACGGGCGCCGGGACGGTCCCGGGGAACCCGGCACCGGGCGTGGTGGCCGGCGGTCCGGGCGTTCCCGGGGGACGGCCCGGTGTGAGCGCCGTCGCTCCCGGCGGAGCGTCGCAGCCCGGAGGAGGTACGCCCGGCACCGCCTCCACCCCGAGCGGCACGACCACCGGCGCGCCCGGGGTGAGCGTCGCCGGCCCCGGCGCGGCACCCGGGACCGCGGGGACATCCGGAGCGACGGCCGGCCGGCCCGGGGTACCGGGCATGACCGGTACGGCTCCGGCCACCGGGCGGCAACCGGCGAGGACGCCCGTCACCCCCGCCACGCCTCAGGGCGGTGAGAACGCGAACAACCCGGCCCTCGACCCCGGCATGACTCCCGGTGCGGTGCGCGGGGTCGCCGGGCAGCAGCGATCCACCGGCCGGGCCGGGACGGTTCGCCAGGGAGCGGCGCGCCCGGCCGGTCCCGGACGCGCGATGAGCGGTCAGCGGGCGACCGGGCGGGCCGGGGCGCACGCGGCGCGGACCGGACCCGTGGTCGGCCGGTCACCGATCACCGGTCAGCGACCCGTCGGCCGGCCGGTCTTCCCCGGTCCGGGAATGCCGCAGGGCCTGCCGCAGAACATGATCCGGCAACTCGGGGCGCTGCCCCCGGGGATGGGCGCCCCGATGACCGGCAGGCAGCCGGGTGGGCCGGGACGGAAGCAGGCCGGACGGCAGGCGAGTGGGCTCACGGGCGGTTCGATGAGCGGTCCGATGGGGCCGGGGCACCCGTCGACGGGCCACCCCGGCATCGGTCAGCCGGGCTACGGGCCGGCCATGATCGGCCCCGGCTCGGCCGGTCAGGCCGGAGCCGGCCGGCAGATGCCGGGAGCTCAGATGCCGGGAGCTCAGATGCCAGGAGCCCAGATGCCGGGCATGCAGATGCCCGGCATGTCGCCGCAGGGAGTCCACGGACCTCAGGGACCTCAGGGACCTCAGGCGTCCCAGCAGGGTCAGATGCCGCCGATGACCATGGGGATGGCGGGGACGCTCCAGATGCCCGGCACCGTGGACGGCTCCCAGCTCCGCCTGCCGCCCGCGGGTCCCTTCCCGGCCGGCGCGCAGGGCTCCGTACAGGCGGCCGCGCCGCAGGGCGCCCCCCTCCCGCAGGACCTGGGCGCTCCGGACGGCCGGCCGCGGCCGATGGCGGAGTCAAGTTCGTCGCTGACAGGGATCGGCGGCCTGCCGGTGGTCGCCCTGGCGGTGGCGACACTCCTCGGCCTACTCTGGCTGCAGAGGCGGATCCAGCGCCGCCGTCGATCTCGTTCTGTTTTGTAAAACACGGTTTACTGTTACTTTGCCCGACTAGTATTTCCTTGACGTATTCGTGGTTGATTGCGTGGAGGACACCGGTGACGCCAGTGCGGCGCAGGGCAGCTGTCTCCGCCGTTGTGATGTCCTTGGGGCTCAGCGGTGCCGTTCTGCTCGTCGTGGTGCCGCTCGCCGGTTCCCCGGCGGCCGGTGCGACGGTCAGAACGGTGCTCGCCAGCCCGTCGGAGATCCCCGGATGTGACGTGGACCCGTCTGGGATCTGTGAGGAGCCCACTCCGATCGTCACCGTCACGATCACCGAGGAGCCACCCCCCGAGCCGCAGAAGACCGTGACCAGCACGGTGATCGTCCCGCCCAAGAAGACGAAGGCGCCGAAGCCCACCCCCACGCAGCAGCAACAGCAACAGCAGGAGACGGTCCAGGAGCCCCCGCCGGTCCAGCAGACCACGCCTCCTCCCGCCGTCGACCCCCCTCCGGTGACGCAGGCGCCCCCCACCCAGGGGCCCGAGGAGCAGGACGTCCAGTTCCCGCCCAACTCGCCGCAGGCCACCCCGGAGGCCACCCCGCCCCCGGCCGCCACGCCGAGCGAGACCGCCACGTTCGACGACGGCGCCTCGGGGGCGGTGTACGAGATCCGCAACGCGGGTTCCGAGTTCGACGGGGCCACGCTGAGCCGCCAGCTCGGCATCCCGGCGCTGATCCTGGTGCTGCTGGTGCTGTTCGCCGTCCTGATCTTCGAGGGCAGGCTGCGCCGCCTGGCCCACGCCGCCGCGATCCGCCGGGCCGGTCCCCGCGTGGCGGGCCGGCGCGGGGAGGCGATGGACCCCATGATGTATCCGGCCGGATCGGCGTTCGTCCCCGCCCACTACCAGTCCGGCACGGCGTACGCGCCGATCATCAGCCTCGTCCCCATGCAGATGTACGGCCCGCCCTACCCGGAGGGCCACGCCCCCGAGCAGTACCCCCACGGCTACGAGCAGAGCACGGCCTACATGCCGGCCCCCGGCTACGGGCAGCCCGGCGGGTACGTCGACCCGTACGGCAGGACCGTCACCGGCCCGGCCGGGCCGCCCGACCCGCACGGCCCGGCGGCCGCGTTCCAGGGCCCCCCGTCGTCCGTGCCCGGGCCCGGCGAGAGGGACTTCCCCCGCGGGGAGGCCGCGTTCCCCGGGGCGCCGTTCCCGCAGGAGCCGCCTCGCGGCGCCATGGGCTCCGGCGGGCCCTCGGGGAGCTTCCAGGACGCTCCGCGGGACGACTTCAAGCCCTTCGGCCCCGCGTCTCACGATGTTCCCGGCAGTGCCTCCGCGCAGGACCGGCCCTTCGCCGACGGCCTTCAGGACGCCCCCCGGCCCTTCGGGCCCGAGCCGAGGGACGCCGGGGACACCTCCGGCGCCCCCGGGGAGCGACCCGTCCAGGAGCCGTCCGCGACGGCGGTCTACCCGCTCCAGGGGCAGGGCACCGGACCGGCCCCTGGCACGGACGAGGGCGGCCCGGGCGAGAGCACCGGCAAGAAGAGGCGCGGCCTCTTCCGCCGCTCCTCCTGACCCGGCCCGGCCGCTCCCCGATCCCACGCCGCTCCTCCTGACCCGGCCCGGCCGCTCCCCGATCCCACCCTGACCGCTCAACGACGGCGCCGCCCGAGGAGACCTTCCCTCGGGCGGCGCCGTCGTGCGGTGGTGGAGCGGGTCAGCTCTTCGAGCCGGGACGCCTGAAGATCTTGTTGCCCAGCCAGACCAGCGGGTCGTACCTGCGGTCGACGACGCGCTCCTTCATGGGGATCAGCGCGTTGTCGGTGATCTTGATGTGCTCCGGGCAGACCTCGGTGCAGCACTTGGTGATGTTGCAGTAGCCCAGGCCGTGGTCCTCCTGGGCGGAGTCCTTGCGGTCGGCCACGTCGTAGGGGTGCATGTCCAGCTCGGCGATCCGCATCAGGAAGCGCGGACCGGCGAAGCCGGGCTTGTTCTCCTCGTGGTCACGGATGACGTGACAGACGTTGTTGCACATGAAGCACTCGATGCACTTGCGGAACTCCTGGGACCGCTCGACGTCGATCTGCTGCATGCGGTACTCGCCCGGCTTCACGTCGGCCGGAGGGGTGAAGGACGGGATCTCCCTGGCCTTCTGGTAGTTGAACGACACGTCCGTGACCAGGTCCTTGATCACCGGGAACGTCCGCATGGGCGTGACGGTGATCGTCTCGTCCTCGGTGAAGGTGGACATCCGGGTCATGCAGCCGAGCTTCGGCCTGCCGTTGATCTCCATCGAGCAGGAGCCGCACTTGCCGGCCTTGCAGTTCCACCGGACGGCCAGATCGGGGGCCTGGGTCGCCTGGAGGCGGTGGATGATGTCGAGGACGACCTCGCCCTCGTTCACCTCGACCGTGAAGTCCTCGAGCTTGCCCTCGCCGCCCTCGCCCCGCCATATGCGGAACTTCGCCTTGTAACTCATGGTTACTCCTTGGCCAGCGCGTCGAAGGCGGCCAGCTCTTCCTGGGTGATGTACTTCTTCAGCTCGTCACGTTCGAACAGCGTGATGAGGTCGTCCCGCATCGGGGTCTGGACCTGCTCCTCGACCGTGACGCCGGAGCCGTCCGCGCTCAGGCCGCAGCGCAGGATCCTGGTGCGCCACTCCGGCGACATGACGGGGAAGTCGTCGCGGGTGTGGCCGCCGCGGCTCTCCTCGCGCAGCAGCGCGGCCTTGGCCACGCACTCCGAGACCAGCAGCATGTTGCGCAGGTCGAGGGAGAGGTGCCAGCCCGGGTTGTAGATCCGGTTGCCTGCCGCGCCCACGCCCTGGGCCCGCTCCTTGAGCTTCTCCACCCCCTCCAGCGCCTCGGTGACCTCCTCGGCCTTGCGGATGATGCCGACCAGCTCGTTCATCGTCCGCTGCAGCTCGTGGTGGACCTCGTAGGGGTTCTCGCCGGCCCGCTCCAGCGGGGCCAGGGCCTCCGCGGTCGCGCTCGCCACGCTCTCCTCGGAGATCGCCGGACGGGCCGCCAGCGCGTCCACGTACGCCGCCGCGCCCGCGCCCGCGCGCCGCCCGAACACCAGCAGGTCGGACAGGGAGTTGCCGCCCAGCCGGTTGGAGCCGTGCATGCCGCCGGAGACCTCACCGGCCGCGAACAGGCCGGGGACCGCCGCGGCGCCGGTGTCGGCGTCCACCTCGACGCCGCCCATGATGTAGTGGCAGGTCGGGCCGACCTGCATCGGCTCCTTCGTGATGTCGACGTCGGCCAGCTCCTTGAACTGGTGGTGCATCGACGGGAGCCGCCTGATGATCTCCGCGGCCGGCAGGCGGGTGGAGACGTCCAGGTAGACGCCGCCCTGCGGTGATCCGCGGCCCGCCTTCACCTCGGAGTTGATCGCCCGGGCGACCTCGTCGCGGGGGAGCAGCTCCGGGGGACGGCGGTTGTTGGCCTGGTCGTCGTACCAGCGGTCGGCCTCCTCCTCGGAGGTGGCGTACTTGTCCTTGAACACCTCGGGGATGTAGTCGAACATGAACCGCTTGCCCTCGGAGTTCCTCAGGACACCGCCGTCGCCGCGGACGGACTCGGTGACCAGGATGCCGCGGACCGAGGGGGGCCAGACCATCCCGGTGGGGTGGAACTGGATGAACTCCATGTTGATCAGCTTCGCCCCGGCCAGCAGGGCCAGCGCGTGACCGTCACCGGTGTACTCCCAGGAGTTGGACGTGACCACGTAGGACTTGCCGATCCCGCCGGTGGCCAGCACGATCGCCGGGGCGTCGAACAGGATGAGCTTGCCGTTCTCCCGCCAGTAGCCGAAGGCGCCCGAGATCGCGCCGCCCGCGTCCTGGAGCAGGCGGGTCACCGTGCACTCCTGGAAGACCTTGATGTACGCCTCGGCGTCGCCGTGCAGCCGCTCGTCCTCCTGCTGGAGCGCGACCACGCGCTGCTGCAGCGTGCGGATCAGCTCCAGGCCGGTGCGGTCGCCGACGTGGGCCAGCCGCGGGTACTCGTGCCCGCCGAAGTTACGCTGGCTGATCCTGCCGTCCTTGGTGCGGTCGAACAGCGCGCCCCAGGCCTCCAGCTCCCAGACCCGGTCCGGGGCCTCCTTGGCGTGCAGCTCGGCCATCCTCCAGTTGTTGAGGAACTTGCCGCCGCGCATGGTGTCGCGGAAGTGCACCATCCAGTTGTCGTCGCTGTTGACGTTGCCCATGGCGGCGGCGGCGCCGCCCTCGGCCATGACCGTGTGCGCCTTGCCGAACAGCGACTTGCAGACGATCGCCGTCCGCTTGCCCTGCTGGCGGGCCTCGATGGCCGCCCGCAGGCCCGCACCGCCGGCGCCGATGACGACGACGTCGTATTCGTGACGCTCGATTTCCACAGTGATCCTTATGCGAACGAGAAGGCGATGATGCCCTTGGCGACCAGACGCACGTACAGGTCGGCGCCCATGACGGAGAACATGGAGATCAGCGCGAGCTGCGAGTGCCTGGCGTTGAGCTTGGAGACGAAGCCCCAGGCCCGGTAGCGGATCGGGTGCTTGGAGAAGTGGTTCAGGCGCCCGGCCGTGATGTGCCGGCAGGAGTGGCACGAGAGCGTGTACAGGTTGATCAGGACCGCGTTGGCGATCAGGATCCAGGTGCCCAGGCCGCCCGGCTTCTCGATCAGCGCCTTCACCGCGTCGTAGGCCAGGACGAGGCCGATGAGGATGGCCGCGTAGAAGAAGTAGCGGTGCACGTTCTGCAGGATCAGCGGGAAGCGGGACTCCCCGGTGTACTTCTTGTGCGGCTCGTTCACCCCGCACGCCGGCGGGGAGAGCCAGAAGCCGCGGTAGTAGGCCTTGCGGTAGTAGTAGCAGGTGAAGCGGAACCCCGCGGGAAGGCCGAGGATCAGCAGCCCCGGGGGCAGGGTGTACCAGTCGCCGAAGGGGGCCAGGCCGAACAGCCGCGCGTCCGGCGGGCAGCTCGTCGCCAGACAGGGCGACGCGAACGGCGCGTGGTACGGGGACATGAAGTAGCTTTTATCGAAGATCGCCCATGTGGCGTAGACGAGAAATGCCGTGAAGATGATGAAGGTGACCAGTGGATAGCGCCACCACTGGTCCGTACGCAGGGTGCGCTCCTTGATCTGCGCACGCTGTCTTCTGGCCGGGCTCTCGGCCGTTGTCTGGGTCATCGAGACCTCTCCACCTCCCGCGGACCCCGCTCGCCCAGGGGTCCGGGTCGTTTCAGTTCTGCCACGTGTCGGGCCATGGTCGCGCCGGCTCACACGTGCGCGCGCATATTGGTGGGGGATACGTTACGACGGAGCCCGGGGCTTGTGTGAGAGGGGTCACTCACAATTTCACTGACCCGGTGTGATTCCTGTCACGTTGGCCAGCCAAGGCTCCCCGCCTGCGACATCTCAAGGGGTGGATGATCACAGCGAGGTCTCGGGGGTCGTGGAGACCGCCGTGACGGGCCGCTGCCCGACGGCCACGCGCCCGCCCCGTCCCGGGGCGCGCACGCCGCCCGCCCGCCGTCCCCCGCCTTCGCGCGCCCTCGCGGACGCCGTACGGGGGACTCAGTAGTGCTGGTTGGAACTGGGCAGTTTGACGACCGTGACGAAGAAGTCGTCGATCCGCCGCACCACGCTGATGAACTGGTCGAAGTCGACCGGCTTGGAGACGTAGGCGTTGGCGTGCAGGTTGTAGCTGCGCAGGATGTCCTCCTCCGACTCCGACGTGGTCAGCACGACCACGGGGATGCCGCGGAGCCGCTCGTCGGCCTTTATGTCCTGGAGCACCTCCCGCCCGTCCTTGCGGGGCAGGTTGAGGTCGAGCAGGATCAGGTCGGGCCGGGGCGCGTCCTCGTAGCCCGCCTCCTTGCGCAGGAAGGCCATGGCCTGCTCGCCGTCGTTGACCACGTGCAGCTTGTTGCGGACCTTGTTGAGCTCGAACGCCTCCCGCGTCAGCAGGACGTCACCCGGGTCGTCCTCGACCAGGAGAACGTCGATCCAGCGCAGGTCATTCATTGGTCTCTCCAGTGGGAAGGGTCCAGCGGAAGGTCGTGCCGGGCCGGTCGGACCTCTCGGTGTCCAGCCAGATGCGACCGCCGTGGTACTCGACGATCTTCTTGCAGAGCGCCAGCCCGATGCCGGTGCCGGCGTAGACGTCCCGGCCGTGCAGGCGCTGGAAGATCAGGAAGATACGGTCAGTGTATTTGCCGTCGATGCCGATGCCGTTGTCGGTGCAGGAGAACTCCCACATGTCCCCGTCGCGGCGCGCCCCGACGTGGATCTCCGGAGGGTCCTGCCCGCGGAACTTGATCGCGTTGCCGACGAGGTTCTGGAAGAGCTGGGTGAGCTGGACCCGGTTGCCGCGCACCTCGGGCAGCTCGTCGTGGGTCACCGTCGCCCCGGCGTCCTCGATGGTCGCGCCCAGGTTGTGCAGCGCGGCCTTGAACGGCACCCCGGAGTCGATCGCGACGCGCTCGCCGGCCCTGCCGACGCGGGAGAAGTCGAGCAGGTCGTTGATCAGCAGCTGCATGCGCTTGGCGCCGTCGACGGAGAAGGAGATGTACTGCTTGGCGCGCTCGTCGAGCTGGTCGCCGTAGCGCTGCTCCAGCATCCGGGTGAAGCTGGCCACCTTGCGCAGCGGCTCCTGGAGGTCGTGGCTGGCCACGTAGGCGAACTGCTCCAGCTCGGCGTTGGAGCGCTTGAGCTCGGTGGCCTGGTCCTCCAGCTTCCGCTGCGTGTCGGAGGCCCGCCGCCACTCCGACAGGATGCGGCGGCGCATCGCGTCGACGTGACCGGAGAGCTCGGCCAGCTCGGCCGGGCGTTCGACCGCGAGCCGGTGGTCGAAGTCGCCCTGGGACACCGCGCGGACCTGGTCGGTCAGCTCGGCCAGCGGGCGGAGCACGGCGTACCGCACGATGAGCACCGCGGCGATCCCGGCGACCAGCAGCGCCACCGCGACCCCGATGAGCGCGATGTAGAGCGCCTGCCAGCCGGCGTCGAGCCGGGCGGTACCGGACTCGTGCAGCCGGTTCAGGTGCTCCTGCAGCCCCTCCAGGGACGCGCGGACCTCGTTGAACCGGGTGGCGTTGACGGCGGCGTTCACCCGGGCCGCCTCGGTCTTCAGCGTGGGCACCGAGGCGATGACCTTCTCGGCGTAGTCGCGCCGCCACTCCTGCCCGGCCCTCTCCAGACGCCCGACCTCCGCGCCGACCGTCTCGCGTTCGGGCATCCGGGGGACCAGCGCGTCCAGCGCGTCCAGCGCGACCTTCTCGGCGAGGACGGCCTGCCGGTAGGCCGCCAGGGAGGCGTCGTCGTTGGTCCTGCCGTACCCGCGCACCGAGCTCTCCTGCGAGGTCAGCGCGTTGGTGATCTCCAGGGTGCGCAGCGCCGCCGGGTCGACGACGTCGACCAGGGTCTCCTTGGCGTCGCGGGTCTCCTCGATCGCGTTGATCGTGACGACGGCCGAGATCATGAAGACCAGCGCGATGCAGGCCCCGGCGAGCAGGAACCAGCGCCTGACCGGCAGCCGTCCGAGGCCCTGGGGGGCGCCGGGGCCTGAGTCGGGCACCGAGAGCGGGCGCGGGCTGGGGCCGGGGCCCGAGGGGCCTGAGGGGCCGGTCATCGGGGTGCGCTCCGGGAGATGAGCACGGTCGCCAGGTCGTCGCTGAGCGCGTCGCGGTTCAGCTCGATCACCCGCTGGATGAGACGGTCGAGGTCGATGCCGCCCTCCTCCTGGACGAGGCTGAGCAGGCCCTCGGTGCCGAGCAGGTCGGGCCCGCCGCCCACGGTGGCCTCGATCAGGCCGTCGGTGTAGAGCAGCAGGGACCAGTCCTCGCCGAGGGGGACGTCGATCGCCGTCCACTCCACGCCCTTGAAGATGCCCAGCGGCGGTCCCGACGGCGTGCCCGGCACCACGCCGATCTCCCCGGCGCGGATCAGCAGGGGCGGCGGGTGACCCACCACGTGCATCCGCGCGCGGTCGAGGGCGGGGTCGATCGTGACGATGCACAGGGTGGTGAAGATCTCCGCGGACTTGCGCTCCAGGCGGAGCACCGCCTCCAGCGTGCCCAGCAGCTCGTTGCCGGTGTGCCCGGCCAGCACCAGGGTCCGCCAGGCGATCCTGAGGGCGACCCCCAGGGCGGCCTCGTCGGGGCCGTGCCCGCACACGTCGCCGACCACCACGTGGACGGCGCCGTCCGGGCTCTGCACGGTGTCCCAGAAGTCACCGGCGAGCAGGGCGCGCCTGCGGCCGGGCAGGTAGCGGGCCTGGTGGTCCAGCCCGTCCGAGGTCAGCAGCGGGACGGGCAGCAGACCGCGTTCGAGGCGGGAGTTCTCCTTGGTGAGCAGCTCCGCCTCGACCAGCCTGCGCTGGGCCAGGTCGGCGCGCTTGCGCTCTATCGAGTAGCGGATCGCCCTGGCCAGCAGGCGGGCCTCCACGTCCTGCTTGACCAGGAAGTCCTGGGCGCCGGCGGCCACGGCCTCCACGCCGACGTGGGTGTCGTTCAGCCCGGTCAGCACGAGTACGGCGGCGTGCGGCGCCATCGACAGCACCTGCTCCAGCGCCTCCAGGCCGGACGCGTCGGGCAGTGACAGGTCCACGAGCACGCACTGCACGTCCTCGGTCAGCCGCTCCCGGCTCTCGGCCATGCTCCGCACCCAAATGATCTTGGGGGGCTGCTCCGCCTCGCCGAGCAGCTCCTCCACGAGGAAGGCGTCGCCCGCATCGTCCTCGATGAGAAGAAGCGTGAGCGTTTCGTTGGCGGGGGCGGTCACTGACGCCTCTTCGTGAGATCGGGAGAACCTTCGACGCTACGTAGAATAGTGGGATCGTTCCGGTCCTGAGGATGCCTGGGTGAGGTGATTTGTCTCCCGCCACGAACCGGGCACGGCGAAACGGGTGCAAAGGATCTCAATGACGTCCTCGTCGAGAACCGCCGACACCCCCGGCGACTCCAGGGCCCTCACCATCGCGTACAGCACGTCGGCGTGCGGTTGCCGCAGAAGGGCGCCTGCTCGTCCGAGCGCGCGCTGGTGCTCGCCGCCGGCCAGAAGCCGCGCGTAGCCGCGGAGCATGTCCTCGCACCGTTCGAAGGCGTCCCTGCGCGCCCGCTCCAGCTGCCATCGGTTCAGGCGGAAGGTGGCGACGGTCGCCTCCCCTTTCGGGGTTCTCGCCCGGTAACGGCCGGTACGCAGGATGAGCCGGAGATGATCGTAGGGATCCTCGACGGACGGGTCGATGAGCAGGCACTCACCGCTCACCGGGTCGCACGGGTAGTCCGCGCGTTTGGCGTTGCTGTTGCAGTGGTCGCAGGCGAGGAAGTGGTTGAGCCGGTCGAAGGCCCGGAGAGGGGCCAGCGTGATCGGCTCGAAATGGTCGATCGCCGTGCCGAGGCTGTCCCCGCAGTACATGCAGCGCTCTATCCCCGGGGCCATGGGCCGTAACGCCTCTCGCAGGGCCGATCGGTCCGTGGATGCGCCCTTCCACCGGCTGCGGGCCGCGGGTCCGTCCGCCGAGCGCGCACGGAGGTGATCGGTGTGCGCCCGGAGCCGGTCGGCGAGTCTCGGGGAGAGAGACGCGCGGATCAGCGGGATCACGAATCGGGCCCGAGGGTCTGGGATACCTCCCGCACCCGGGTGGCGGGTGAACTCGCCAGTGTCCGGCTGAGGCGTTCGTACTCCTCGATCTCCGCGGGTGTGGCGTTCCCGTCGAGGACCTTCACCTCGAGATCCCCCAGATCTTCGCGGAGCTCGTCCGAGCGGGGGGAGTAGGCCGAGTCCACGCCGAACAACTCCGTCACGACGGCGTCGTCGCCACTGCCGTAGACGATGCGGCGGTAGAGGTCCTCGTCCACGACGCGCGCGGAGTCCTCCTCGTCCGGACCCGGCAGGCGGATGAGACCCCCCGGGCTCGCGCTCTGGCAGACATAGGGGCTGTGCGTGGTGACGATGAACTGGATCCTGGGGAAGTGGGCCTTCAGCCACTCGCCGATCTTCTGCTGCCAGCTCACGTGAAGGTGCGCGTCCACCTCGTCGATCAGCACGACTCCCGGATGCGTGAGTGCGGGCACCCCGTTCACCTGACCGAAACCGAGACTTCCGTAGGCCAGGTACATCTGCCGCACGATGTCGAGCACCAGGGCCGTGACGGCTCGGTAGCCGTCACTCATCCTGCGCAGCGGGACCTCCTCGCCACGCCTGTCGACCCACAGCCCGTCGGAGTCGACCCGGCGTATCCGATGATCGTCGGGAAGGAGGCCGTCGGAGAGCAGGGCGAGCACGTTCTCCAGCAGGGGCCCGGCGCCAGGCCTCTCCTCGAGCTGGAGAAGGTGCTGCTCGACCAGCCAGTCGACTCCCTCGGTCAGGGCGGCGTCCTCGTCGAACAGCGTGCTCATCCCGCCGTCGTGGCGCCCTCGCCGATCGTGGCCCCGTCTGATCGGGGATCCCCCGGACAGACGGCGGAACGGGCCGTAGCCGACGCACAGCCAGCCACGGCCGGTGTGCCCACCGCGCGGCGGGCCGGAGAGCCGGTCGTCGGTCTCCCACCCGACTCCGTGGCCCGGGTGCCAGCGGGTGGTCGTCGTGATCGATCTCTGAAGACCGGTGAAGAGGCCGGCGTCGTCGAGGTGCTCGTCGGGGACGATCGTGACGCTCACCATGCGGGGCCGGTCGTCGGAAGGCGGGTCGGCCCACGCCTCCACGTCGGCGCCGGGCATCAGCCAGGACCCGCTTATCGCCAGGCCGATGGCCTGGAGCAGCGTCGTCTTTCCCGCCCCGTTGCGGCCGGCGAGGACGGTCCAGCCCGCGTAGGTGTGGTCGGGACGGGCGAAGGCGAGGTCCACCTCGCGGGCGCCGGAGAAGCCGCGCACGCCGGAGATCTTCAGATGTGCGACGTACACGTCACCTTCCCTCTTCCGTTTCGCGCTCGGCGGCGCGTGTTCCGGCCGTGCTCGCAGCTCACTCTAGGCATGCGCCTGCCCCAATGTCCTGATCTTGACCGGGTGTACGGGTTCACGGCTCGGTGATCAGGTCGAGGCCCTCGGGGAGTTCGCCGTCGCGGGCGGCGTCGGTGAGGAAGAGGAGCAGGGTCGCCCGGAACGCCTGGGCCGCGCGGGTGGGCTCGACGTCCTTGCGGTGCGCGATGGCGACCGTACGGCGCAGCCCGGGAGGGGCCAGGGGTGTCCCGGTGAGCCCCGGCCTGCCGTCCAGGACCATCGAGGGCACCAGCGCGACCCCGAGCCCCGCCTCCACGAAGCGGAGCACCGCGTCCATCTCGCCCCCCTCCACCGCGAAGCTGGGCTCGAACCCGGCCTGGCGGCAGGCGCTCAGCGTGGCCTCGCGCAGGTCGTAGCCGCGCCGGAACATCACCATGGGGCGGCGCCGCAGCTCCTCGATGCGCGCGTACGGCCTGCGGGTGTGCCCGGCGGAGGGGGAGGCGACGACCAGGTTCTCGCTCAGGATCTCCTCGGTGACCAGGGCGGGGTCGTCGCTGTGCAGCGGCATGATGATCAGCGCCAGGTCGAGCTGGCCGCGGGCGAGCGTGCGGACCAGGTCGCGGGAACCGCCCTCCTCGACGAACAGCTCGATGCCGGGGTAGGCCCGGTGGAAGGTGGCCAGCACGTCGGCGAGCAGGCCGGCGCAGAGCGAGGGGGTGGCGCCGAGCCGGACACGGCCGCGGCGCAGCCCGGCAAGCTCGCCCACCTCGCTCCTGGCGGTCTCGGCGTCGGCCAGCATCCGGCGGGCCAGCGGCAGCAGCGCCTCGCCCGCCGGGGTCAGCGTGACGTTGCCCCGGGCGCGGCTGAACAGCGGCGCGCCGAGCTCGGCCTCCAGGGCCCTGACCTGCTTGCTCAGCGAGGGCTGGGCGACGCGCATCCGCTCGGCGGCCTGGGTGAAGTGCCGGGTCTCGGCGACCGCCACGAAGTAGGCCAGTTGCTGGAGCTGCACGTTTCCCTAGCGTAGGGGGTGCGCCTTCCGGACGCCCGGCTCCCGTGGCGCACCGGAGCGCCGGGGTACCGGGGTGACGGGTGCAGGGGTACCGGGGTGCAGGGGATCCGAGGGGCCGGGGTGCTGAGCGGCGGGGACCCGGGACCCTGGGTACCTGGCCGGGAGCGCCTCTAGCGCATCGGGGTGCCGGGGGCGGATCCGGGGCGGGCGGGGAGGCCGGAGAGGATGTGAGATTGCTCGCACCAGGCCGAACGCCGCGAACCCGCAGAGGCGGCAAAGCAGAGCCGATAGCCACAGGCTATCGAAACCACATCCACGATGACTTGGACGGAAGCAAACCCGCCTGCCTACCGTCGCGGGTGTGACTGCCACTGTTGAGCGCGGATCCGCTCCCGCACCGGTGAACCCCCCGGCGGGCACCGGCAAGAACGGGAAGAAGAGCGCCAAGCCCGCCCGGCCCGGGCGCAAGGGCGGCTTCCTGGCCTCCTCCAACGGCCGCAAGGTCGTGATGGCCGTCACGGGTGCCGTGATGGTGCTCTTCCTGATCGGCCACATGGCCGGGAACCTCAAGAGCTTCCTCGGCGCCGGCTCCTTCAACGACTACGCGGCCTTCCTGCGCACCATGGGCGAGCCGCTGCTGCCGCACCGCGTCCTGCTGACCGTGGTCGAGGCGGGGCTGGTCGCCGCGGTGGCGCTGCACATGTGGGCCGCGGTCTCCCTGGCCCGGCGGGCGCGCAAGGCCCGCCCGGTCAGGTACGCGGTCAGGCGGAAATCCCGCTCCGGCGGCTACGCGGTCCACACCATGCGCTACGGCGGCGTGGTCATCGTCCTGTTCGTGATCTACCACCTGCTGGACCTGACGTTCGGCACGGCCAACCCCGCGGGGCCGGCCTCCACCCCCTACGAGCGCCTGGTGGAGGGCTTCGCCCCCTCGCGCTGGTGGGTGACCCTGTTCTACGTGCTCGCGGTCGTCATGGTCGGCCTGCACCTGCGCCACGGCCTGTGGAGCGCCTTCCAGACGCTCGGCCTGGCCAGCCGCCGCAGCTACCGCGCGCTGAGGGCCTCGGCGACCGGCCTGTCGCTGCTGCTGGTCGTCGGTTTCCTGGCGGTCCCGGCCGCCGTCGTGATCGGAGTGATCAAATGAACGGACCCGTCGAGAGGTACACCGAGGGCGAGCCGATCCGCGACACCAAGGCCCCGGACGGTCCCATCGAGGACCGCTGGGAGAAGCGCAAGTTCGGCGCCAAGCTGGTCAACCCGGCCAACAAGCGCAAGCTCGACGTCATCGTGGTCGGCACCGGCCTGGCGGGCGGCTCGGCCGCGGCGACGCTCGGCGAGCTCGGCTACAACGTCACCTCGTTCTGCTACCAGGACTCGCCCCGCCGCGCGCACTCGATCGCGGCGCAGGGCGGCATCAACGCGGCCAAGAACTACCGGGGCGACGGCGACTCGATCTACCGGCTGTTCTACGACACGGTCAAGGGCGGCGACTTCCGCGCCCGCGAGTCCAACGTCTACCGGCTGGCCCAGGTCAGTGTGAACATCATCGACCAGGCCGTGGCCCAGGGCGTGCCGTTCGCCCGCGAGTACGGCGGCCTGCTCGACACCCGCTCCTTCGGCGGCGCGCAGGTCTCGCGGACCTTCTACGCGCGCGGTCAGACCGGCCAGCAGCTCCTGCTCGGCGCCTACCAGGCGCTGGAACGGCAGATCGCGGCCGGCACCGTGACCATGCACACCCGCCACGAGATGCTCGACCTGATCGTCTCCGACGGCCGGGCGCGCGGCGTCATCGTCCGCGACATGGTCACCGGCGAGATCCAGCGGCACCTGGCCGACGCGGTCGTGCTGGCCACCGGCGGCTACGGGAACGTGTTCTTCCTGTCCACCAACGCCAAGGGCTGCAACACCACGGCGATCTGGCGGGCGCACCGGCGCGGCGCGATGTTCGCCAACCCCTGCTACACCCAGATCCACCCGACCTGCATCCCGGTCAGCGGCGAGTACCAGTCGAAGCTGACCCTGATGTCGGAGTCGCTGCGCAACGACGGCCGGGTGTGGGTGCCGCTGGAGCGGGGCGACGCCCGCCCGCCCGCGGAGATCCCCGAGGCCGAGCGCGACTACTACCTGGAGCGGATCTACCCGGCGTTCGGCAACCTGGTCCCGCGTGACATCGCCTCCCGCGCCGCCAAGAACGTCTGCGACGAGGGGCGCGGCGTCGGCCCCGGCGGCCTGGGCGTCTACCTCGACTTCGCCGACTCGATCGGCCGCCTGGGCCGCGACGCGGTGGAGAAGAAGTACGGCAACCTCTTCGAGATGTACGAGCGCATCACCGGCGAGGACCCCTACGCCCAGCCGATGCGCATCTACCCGGCCGTCCACTACACGATGGGCGGACTGTGGGTGGACTACGACCTGCAGTCCACGGTCCCGGGCCTGTTCGTGATCGGCGAGGCCAACTTCTCCGACCACGGCGCCAACCGCCTCGGCGCCTCCGCGCTGATGCAGGGCCTGGCCGACGGCTACTTCGTGCTGCCGACCACGATCGGCGACTACCTCGCGAACGGCCCGTACGGGGAGGTCGACGAGGAGGCCGTGGCCGAGGCCGAGATCGGGGTGCGGCGGCGGATCGACCGGCTGCTGACCAACGACGGCGACCGCACGGCCGACTCCTACCACCGCGAGCTCGGCAAGCTCATGTGGGACTACTGCGGCATGGAGCGCACCGAGGAGTCGCTGCGCAAGGCGCTGGAGCGCATCCCCGAGCTGCGCGAGGAGTTCTGGAGGAACGTCAAGGTCTCCGGCGAGGCCGGCGAGCTCAACCAGGCGCTGGAGCGGGCCGGCCGGGTGGCCGACTTCTTCGACCTGGCCGAGCTGATGTGCGTCGACGCGCTGCACCGCACCGAGTCGTGCGGCGGCCACTTCCGCGCGGAGTCGCAGGACGCCGACGGCGAGGCGCTGCGCGACGACGAGAACTTCGCCTACGTCGCCGCCTGGGAGCACTCCGAGGACGGCCCGATCCTGCACAGGGAAGATCTCGACTACGAGTACGTGACGATGAGCCAGCGGAGCTACAAGTGAACCTCACCCTGAAGGTCTGGCGGCAGAAGAACCCCGACGACGCCGGGCGTATGGTCACCTACCGGGTCCAGGACGTGTCCCCGGACATGTCCTTCCTGGAGATGCTCGACGTCCTCAACGAGCGGCTCATCCTGGAGGGCGACGACCCGATCGCCTTCGACCACGACTGCCGCGAGGGCATCTGCGGCATGTGCGGCATGGTCATCAACGGTGTCGCGCACGGCGAGCAGGTGGCCACCACCACCTGCCAGCTGCACATGCGCCACTTCGAGGACGAGGCCGTCATCACCGTCGAGCCGTGGCGCGCCGCGCCCTTCCCGGTGGTGAAGGACCTGGTCGTGGACCGCTCGGCGTTCGACCGGATCATCCAGGCGGGCGGCTTCGTCTCCGTCCCGGCCGGATCGGCCCCCGACGCCCACAGCGTCCCGGTCAAGAAGGAGAACGCCGACGCGGCGTTCGACGCGGCCACCTGCATCGCCTGCGGGGCGTGCGTCGCCGCCTGCCCGAACGGCTCGGCGTCGCTCTTCACCGCGGCGAAGATCACCCACCTGAGCCTGCTGCCGCAGGGCCAGCCCGAACGCGACTCCCGCGCCAGGGCCATGGTCGAGCAGATGGACGCCGAGGGCTTCGGCGGCTGCACCAACACCGGGGAGTGCACGGCGGTCTGCCCCAAGGGCATCCCGCTGGACACCATCGCCCAGATGAACCACGACTTCCTGCGGGCCTCCAGGTAGGCCCGGACGGGCCTCCGGCAGGCCGGGACGCACCTCCGGGCGGGCCGGGACGGCCGGGCTCAGCGGTCCATCTCGGCGACGACCTCCCGCCGCAGGATCGCGGCGTCCACGCCCGCGTCCTTCAGGACGCGGGCGGCCAGGCCCTCGCCCTCGCGCAGGAGGCCGAGCAGGATGTGGCCGTCGCCGATGTGGTTGTGCCTGAGGTTCAGGGCCTCGCGCAGGGACAGCTCCAGGGTCTTCTTGGCCCGGGGGCTGAAGGGGATGTGTGACCCGCCGAACCACCGGCTCCGCCGGTCGGCGGGCTCGCGGTCCAGGGCGCCGGGGCCGAAGGTGGCCTCGACCCTCTCCCTGACGGCCTCCAGGTCGATGCCGATCGTCTCCAGCGCCTCGGCGTCCAGGGCCGGGGCCGGCCGGTGCCGGGAGAGGTGGGCGACGGAGCGGAAGGCCCGGTCGTGGTCGAGGCCGTGGCGGTTCAGCACCCGGGCCGACAGGCAGCCCGGCTGGTTCAGCAGGCCCAGCAGGATGTGCTCGGTGCCGATCACCCCGTGCCGCAGCCGGCGCGCGTTCTCCTGGGCGAGGGTCACCGCCTGGCGGGCCTCGCGATGGAATCTCTCGAACATCGTCACCTCTCCCTTCTCAGCAGCCCACGGCCGCCCGCGTGCTTCTTGTGGACCGCCTGCCTGGTGACCTCCAGGCAGTGGGCGATCTCCTGCCAGGACCAGCCCTGGTCCCGCGCGTTCTGCACCTGGAGTGCCTCCAGGCGGTCGACCAGTGTCCGCAGCGCCCGCACGGCCCTCAGGCCGACGGCCGGATCGCGGCTGCCGGCGTCGGAGGCCAGCTGTGCCGTATCGCTCATGGTGTCAATTTAGGTTGACGTCACCCCGATGTCAACCAGGATTGACGTGTCGTCGTTGTCAGTAAATGGTTTGCCTGATGAGGGGGCCCTTTGTCAGGCTGGCAGGGCTATGCGCTCCCTACCCGTCGCCGATCCCGGCGTTCCCGACGCCCGCAGCCCGGTCGACTACCTGCGGTGGGTGGCCCGCACGCAGAGGGGGCCACTGTTCCTCGGCATCCTCTACGCCGTCCTGTGGTGGCTCACCATGGCGCTCGTCCCTGCCGCCATGGGAAACGGCATCGACGCCGTGCGGGCCGGGAACGTGTCCGACCTGCTCACCTGGGGCGGGGTGCTGTTCGCGCTGGGCGTCGCGCAGGCCGTCACCGGCATCCTGCGCCACCGGATGGCGGTCTACAACTGGCTGGCCGCCGCCTACCGGACCGTCCAGGTCACCGAGAGGCAGGCGACCCGGCTGGGCGCGACCCTGCCCAAGCGGATGTCCACCGGCGAGGTGGTCAGCGTCGGCAACTCCGACATCGCCCACATCGGCAACGCGATCGACATCCTGCTCCGCGGCGTCGGGGCGCTCGTCGCCGTCGCCGTGGTGACCGTGATCCTGGTCCGCACCTCGCCGACGCTCGGCCTGACGGTCCTGCTCGGCCTGCCGCTGATGGCCGCCGCCGTCGTCCCCCTGCTGCGGCCGCTGCACCGCCGCCAGAACGACCACCGCGACCTGCAGGGCGAGCTGTCCACCCGCGCCGCCGACATCGTCGCCGGCCTGCGGGTGCTGCGCGGCATCGGCGGCGAGCGGGTCTTCGCCGACCGCTACGCCACCGAGTCCCAGCGGGTACGCCACGCCGGCGTGCGCGTCGCCGCGGTGGAGTCGGTGCTGGAGGGTGCGCAGGTCCTGCTGCCCGGCCTGCTGATCGCCGGGGTGACCTGGCTGGGCGCCTCCTTCGCGCTGCGCGGCGAGATCAGCGTCGGCCAGCTCGTCGCCTTCTACGGCTACGCCGCCTTCCTCATCGGCCCCATGCGGACCCTCACCGAGTCCGCCGACAAGCTGACCAAGGGCCACGTCGCGGCCCGCCGGGTGGTGCGCGTCCTCTCCCTGCGGCCCGAGGTCGAGGGCGGCACCGGCCGCTCCGAGGGCGGCCTGCTGCGCGACGTGACCTCCGGGGTCGCCGTCCGCCCCGGCATGCTCACCGCCCTGGCCGCGGCCCTCCCCGAGGAGGCCACGGCCATCGCCGACCGCCTCGGCCGCTACGGCGACGGAGACGTCGACTTCGGCGACGTCTCGCTCGACACCCTGCCGCTCTCGGAGGTGCGCCGCCGGATCCTGGTCGCCGACAACGACGCCAGGCTCTTCGCCGGCGTGCTCAGGGACGAGCTGGACGTCACCGGCACGGCCTCGGACGAGGAGCTCTCCCAGGCCCTGTGGGCGGCGTGCGCGCAGGACATCGTCGACGCGCTGCCCGACGGCCTCGACGGCAGCGTCGCCGAGGCGGGCCGGGAGTTCTCCGGGGGCCAGCAGCAGCGGCTGCGCCTGGCCAGGGCACTCGTCCTCGACCCCGAGGTGCTCATCCTCATCGAGCCCACCAGCGCGGTCGACGCCCACAGCGAGGCGCGCATCGCCGACCGGCTCGCCAAGGCCCGCGCCGGCAGGACCACGCTGGTCTGCACGACCAGCCCGCTGGTGCTCGACCGCGCCGACCACGTCGTCTACGTCGAGGGCGGCGTCGTGCGCGCCCAGGGGGCGCACGGGGAGCTGCTGGCGGCCCACCCCGGATACACCGCCGTCGTCACCCGGGGAGAGACACCGTGAGCAGACAGATCCTGCCCGTCGCCGACCGGGCGCAGGTGCGCGCGTACGCCCGCAGGCTGGCCCTGAGGTACCCCCGCGAGCTGGCCGTCGCGCTGGTCCTGCACGGCCTGGCCGCGGTCGCCGGGCTGGCGGTGCCGTGGCTGCTCGGCGGCCTCGTGCAGGGGCTCCACACGGGCGCCGGCGTCGACGTCACCGCGGTGGCGCTGGGCATCGGCGGTTTCCTCGTCGCGCAGGCCGTGCTGGTCAGGTTCGCCGTGTACGCCTCCTCCCGGCTGGGCGAGAAGGTCCTCGCCGAGCTGCGCGAGGAGTTCGTCGGCCGGGTGCTCGGCCTGCCGCTCTCCACGGTCGAGCGCGCCGGGTCCGGCGACCTGATCTCGCGGACCTCCCGCGACGTCGACGCGCTCTCGCGCACCGTGCGCCACGCCGTCCCCGAGACGCTGATCGCGCTGGTCACCTGCGTGATCACCGTCGGTGCCCTGGCGGTGGTCGGGCCGCTGCTCCTGCTGCCCTCGCTGCTGGCCGTCCCCCTGCTGTGGATCTCCACCCGCTGGTACCTCAGGCGCGCCAGGGACGGCTACCTGCGCGAGAGCGCCGCGTACGCCGACATGACCGACGGGCTGGCCGAGACGGTCACCGGGGCACGCGCCGTGGAGGCGCTGGGCCTGCAGGAGCGCCGCCACCGGCGCACCGACACCGACATCGCCCGCTCCTGGGCGGCCGAGCGCTACACCATGGGGCTGCGCACGGTCTGGTTCCCCTCGATCGAGCTCGGCTACGTGATCCCGGTCGTGGCCACCCTCGTCGCCGGCGGCCTGTTCTACACCAGGGGCTGGGCCTCGCTGGAGCAGGTCACCACGGCCACGCTCTACGTCCAGCAGCTCATCGACCCGCTCGACCGGCTGCTCATGTGGATCGACGAGCTCCAGGTGGGAGGCGCCTCCATGGCCCGCCTGCTGGGCGTCTCCGAGGTGCCCGACGACCGCGAGCCCGGCTCCGCCGAACCCGACGGCAGCAGGCTGCTGGCGGGCGACGTCCGCTACGCCTACCGCGAGAGGCACGACGTGCTGCACGGCATCGACCTGACGGTCGAGCCGGGCGAGCGGCTGGCCATGGTCGGCCCGTCCGGGGCGGGCAAGTCCACGCTGGGCCGCCTGCTCGCGGGCATCCACGGCCCCCGCACCGGCTCGGTCACGGTCGGCGACGTCCCGCTGGTCGAGCTCCCCCTGGAGGACCTGCGCGGCCACGTCGCCCTGGTCACCCAGGAACACCACCTCTTCCGGGGCACCGTCCGCGACAACGTGCTCATCGCCCGGCCCGAGGCCGACGACGCGCGGGTCCGCGAGGCGCTGGAGGCGGTCGACGCCTGGGACTGGGTCGCGACCCTGCCCGAGGGGCTCGACACGGTCGTCGGCTCCGGGGGCGAGGCCGTCCCGCCCGCCCAGGCCCAGCAGCTCGCCCTGGCCCGGCTGGTGCTGGCCGACCCGCACACCCTGGTCCTGGACGAGGCCACCTCGCTGATCGACCCCCGCGCCGCCCGCCACCTGGAACGCTCGCTGGCCGCCGTGCTGGAGGGCCGCACGGTGATCGCCATCGCCCACCGCCTCTACACCGCCCACGACGCCGACCGGGTCGCGGTGGTGGAGGACGGCCGGATCAGCGAGCTGGGCTCCCACGACGAGCTGGTGGCGGCGGGGGGCTCGTACGCGGCCCTGTGGGGAAGCTGGCACGGCACGTCCGGTCAGGGCGACGCCCCGGACCTGCGGACCGCTGCGGAGGCCACGGTCCCGTAGTCCCCGGACCCCGGATCGTTCCGGGGGCGAGGACCCCTTGGCCCCCGGCCCCCGGACCGCTTCGGAAGGCGAAGATCCATCGGCGCCGAAAGCTACACTTTCGCCCCATGGGTATAGGCCGCATCCTCTATCTCACCTTCGGTTCCCTTATGCTGATCTTCGCCTTGATGTGGTCGTTCGACGACGACGAACCCGCGAACATGCAGCGGGCATACGTCTTCGCGCTCGGGAGCATCGGGTTGATGGTCGCCGGTGCCGCCTGCGGGGCCGCCGAGCGCAAGACCGTCCACCTTCCACCGGTCGTCCAGCGGCCCCCGGCCCCGCAATTCCCGGCGCCGCAATTCCCGGCCTCGCAATTTCCGGCTCAGCAGCCGCAGGCCCAGCCGCTCGCGGCTCCGCAGTCCTACGGCCCGCAGGGCCACGACCTCCGGCAGGGGCACGCCGCGCCGCAGCCGTACGACCCCCGGCAGGGCTACACGCTTCCCTACTCGTCCGGCCAGAACCACTGACGCCGCACCGGCCGGCCACGCCCGCGAACGGGCGGTGCCCCCTCGGGAAGGCCCGGGACGGAGCCTTCCCGAGGGGGTCTCAGGACAGGGACTTCCTCAGGAAGTCGACCTGGAGCAGCAGCAGGTTCTCCGCCACGACCTCCTGGGGGGTCATGTGCGTGACGCCCGAGAGCGGCAGCACGGTGTGCGGGCGGCCCGCCGCCAGCAGGGCCGAGGAGAACCGCAGGGTGTGCGCGGCGACCACGTTGTCGTCGGCCAGGCCGTGGATCAGCAGCAGCGGGCGGTCCAGCTTCCCGGCGTCGCCGAACAGCGACGAGGCGTCGTAGTGACCCTCGCCGGGCAGGCCCAGGTAGCGCTCGGTGTAGCAGGTGTCGTACAGCCGCCAGTCGGTCACCGGGGCGCCCGCGATGGCCGCGTGGAACACGTCGGGGCGGCGGAGCACGGCCAGCGCGGCCAGGTAGCCGCCGAAGGACCAGCCCCGGATGGCGACCCGGGACAGGTCCAGGTCGTCGGGGAAGCGCGCGGCGGCGCCGTGCAGGGCGTCGATCTGGTCCTCCAGGACCGGGCCGGCCAGGTCGTGCAGGACGGCCCGCTCGAACTCCGGCCCGCGACCGGGGGTGCCGCGCCCGTCCGCCACGACCACCGCGAACCCCTGGTCGGCGAACCACTGGCTGGTCAGGTGCGCCCCTGAGGCGGCGAGCACCCGCTGGGCGTGCGGCCCGCCGTAGGGGTCCATCAGGACCGGCAGCCTGGCCGAGCCGGGTACGTGGCCGGCGGGCAGGAGCACGGCGGTGGACAGCTCGCGCTCGCCCGCCCTGATCAGGGAGACCCGCAGGTCCATGCCGGGGCGCTCGGCGTGCGAGACGATGTGGCCGCGGGGCGTGCCGTTGTGCAGGACGCGGGTGACCGAGCCCTCGCCGGTCAGGGTCTGGCCGGTGAGCACCAGGGTGCCGCCCGCGGTCTGCCCGCCGTAGACACCGCTCTCGGGCGGGCTGACGAGCGTGATCCGGCCGCCGCGGTACGCCCACACGGCGATCTCGGTGGGCTCGCCGCTCGCCCGGAAGAGCACGGTCTCGCCGTCGATGCCGAGGACCTCGCGGACCTGGAGGGAGGGCGGGGTGACCGGCTCGTCGCCGACGATCAGCCGGTGCCCGCCCTCGGAGACGGCGGTCCAGACCAGGCGTCCGTCGGACAGGTGGCCCGGGACGCCGGTGACCACGTCGACCCAGGCGGGGTCGGTGTCCTCGCGCACCACGGTGGAGGCGCCGGTGGCCGGGTCGACGTCGAGCACCCGGATCGTCCGCTGGTCGCGGGGCATGGTGACGACCGACAGGCCGTGGGCGTCCCAGACGGCGTTGACGAGGTACTCGTCGTCGAAGGGCACGGGGACGCGGTCGCCGGCCAGGGTCAGCACGAACAGCTCGACCGTGGCGTTGGCGGTCCCGGCCGAGGGATAGCGCTGCTCGACGGCCGGGCGGTCCGGGTTGGCCGGGTCGGAGATGTACCACCGCTGGACCGGCGCGTCGTCGGCCCGCTCGACCAGCAGGGCGTCGCCGGACGGCGACCACCAGTACCCCCGCATCCGGTCCAGCTCCTCGGAGGCGACGAACTCGGCCAGGCCGTAGGTGACCTCCGGCGACTCGGGGCGGGCCATCGCATGGTCGGTCCCGTCCCGCAGGTCCTGGACGTGCAGGGCGCCGCCGGTGACGTAGGCGACGTGGGTGCCGGAGGGGGAGAGACGGGGGTCGATCACCGCCCCGCCGGTCTCCAGGCGCCGTACGCTCGCGCTCGCGAGGTCGGCCACGTAGAGGCCACCGGAGAGGGCGAACGCCGCCACGCTCACCGCGGCGTCGGTGCCGTACCCGACGACGCCCCCGGCCTGCTCCCTGCTGCGCTCGCGGCGCGCCCGCTCCTCGGGCGGCAGGTCCTCGTCGTCCGCGGACAGGGCGCGCGGGTCGACGACGAGCCGCTCCTCGCCGCTGAGCACGTCGTACTCCCACAGGCAGGTCACGGGGTCGGAACCGCCCCGTGACCGCAGGAAGACGACGCGGTCGCCGCCCGGGGCGATCGTGAACCCCCGGGGCGCCCCGAGGGTGAAGCGGCGGGTCCTGGCGTGCAGGCGAGGGAAGGTCTCACTCATACGGCCATCTTGCCAGCTTCCTCCCGTCCGTCCCGTCCCTCGGCGACGCCGGTCGAAAGGATCCCGATATGTCGGGTGATTTCAGCATCGGTACCCTCGACGTCATGACGGATCGGCGCCTGATGCTCGTGCACGCCCACCCGGACGACGAGACGATCGGCACCGGGGCGACCATGGCCAGGTACGCCGCGGAGGGAGCGCGCGTCACGCTGGTGACCTGCACCCTCGGCGAGGAGGGCGAGGTCATCGGCGAGGAGCTGGCCCACCTGGCCGCCGGCCGGGACGACACCCTGGGCCCGTACCGCGTGGGAGAGCTCGCCGCGGCCTGCGCGGCGCTCGGCGTCACCGACCACCGGTTCCTGGGCGGGGCCGGCCGCTGGCGCGACTCGGGCATGATGGGCGCCGCCACCAACGACCGGGAGAACGCCTTCTGGCGGGCCGACCCGGACGAGGCCGCGGGCGAGCTGGCCGGGATCATCCGCGAGGTCCGGCCGCAGGTCCTGGTCACCTACGACGAGAACGGCTTCTACGGCCACCCCGACCACATCCAGGCCCACCGCGTCGCCCGTCGCGCCGTCGAGCTGGCGGCCGACCCGTCGTTCGCCCCGGCGGCCGGTGAGACCCCGTCCTCCAGGGAGGCCCCGTCCGCGGGCGAGGCCCCGCCCTTCAGGGAGGCCCCGTCCTCGGGTGGGGCCCCGTCCTCGGGTGGGGCCCCGTCCTCCGGGGAGACCTCGTCCTCCGGTGGGGCCCCGTCCTTTGGGGAGGCCTCGTCCTCCGGTGAGGTCCCGGGCGGCGGGGGAGGGCCGTGGCGGGTCGCGAAGGTCTACCACACCGCCATCCCCAGGTCCGTGCTGCTCAGGAGCGCGGAGGCGCTTCGCGCGAGCGACACGCCCTTCCTGGTCGAGCCGGTCGACGAGCTGCCGTTCGGCTGCGCGGACGAGGACGTGACCACCGAGATCGACGCCCGCGCCCACCTCGGCCGGAAGATCGACGCGATGCGGGCGCACGCCACCCAGATCAGCGTGGCCCCGCCCTGGTACGCGCTGTCCAACGCCATCGGCCAGGAGGTGCTCGGGGTGGAGCACTTCGTCCTCGCCTCCGGCGTTCCGGGGCCCTCCGGTCGCGGCGCGCCGGTGGAGGCGGGAGGGCTCGGCGAGCCGTACGACCGCGAGGACGACCTCTTCGCCGGGATCCACTAGCCTCGATGCTTGTGGTGGAGCAGGTGCCGGCGGTGCGCGGGCCATCGGAGACGGTCGTCACCGTGGCGGCCTGCGCCGTGCTCGCCATGCTCGGGCTGCTGACGGGCGTGCTCGGCGGTTTCCAGCACTCCTGGTACGTCGGCCCCGTCCCGGTCTCCGCCGTCGGCTGTGTCGCCCTGCTGTTCGTGATCTCCTACGGGGCGGGCCGGCTGGCGCAGGGCAAGGCGGTGGGCCTGTCGTTCGCGGGGGGCTGGTTGCTGGTCACCGTGATCTGGTCCGCGGGACGCCCCGAGGGAGATCTGGTCATCGCCAATGACCTGTCCGGGTACGTCTACCTTTACGGGGGTCTTCTCGCGATCACGGCCGGGGTGCTGCTGGCGCCGTCCGCGGGGAACGGGTCGTGGCTGCTCACCCCGCACGGGTACGGGCCCCGCCCGCCGGTCGCCTCCGCGCCGCCCGATCCGTCCGCACCGCCCCTCCCGCCTGCCGCGTCCGCTCCGCCTGGTGTGTCCACCCCGCCCGCTCCGCCCGGCGTGTCCGGTGTGTCCGCTCCGCCCGGGGCGTTCACTCCGCCCGGTGTGTCCACCCCGCCCACCCCGCCCACCCCGCCCACCCCGCCCGCTCCGCCCGGTGCGTCCGCCCCGCCCGGGGTCTCGGCTCCGCCCGGTGCGTCCGCCGCTCCCTGAGACGGGGAGTGACCGTGGTGCGAGAGGCGCTACCGCCGGACATCCGGATGGCGCACAATTCCGGTATGCGGCGGTTTCATCGGATGCGGCGGGTACTCAACTACGTCAACCTGTCGACCCCCCTGGGGTTGCTGCTGGCAGTCCTCGGCAGGGCCCGGCCGACCCCGGGACCGGACGGGCTGATCCTCGCGTACGGCTACCGCTTCCGGTTCCCGATCGCCTCGGCCTTCACCGTGGGCAACGTGGTGCTGACCAAGCACGAGGAGGGTTTCCTCACCGGCGCCCTCCTGCGGCACGAGGACCGGCACGCCTCCCAGTACATGCTCTGCCTGGGGCTGCCGATGCTGCCGCTCTATGTCTCCGCGGTGGCCTGTTCCATGCTGATCTGCGGGAACCAGGCGTCCTGGAACGTCTTCGAGCGGCTGGCGAACCTGGAGGACGGCAACTACGCCCGCAGATCACCCTGGTGGCGCCGGAGCGGGTCCTCTCACGCGGGGTCCTCCCCTTCAGGACCCCCCCTTTCGGAGTCCTCCCGGCCGGAGTGTTCTCACCCGGAGTAGGTCTTCCGGCCGGAGCGCTCTCCTGACCGGAGGTGCCCTCACGGGCGGAACGGCCTTCTTGGTCGGAGCAGATCCCCTCAAAAGGAATGAATCCCCGTGTGAGGGGATCAACAGAGGGTGAGCCGACGATGACCGAAGGGGGCCGCTCATGGCGCCGACAACCCATCCCGAGACCGCCACACGCGTCACCGAGGAGGAGCCCGCGCCCCTCCTCGGGGGACCGCGCCGACGCTCCGGCTGGTCGGCCCGCTTCACCACGGGGCCGGTACGCGCCCTCAGGCGGCTGGGCAGAGCCTCCCCGGCGTCGCCCGCCCTCCCCGTGGTCCCGGCCCGGCCGGGCCGGTCACCCGCGCCCCCGAGGACGTGGCCAGGCGGCTTCAGGGACCGGCTGACCTCGCCCATCCCCACGTTCCAGGAACTGCTGGCGGTCGCCTGGCACGGCATGCTCCGTCCCGACGTCGGGGACGGCGACCTTGTCCCGGTCCACCGGGACGGCCTTCCCCGGCCGGTCGGGACCGACGCGGTCGTCACCTGGGTGGGCCACGCGACGTACGTGGTGCAGATCGGCGGGCTGACCGTCCTGACCGACCCGGTGTGGGCGAGGAAGATCCCGGGTGTCCGCCCCCGGCTCACCCCGCCCGGCGTCGCCTGGGCGGACCTGCCCAGGATCGACGCCGTGGTGATCAGCCACAACCACTACGACCATCTGGACGCGCCGACCGTACGGCGGCTGCCGCGCGACACGCCCGTCCTCGTCCCGGCCGGGCTGAGGTCCTGGTTCACCCGGCGCGGGTTCCGCGACGTCGTCGAGCTCGACTGGTGGGAGAGCGCCCGGGTGGGGGACGTGCGCTTCGACTTCGTTCCTTCCCACCACTGGAGCCGCCGGTCGGTCTGGGACACCTGCAGGACGCTCTGGGGCGGCTGGGTGCTCGCCTGCGGCGACCAGACGATCTACTTCGCCGGGGACACCGCGTACGGCGAGCGCTTCGCCCGGATCGGGGAGCGATACCCGGACGGCATCGACCTGGCCCTGATGCCGGTCGGCGCGTTCGAGCCCCGCTGGTTCATGAAGGCCGCGCACGTCGATCCCGAGCAGGCCGTACGGGGGTGCCTGGACGTGGGGGCGCGCCGGATGGCGACCATGCACTGGGGCACGTTCGTGCTGTCCGGGGAGCCGCTGCTCGCGCCGGTTGAGGAGGCCCGCGCGGCCTGGGCGGCGGCCGGGCGGGACCGCGCCGACCTGTGGGACCTGGCGATCGGCGAGTCCCGCGTGCTGACGACCTGAGCCGCCGGCGCCCCTGAGACAGGGGCCGGCCGAAGGAAACGGGCCCGGTCACCCGTCACGGGTGACCGGGCCCCGTTCTCAGGCCGGCCCCGTTCTCAGGCCGGCCCCGTTCTCAGGCCGGGTCTGTCCTCAGGCCGGGTCCGTCCTCAGGGGGTGAGGACGAGCGTGTGGACGGCCGCCTTCTTGATCGGCTCAAGGCCCGAGAGCATCGGGACGGTCCGCCCGCCCGCCCACAGCGGCGCCTGGTCCCAGTAGTTGTCGTGGAAGGCGTGCCCGGAGGCGCCGGTCAGGTTGATCCAGCGGGACCCGTCCAGGTCCGCCAGGTCGACCACCATCCGCATGGACGGCAGCCAGCCCACCGTGTAGTCCTTCTGCACGTCCCAGCCCGCGGCGTCGACCGCGTCGTCGCTGCCGGCCACCGGGAACGGGCCCCGGTTGAAGAGCCACTCGATCGGGCCGATCCCCGAGGTGCCGAAGGTCTGGTGGACGAGCTCCAGCGAGTGCAGGTCGCCCCAGCGCCAGTCCCGGGGTTCCGGGCCGAGCCGGGTGGTCAGCTCGTCGTAGGCGCCCGCCATCGCCCGGCGCAGCATGTCGTCGCGGGTCTCGGCGCCCGGGGTGGCCCGGTCGTCCCAGAACGCGTCGTCCGGCCGCTCCAGCATGACCCGTACGACCTCGAACCAGCGGTCGCCGCCGTCGGGCCGGGCGCCCTCGGGCAGGTCGTCGTTGAAGGTCTCGATGAGCAGGCGGCGCCAGACGGCGTTGAAGTACATGGCCGGCGCCGAGTCCGCGCCCTGCGAGTGGTCCCACCCGCGCAGCAGCGCGAGGGCGTCCCGCGCGGGCCCGGCCACCTCCAGGGCCGTCAGCCGGGGCACCAGGAACCGGGCGAGACCGGTGTGGCTGTCCTTCTGTAGCGCGCTCATCGCCGCGACGTCCACCTTGCCGTCCTTCACCGCCTGGCCGAGCAGGTCCAGGATGCGCCGGGAACGGTACCCGTAGGACCAGTCCTCGGTGAGGAGGTGCGGATAGCGGCGGGGGTCGACGACCGCGTTGTTCGCGGTCACGATGTAGCCCTCCGGCGGGTTGTAGACGCTGGGCAGGTCGTCGAAGGGGATCGTCGAGCGCCAGTCGTACTCGCCGGTCCAGCCCGGCACCGGCCAGGTGCCGTCGCCGCGGGTCCGCATCGGGATGCGGCCGGGGGCCTGGTAGCCGATGTTGCCCGCGGTGTCGGCGTAGACCAGGTTCTGCGCGGGCACCTCGAACCCGCTCGCCGCCGCCCTGAACTGCTGCCAGTCCTGGGCGGTGTTCAACGCGAAGATCGAGTCGGCGGTCCTGCCCGGCTCCAGCGCGGTCCACCGCAGGGCGACCGCGTCGGCCTTCTGCCCGGCGACCGCTTCCATGCCGGGCAGCGTGCCCTTGGCGTCCTCCAGGACGTCGGAGACGATCGGCCCGTGCATGGTGTCGCGCACCGTGAGCCGGACGTCGGCGCCCCCCGCCACCTTGATCGTCTCGACCCTGGTGGTCATGGGCTTCCATTCGCCCCTGAACAGGTAGGTGTCGTTCCTGGTCTGCTCCAGGTAGAGGTCGGCGACGTCGGGGCCGAGGTTGGTGAAACCCCAGGCGACCCTGTCGTTGTGGCCGATGACCACGCCCGGCACGCCGGAGAAGGTGAATCCGGTGACGTCGAACGGGCACTCGGGGTTCTTGACCCGGCAGTGCAGCCCGGCCTGGTACCAGACCGAGGGCATGCCGGCCGACAGGTGGGGGTCGTTGGAGAGCAGCGGCTTGCCGGACTTCGTGTGCCTGCCGCCGACCACCCAGGAGTTGGAGCCGATGCCGCTGCCGCCCGCGGGGTCGCCCATCAGGCTCGGCACCGCGCGCATGGCCGCCGCGGCCCGGGTCAGCGCGCCGACGTCCGCGTCGGCATCGGGCCTGCCACCGTCGCCGGCGCCCGTCCCGGCATCCGCCCCGGGACCTGTTCCGGCGTCCGCCGTGACGCCCGCCCCGGCCGGTTGCGTGGCCGGTCCCTCGGTCGGCAGGGGGGCCTGCTCGCTCGGCCCTTCGGTCGGCTCGGGAGCCCGCTCACCGGGCTGCCGGGGCGAACGGGTGGAGCCCGTCCCGGGGTCCGTCGCCCTGGAGTCCGTTCCGGGCTCCGCGTTCTGGTCGAACCCGCCAGGCCCGACCGAGCCCCGGGTGACGATCGGCGGGTTGGTGGCGTAGGGGTAGTCGGGCCAGAGCTGTTCGACCCGCCCGCGCGGCAGCGTGCTCGCGGCGAGCGCGCGGCCGATCTCGCTGCTCATGTTGGAGCGCAGGTCCCACGCCATGGCCTTGAGCCAGGCCAGCGAGTCCACCGGGGTCCACGGCTCGGGGCGGTAGTCCGGGCTGGTCGCCCGGAGCAGCACGTACTCCAGGCTCCGGTCGGCGAAGCCGCCGCTGTCCCGCATCCAGGCGTTCACCCCGGCCGCGTAGGCGTCCAGGTAGCGCCTGGTCCGCTCGTCGAGCAGGGGCAGTTCCTTCTCGGCCACCCGCCGCCAGCCCATGGTCCGGATGACCCGGTCCTCGGTCAGGGTCGCCGCGCCGAACATCTCCGAGAGCCGGCCCGCGGTCACGTGGCGGCGGAAGTCCATCTCGAAGAAGCGGTCCTGCGCGTGCACGTACCCCTGGGCCCTGAACAGGTCGTCGGGGGAGTCGGCGTAGATGTGGGGGATGCCGCTCTCGTCGCGGTAGACGGTGACCTTGGCGGTGAGACCGTCCACCGAGAGCTCGCCCCCGAGCTGGGGGAAGGAGGCTCGCACGGCCCACACCCCGGTGCCGGCGAGCAGCAGCCCGAGCACCACGAGAACGGTGAGCACCCGCGCCGGCCACTTGAACGGACGGGGTAGCCGGGCATACGGGCGGAACCTCACGAAAACCTCCTAGACGGCATGCTCCCGCAAGTGTGGCACTACCTCCGCAGTCCCGGCGCGATGATCATTGATGAGGACGCGGCTCCGGGACCGCCTCCCCTCGGAGACGGTCCCGGAAGGCCGGTCAGACCGGGCCGATCCCCCAGCGGTGGACGACCCGGCCGCCCGGGACCAGCCGGACGACGTCCTCGCCGGTGGCGAAGGCGTTCGGGGGACAGCTCATCGGCTCCACCGCCAGCCCCTGGCGGCGGTGCCCCTCCGGCAGGGTGTCGCCGGTGTAGAGCTGGAGCCACTCGATCCCCTCGCCCGCCCAGAGCTGGATCCCGCCGGTCCCGCCACCGGGGGTCAGCCTGACCCGGACCAGCCCGTCGTCGTCGCGCTCCAGGCCGGTGAAGGCCGTGTCGAGCTCGGTCCCGCCGATCGGGCGGGCGGTCCGGAAGTCGTACTCGGTCCCCTGGACGTCCTTGCGGCCGGTGGGGACCTTCCGCTCGTTCACCGGGATCCACTGCGCGGCGGGGAGTTCGAGCACGGTCTCGTCGAGGGGGCAGGAGGCGCCGAGCGTCAGGTAGGGGTGGGCTCCGAAACCGTACGGCGCGTCGGTGTCCCCGACGTTCTCCGCCTCGATCTCCACCTCCAGGCCGGCGGCGCTCAGCGCGTACCGGATGGAGAGGTCCAGGATGTGCGGGTATCCGACCTGGGGGAACAGCCGCAGCCCCATCCGGATCGAGGCGTCGTCGCGGGACAGGACCCGCCAGGGGAACGTCCTGGAGAACCCGTGGATCGCGTTGCCCGTCTTGGGCTCGCTCAGCGCGAGCTGCCGCTCCTCGCCGTCGAAGGTGTAGCGGCCGTCCTCGATCCTGTTCGGCCAGGGCAGCAGGGGCAGCCCGGCCCCGCCGACCGGCGGCTGGTCGGCGGGAAAGTCGACGACGAGCGGCCTGCCGTCCTGGGTGAGGCTCCTGAGGCCTGCTCCGAGCTCGGTGATGACGGCCTCGAAGCCGTCGGCCGCGATGGTGTGCTGGGTCCCGGTGGGCGCGATATTCGTCACCCGGTCATTGAACACCCATTGATCACGGCGCATCACCGCCCCGTCCGCGGCGGGACCACGATCTCCTCCCCGCTACGTCAGGACCAGCCCCGTCAGGGGCCCGTCCGGACCAGCCGTGTCAGGACCAGGTCTGGCCCTCCGGGGTGTCGGTGACCTTCACGCCCAGGGCGGCCAGCTCGTCGCGGAGGCGGTCGGACGCGGCCCAGTCCCTGGCGTCGCGGGCCCGCGAGCGCCGCTCCAGCAGCTCGGCGGCCCCGGCGGGCAGGGTCCTCGGCCTGGCCGACCTGCCGATGTCGATGGAGAGGTCCAGGGCCAGGATCTGGTCGAGGTGCAGGAACGCCTCGAAGCGGGACCCGGGGGCGACCGACTCGTCGCGCTCCAGCTCGCGCAGGAGCCGCAGCGCCAGCGGGGTGTCGAGATCGTCGTCGAAGGCGGCCTCGATCCGGGAGACCTGGCCGGCGGGCATCGGGCCGCTGGGCGACTCCGACCACTCGGCCACCTGGGCGCGCCAGCGCCGCAGCGTCCTGTCGGCGGCCCGGAGGGTGTCCCAGGTGAGGTTCATCTGCTGGCGGTGACGGTGTTCCAGCAGCGCCAGCCGCACGGCCAGCGGGTCCAGCCCCGCCTCCACGACGTCCTTGAGCAGGACCACGTTGCCGGTGGACTTCGACATCTTGCGCCCGTCGAAGAGCAGGTGCTCGCCGTGCACCCAGTGCCGTACCACCTCGTGCCCGGCGGTGGCGTCGGACTGGGCGCGCTCGTCCTCGTGGTGCGGGAAGCGCAGGTCGATGCCGCCGGTGTGCACGTCGATGTGCTCGCCCAGGAAGCGCAGCGCCATGGCCGAGCACTCGATGTGCCAGCCGGGGAAGCCGCGGCCCCAGGGGGTCTCCCAGGTCGGCTCCCCCCGCGAGGGCTTCCACAGCGCCCAGTCGGCGTGGAAGCGCTTGCGCGCGTCGACGGCCTCGATCCGGTGGGCGGGCCGCAGCTGGTCGAGCCGGTTGCCGGAGATCTCCCCGTATGTCGGGAAGGAGGTCGCGTCGAAGAAGACCGACCCGTCGGGCACCGCGTACGCGTGCCCCTTCTCGATCAGCTTGGAGATCATCTCGACCATCGGGTCGATCGTCTCGCTCGCCCGGGGCGAGTGGTCGGGCGGGCGGACGTTCAGCGCGGCCGTGTCCGCGAGGAAGCCCTCCTCGTAGGACCGCGCGACCTCCAGGGGGCTCCGCCTCTCGGCGCGGGCCTGGGCGAGCACCTTGTCCTCGCCCGAGGGGTCGAGCTCGGTGTCGTCGACCAGGTGGCCGACGTCGGTGATGTTGCGGCAGACCACCACCCGGACCCGCTGCCGCTCGCTGACCCGCCTGATCAGATCCGACAGCAGGTACGACCGGAGGTTGCCGACGTGGGCCGGCCTGTAGACGGTCGGGCCGCAGCTGTACATCCGCAGGGAACGGCTCCCCTCCGGCACGATCTGCTCGATCCGGCGACTCCGCGTGTCATACAGGCGCAACATGCGTCGAGCCTACGCGGCCCGGCCTGTGGGCGCCCGGGTCGCGCTCGCGGAGCGGGCGCCATAAGCGCTGTCAGCCCTCCAGGAAGGTGAGGATCTCCCGGTCGCCGCGTTCGCGGAGGCGGGTGATGACCTCCTCGCGGGTGCACCCCTCCGGCAGGCCGATGCGGGCGCCGATCAGCCGCAGGCCCTCGGCCTCGGAGGCCACCGGCGCGGTGTAGCCGATCAGGTGCAGCGCCCGGTTCAGGGCGGGCAGGGTCGGGGAGGCCGCGGGCAGGTAGCGGGTCAGCAGCTCGCCGCCGTCGGAGACGGTCAGGAACACGTGGTCGCCCTCGGAGGCGTTGGCGGCGACCAGGACGGGCCGGATGGAGCCCATGGTCGGCTGGTTGTGCCAGCTGATCACCACGTCGCCCGAGGGGGTGGAGGCGGTGAGCTGGCCGCCGGGGGCCATGCCCAGGTGGGCGGCGAAACCGGTCGGCAGCGGGGACCCCGAGCCGCGCAGGTGCTCGGCGTTGACGTCCACCCGGTGCCACCAGCGCCCGTCGCGGCTGCGGAAGCAGCGCCGGGTCTCCGAGACGTCGCGGCGCGGCTGGTACTCGGCCTGCTCGGCCCCGGCGACCCGGATCCAGCCCCGCTGCGTACGCTCGAAGCCGGGGCCGCCCGCGTACGCGCGGACCGAGCTCTCGCTCACGTCGTAGCGGCCGGTGAGGCTGGTGACGATCGTGTTGACCGAGGCCTCGCCGTTGGACCGCTCGATCTCCCTGACGATCATCTCCCGGATGCCCAGGTACTGCTCGCCGCCCCAGCGGGTCAGCCCGTACTTGTTGCGGTCCACCCGCAGGAACCGGTCGTCGGCGGTGAGCTGGTTGCGGATGCCGACCAGGCTGTAGTCCTCGCCGATGCGCTCCTGGATCTCCTCGGGGCTCAGCGGGCTCCCCGCCACCGCGAGCACGGCCTCGGCCTTGTCGTTCACGCTGCGCGGCCAGGGCACCACGTGCCCCTCCAGCACCCGCAGCTGGGGGACCGCGATGAGCCAGCGCTCGGCCACGTCCTCGCGGATGCCGAGCTGGCTGGCCAGCGTGACGGCCTCGTCCAGCGGCCGGGGGCCGTCGGTGAACAGCTGCCGGGTCTTCTCCCTGAGCTCGTCGGCGCCCCCGGCGACCAGCCAGCCGTCCACCTGCTCGTAGCCGGTCAGCAGGGTGCGGACGAAGCGCCAGGCCGGGATGCCCAGGGTGGCCAGGTCGCTGCGGTGCCACGGCACCGCCGCCGCCAGGTCGTCGGCGGGCACGGCCGAGCCGAGCCGCCCGCGCAGCCACGAGACGTGCCCGGTCAGCGGGGCGGCCTCGTCCTTGGCGAGCCAGGCCTCGACGTGGTCGCGCAGGTCGCGTTCGATCTGGCGGATGCGCTCCCGGGTGACCGAGAACCGCTGGGCCAGGTCGTCGAGCGTGGCCCGCTGGGAGGCGTACAGCCGGTCCCTGGCGATGGCGCGCTGCCGCTCGTCCAGGGTGGCGAAGACCTCGTCGATCAGCTCGGGCAGCGGCCGGTCGGGCCGGGACGGGCGGATCCTGGCGACGCTCTCCTCGGTGACCGGCTCCAGAAACCGCTCCAGGACCCCGGTGAACAGCTTGTGCACGGTCTCGCGGCCGAGCGCCTCGGGCGTGCGGACGCTGGCGGCCGGGTCGGCGAACCTGAGCAGCGGAAGGACGTCGCCGAGCATCAGGTGGCCCCAGCAGGCCAGGGCGAGGTCGGTCAGGCGTCCGGCGACCTCGGAGGTCCCGATGGTGGAACAGGCCCGGTCGAGCGGAAGCGCCTGCCACCACGCCTCGGGGAGGCGCGGGTCGGTGGCGATCGGCGCTACCTGGCCGGGAGAGGTCCAGCGCAGGGGTGGCGCGATGTCGCTCAGGCTGAGGTTCATTGAGGTCCAACCGGCAAAGGGGAATATATCCGCAGTTCAGAGACTATGTGATCAGGTGGGAAGGAAGGGACTGGCCCGGCCGGAATGGGACACGTAAAGAAATTCCGTGGCCCGGGTGCAGGCCACGTACAGCAGGCCGCGTTCCCGCTGCAGGTCGTGCGCCCTGGCGGCCGGGTCCTCGCCGACGGGGGTCAGGGAGCCGGGGTCGGGGACCACGCCGTCGCCGACGCCGATCACCGCGACGCGCCGGAACTCCAGCCCCTTCATGCCGTGCAGTGTCGTCACCCGTACTCCCAGTTCGCGCAGGGCGGCCCGTGCGTCGCGCACGAGGCCGGAGGTCCTGGCGGCCACCGCTATCTCCTCGGGAGGCACACCCTCGTCCACCCACTGTCCCACCTGTGCCACCAGCCCCGTCAGCTCATCCCGTGGAGAATCGTAGGCGCGCACCGCCGGCCGCGGCCCGTAGCGGACGCCCCGGAACCCGTAAAGCTCCTGCACACCCTTGACGAGCCCGTCGGCGGGCCCGCCCCCGCGCAGCCGCACCCCCCACGAGAGGATCTCCCTCGGGAGCCGGTACGACACCCGCAGGCGCTGCCGGACCGCGTCGATGCCGACCGCGTCGAGCGTCACCCGCGTGTCGAAGATGCGCTGGTGCGGGTCGCCCACGATGAACAGGTCGTCGGGGGCGTGCGGCACCGCGGCCCGCAGCAGCCGCCACTGCGCGGGGTGCAGGTCCTGCGCCTCGTCCACCACGATGTGCCGGTACGGCTCCCGCGCCGGCTCGATCTCCTCCAGCAGGTCCCCGGTCGTGCGGCCCAGCAGCGTGGAGGCCTCGGCGGCGAGCTGGAGCAGGGTCCGCCTGCCGCGTTCCCGCAACTGCCCGGTGACGTGCCCGACGGCGTTCCAGACGACGGTCCGCTCCTGCCGCGACAGCTCGACGCTGCGGCCGGGGCGGGGGGCCCGCAGGTACTCCTCCAGGGTCCGCAGGTTCTGCGCCAGCACCACCTGCTCCCACTCGCGCAGCAGGAACGCCGGGCTGTGGCCGGTCCGCGTCTCCTCCCACAGGGTGGTCAGCTCGGTGGCGCCGACCAGCGAGGGCGGACGCCCCTCGGCCTCGGCGACGATGCGGTGGGCCAGCCGGTCGACGTTGCCGACCTCGATCCGCTTGCGGATCACCCCGTCCTCGACCAGCACGTCCAGCCGGGTCGCGAGCTCGGCGCTCAGCCCCTGGGAGAAGGTGACCAGCAGCACCTGCCCCCTGCCCCGGGAGGCCAGGTGGGCGGCCCTGTGCAGGGCGATGAGCGTCTTGCCGGTGCCCGCGCCCCCGGTGACCACCGTCGGCTGGCGGTAGGACTCCCAGTAGGCCAGGCGGCGCTGCGGCGGGTAGAGGAACACGCACCACCCGGGCGCCTCCAGAACCCGGTTCAGCTCGCGCGGGTGGGGGGTGAAGACCGCCCGGTCCGGGCTGCGCGTCAGGGCGGCGCCGAAGTCCTCGGGATTGATCGGCTCGGGGTCGGGGGCGGTCGCGCGGCAGTTCTCCAGCTCCCGCCAGGCCCCGGCCATCGACTCGCCCCGGGCGAGCGCGGCCAGCGGCTCGTACTGCGTGGGGGGCAGCAGCGGCTCCAGGGCCTCCAGGGTGAGCTGGTCGGTGATCTGCCGCACCAGCGGCAGGAACCGGCCGTCGACGCCCAGTTCGGCCAGGTCGCTGTCGCAGATGTCGGAGAACAGCCGCGACGTGGTCGCCTCGGCGGCCCTGCGCACCGCGGGCCTGACCCGGTCCAGCGCCTCGGCGTCCCACATCTCGACCACGCCCAGCGCGGTGTTGACGCCGAACCGGTAGCGCTGCGCGTACGCCCACGCCTCGGCGTCCGGCAGCACGGTCAGCAGCCAGTAGACGTCCCGCTGCCTGACCACCACGCCCCGGTGCCGGTCGGCGAGCCTCAGGGTGGCGACCCTGGGGTCCCTGGCCCCCCTGACCCGCTCCGGGTGCGGCGCGCCCGCCACGTTCTGCAGGAACCGGCGCGCCGCCACCACGACGTCACGGCGCACCGGCTGGTCCAGGGCGGCGAGACCGGCCGGGAACTCGGGGGAGAGGGCGAGGCGGGGCACGGGTCAGGCCAGGAGGGAGAGGAGGTCGCGGTCCCCGCGTTCCCGCAGCCGGGCCAGGAGGTCGGGCAGGGCCGCGGGTCCGCTCATGCCGACCCGGGTGGCGATGACCCGTACGGCCTGCTCGGGGGTGCCGCCCGCCGCGGTGTAGCCCACCAGGCGCAGCGCCCGCGCGGTCGTCCCGATCTCGTCCCCCGCGGCCGGCAGGTGCCTGGCGCGCAGCACCCCCTCGTCCGACAGGGTGAGGAACAGGTGGCTGCCCTCCTTGGCGCCCACGTCCGCGAGCAGCATGCCCAGCGACTCCAGGACCGGCCTGTCCTGCCAGTTGAGGGCCAGCTCGCCGACCGCGCTGCTCACCCTGCGGCCGGTGCCGGGCGCCATCCCGAGGTAGGCGGCGAACCCGCTGGGCAGCGGGCACTCGGTCCCCTGGAGGTGGTCGGCGGTGACGTCGATCCTCAGCCACCAGCGGCCGTCCGGCTGCCGGAAGCAGCGCCGGGTCAGCGAGACGTCCTTCAGCGGGCGGAACGGCGCCTTCGCCGGCTCCCCCGCCGGTTCGGGGTGGTCCGGTCGCTCATCGCCCAGGTGCCCGTTCCCCGGTTCACCGTCGTCCGGCTCCCGGCCGGCCCGTCCGGGGTCTCGTTCCCCGCCGCCTTCCCCGCCGGTGCCGTCGCCGGGCTTCTCCACGGTCAGCGCGGGGGCGCCGCCGGCGCGCTGCGGAGGCCGCTCGCCCGCGCCGAGGATGCGGAGCTGGGGGACGTTCTCCAGCCACTCCTGGGACACCTCGGGGTGGATGCCCAGGGAGGAGACCATGTCGCGGGCCTTGTTGATGGTCAGCGGAGGCTTGGCGCCGCTGATCATGTCGCGGGTGCGGTGCCGGAGCTCGGTGATGTCACCCTCCACCAGCCACTCGTCGACCAGGTGGTACCCGGGCAGGCAGGCCAGCACGAACTGCCAGGCCGGTACGTCGAGCGAGCGCAGCTCCCGGGTGTGCCACTCGGCGGCGTCGATCAGACGCTCCCTGGGCGCGGCCTTGCCCAGGACGTCCTTCACCGCCTCCAGATGCTCCCGGTAGGGGGCGGCCTCGTCGGAGGCGACCCACGCGGCCAGCTCCCGGCGCAGGTCGGCCTCCAGGTCGCGGATCACGTCGGGCCGTACGGCGAAGAGCTTGGCCAGTGCCTCCACGGTCGCCGGGACGTCGCTGAACAGCCTGTTCTGGGCCACGGCCCAGCGCTTGTCCTCGACATCGGCGAAGACGCCGTCCACCAGCGCGTGCAGGCTCGTCACCGGCCGTCCGGACTCCTCGCCCGCGTCCGGCTCGAACCGCTCGTCGTCACCGTCATCGTGGTCGTCACTGTCGTCGGCATCGGCATCGGCATCGGCATCGGCGCCGTCGGTTTCGGCACGGCCGACGTCGGCGACCGGCTCGGGTACGGCCTCCGCCGGATGCGGCGCGTCGCCGGAGGCGGCCCAGAGACGGTCCTCGGGCGCGTTCCCGCCGAGTTCGGCTCCGACCCGGCCTCCGGCCTCGGCTTCGGGTTCGATGTCGTTTCCGGCCCCGGCCCTGGGCTCGGCGTCGAGTGCGGTCCGGGGCTCGGGCTCGGTCTCGCCGGTTCCGTCCTTCGCGGGCGGTTCGGCCCAGAGGGAGGACGCGACCCGCGGAGCCGCCTCGGACCGGCTCCTCTTGGCCGCGGCGGGCCGGAAGAGCGATCCGGGTGCGGCGTCCTCCTCCGCGTCGCGGTCGCGGGAGTCCTGGGCGGACGTGTCGTCGGCCGCGCGTTCCCGCGAGGGGATCACCGGCGCCTCCGCGATCACCGGTGTGGCCTGGACCTCGGGCTCCTCCACCTCCGCCCGAGGCTCCGGAATCTCCACGACCGGCTGAACCGACTCCGCTTCGACCGATTCCGCTTCGACCGATCGCGACTCGACCGATCGCGACTCGACCGATCGCGACTCGACCGGGACCGGTTCGACCGGGACCGATTCCGGCTGAGGCGGGTCCGCGGGAGCAGGCTCCGCCGGGATCACGGAAGACGGAGCCGAGGAACCCCGGACCGCCGCACCCCCATCACCCGCCGGGGCGGAGGCCGCGAGGCGGACGAGGACCGCCGTGAACAGGGTGTGCAGCAGCGGGACGGGCTGGATGAACGGCTGGTCGCGCAGCTCGTGGCCGGTCAGCGCGAGGAGTCCCGGCCAGGACCCGGCCCGGTCGAGGGCGATGGCCGTGCACGGCTCGTCCGCGTCCTCGGGGTCCAGCACGTACAGGGCGGGGAGCACGTCCCCCACCGCCGCGGCGGGCCAGTGCTCCAGGGCGATCGTGGTCAGGACCTCGGCCAGCCTCTCCGGGCCCAGCACGGCGAGCACCCGGGCGACCGGCAGGCTCCGCCACCAAGCGTCCGGTAGGTCAGGCTGATCGCGCAGAAGCGGGATCGTGGCCGCGTCGCTCCAGCGCAGCGGCGGCACGAGGTCACTCAGACAGAAATTCATCCGTTCCCTTCACCAGCCCCTCAAGCCGCCCGAGACACTCCGTGTGGCCGGGGAACGAGACTCATGGAACAGACCATAGTCTGGCAAATCGCCCCGGCGCATAGGGTCGGTTCAGCGGCGTACGGCCGCGAACCTCAACCGCACGTAGTCGGCCATCCAGCCGCTCTCCCGCCGGAGGGCGGGTGCGGCCAGCTCGTTCACCCGGCGGAGCAGCGGGTCGACCGTCTCCGCGGGCACCTCCCGCAGCAGCGGACGCGCGAACATCCGCACCCAGTCGGCGGCGCCGCCCGGACACTCGTCGAGACGTGTCGGCCGGTCGAAGTATTCCAGCAGCCGGACCACGAAGCCGCCCTTCTCGAGGCGGGAGGCGTACTCGGCGGGGGTGGGGAAGTACCACGGCAGGTCGGGCTCGCGCAGCCCGTACTCCCGCCAGGCGGTGGACAGGGCGGCCGTCAGCGCGGCGCAGTTGCCCGCGCCGCCCATCTCCGCCACGAACCGCCCGCCCGGCGTGAGGGCCTCCCGGACGCCGGCGATCACCGCGTCCGGCTCCCGGCCCATCCAGTGCAGGGCCGCGTCGGAGAAGACCGCGTCGTAGGGCCGGGCGACGGTGAAGACGCCGCCCTCGCCGACGACGAAGTCCAGGCCCGGATACTCCGCCCGCGCCTGCTCGATCATCGCCGGCGATCCGTCGATCCCCAGGACGTACGCGCCCCGGGAGGCGATCTCCGCCGTCAGCGTGCCCGTGCCGCAGCCGAGATCCACGACGCGTTCCCCCGGCTGCGGGTCGAGCAGGTCGACGAGGGGGGCACCGTGCGCCGAGACGTACCCGAAGCCGTTGTCGTGTGCGCGAGCGTTCCACCTCATCAAGCTCGGGGTGTCGTATCGCAAGACGATCAGCTCGCATTCTAAGACGTCAACGCCTTTTATCGGTACTCTCCAGACACTTTAGAGCCTCGGGGCAGCCTCGACCCATCAGTCCCACAGGCCCCACCGTCATCCCGCCTCTCTCCCGTGCCCGGCGGTCACCTCACCTTCTTGGCCCACTCCCGCTGGAGGTAGGCGCGCGCCCTGTCGATCTCCGGGACCGTGAGGACCACCGGCCTGGCCTTGACCGGCGGGAGCTTGGCGGCGAGCTCCTCGTTCACGGTGTCGCGCATCTGCATGGCCTCCATCCGGACCGGGCGGGCGTAGCCCTTGAGGAAGAGGTTCTGTCCCCGGTCGGAGAAGAGGAACTCCTGCCACAGCCGGGCCGCGGCCGGGTGCTGGGCCTTCTTGTTGATGGCCTGGATGTAGTACGCGCCGAGGACGGCCTCCTTGGGGACGGTGACCTTCCACCCCTTCCCGGTGGCGGCCCGCTCGACGTTGTGGTAATCCCAGTCGACGACGACCGAGGCCGTCCTGGGGGAGGTGGCGAGGTTGCCCGCGCTCTTGAGGCGCTGGAAGAAGTCCACGCCCCGCTGGACCTGGGCCTCGCCGCCCTGGAGGGAGGCGGCCATCACCCCGTTGAAGGCGGCCGAGACCTCCCTGGGGTCGCCCGGCAGCGAGACGCTGAGGCCCGGCTTGAGCAGGTCGGCGAAGGAGGCCGGGGCGGCGACCCTGGCGGGGTCGTAGCCGATCGACATGTAGCCGCCGTAGGCGGCGTACCAGGCCGCCCTGTGGTCCTTGAGGTGGTCGGGGATGTCGTGCCAGTTCTGGACCCGGTAGGGGGCGAACATGACGGCCTTGTCCACGGCGACGTCCATGCCGAGGTCGAAGACGTCGGGCTTGAGCCGGTCGGCGACCTCGATCTCCCTGGCGCTGTTGGCCTGCGGTTCGAGCTGCTCGACCTTGATGCCGTACTCGTCGCCGAAGGTGTCGATGATCTCGCCGTAGTTCACCCAGTCGCGCGGCAGCGCGATCACCCTGAGTGAGCCCTCCTTCTTGGCCGCCTCCACCAGGCGCTCCATCGTGGAGAACCCCTCCCTCATGGAGGCCGCCTGGGCGTCGATCGGCGGGAGCTGTGCGTTCTGGGTGGCCGGGGCGCCACATCCGGCGATCGCGGTCGCGAGGACCGCGGCGGCGCTGACACGTCTGGTACGTAGGGTCACGGCCCGCATACTGTCCGTCCCCCGGGACGGGGTCGAGCAGCGCGGCCCTTTCCATCGGACGGCTTACACGTGTCTTGGCGAGCGGCTTACCCGCCGGTCCCCGCCGCCCCGCCCGGGACCCGGCCGGGAGGCCGTTCCGGGACGACCTTCGCGGCGGCCAGCGTCTCCTCGGCGATCTCCACCAGGGTGCCGTCGCGCTTGCGCACGCCGAGCACGCCGTCCCGCCAGAACTCCAGCTCGCCCACGGCGTCGCGGAACCCCTCGGGGATCCTTCTCCGGGTGGTGACCCTTTTGCCGACGTCGGAAGGGGTTAGGGTGATGTTCAGTCGAGCACTGAAACCAAGGGCCATCGACTTTTGCCCCCTCCCGTTTCAGACATGTGGCAGGCACGGCAATACTAGGGCTTAGCAACCCGCGGTCGAAGTCGTGCCTAGGTGCGTAAAGAAGAAGGAGCCCGAGGTGACCTACGTCATCGCGCAGCCTTGCGTGGACGTCCTGGACAAGGCGTGCATCGAGGAGTGCCCCGTCGATTGCATCTACGAGGGTGAGCGGATGCTCTACATCCACCCCGACGAATGCGTCGACTGCGGCGCGTGCGAGCCCGTCTGCCCGGTAGAGGCGATCTTCTACGAGGACGACCTTCCGGAGCAGTGGAAAGACTTCTACAAGGCGAACGTGGACTTCTTCGAGGACATGGGGTCGCCGGGCGGCGCCTCCAAGGTCGGCAAGATCGAGAAGGACCACCCGGTCGTCGCGGCCCTGCCCCCGCAGGCCGAGAGCCACTAGTGGCCGTGCCGGAGGGGGAGGACGTGCTTCCCCTCCGGCACGCGCCGCCGGTCCGGCACGCGCCCCGCGCCACCGGCCCGCCCCCGTGCCGCCGGTCCGCCGGGTGCTCCCGTCCCGGCACGCGCCACCGGTCGCGATCCGATCCAGCGAGAGACGACGGCTGATCCCGATGCACGCCATTCCCGTCCGGCTCCACGCCCCGAGCATCCCGGCGAGGTCACGATGACCGCCCTGCCCGACTTCCCGTGGGACCGGCTCGTCCCGTTCAAGAAGCAGGCGGCGGCGCATCCCGGCGGGATCGTCGACCTGTCGGTGGGCACGCCCGTCGACCCGGTGCCCGCCGTCGTGCGCCAGGCCCTCGCGGACGCCTCCGACAGCCCTGGGTACCCGCTGACCTACGGCACCGAGCGACTGCGCTCGGCCGCGGCCGGATGGCTGCGCCGCAGGCACGGCGTGCTCCTGGACCAGGCGAACGTGCTGCCGCTGATCGGTTCCAAGGAGTTCGTGGCCTGGCTGCCGACCCTGCTCGGCGTCCGCCCGGGCGAGCGGGTGATCTTCCCCGAGCTGGCCTACCCCACCTACGACGTGGGCGCGCGCCTCGCGCACGCCGAGCCGTACGCCACCGACGGCCTGCTCGCGCTCGGACCCGAGCGGGTGCCGCTGGTCTGGGTGAACTCCCCCTCCAACCCGACCGGCAGGGTCCTGCCCGCCGAGCACCTGCGCAAGGTCGTCGCGTGGGCGCGCGAGCGCGGCGCGGTCGTGGCCTCCGACGAGTGCTACATCGAGCTGGGCTGGGAGGAGACGCCGATCTCGATCCTGCACCCGGACGTCTGCGGCGGCTCGCACGAGGGCCTGATCGCCGTGCACTCGCTCTCCAAGCGCTCCAACCTGGCCGGTTACCGGGCCGGGTTCGCCGCGGGCGACCCCGCGCTGATCGCGCGGCTGCTGGAGGTGCGCAAGCACGCCGGCATGATCGTGCCGGCGCCGGTCCAGGCGGCCATGACCGCCGCCCTCGACGACGACGAGCACGCCGAGGAGCAGCGGGTCCGCTACGCGGCCCGGCGCGCCGCGCTCCGTCCCGCCCTGGAGAAGGCCGGCTGGAAGATCGAGCATTCCACCGCCGGTCTGTACCTGTGGGCCTCCGACGGGAGGGCCTGCTGGGATCAGGTCCGTGCCCTGGCCGAGCGGGGAATCCTGGTGGCTCCGGGCGACTTCTACGGCACCGCCGGGGAGCGGCACGTCAGGATCGCCATGACAGCCGGTGACGAACGCATCAGTGCGGCGGTGCGCCGCCTCCAGTAGGATCGCGCGGCATGACCCCTGCGGTCGCCGTGATACTCGGCCTGAGCGTCGCCACGATCGTCCTGCTGCTCGTCGCGTTCTTCACGACGACCCGCCAGGACAGGAACGGTCGTGCTCAGGAGTCCTCCGGCGAGACACCTGCCCCCGCGGTCAAGGCCGCGCCACTGCCCGCACCGACCGCGGGCCGCGTCGGCATCGACTACCCCGACCCCCGCACGATCAAGGTCGGCGACACGATCGAGTGCCAGGGGGTGCGCAGCCGCGTCCTCGGCGCCCTGTACCTGTCCTGGCAGGGCAAGCAGTGGACCGAGTACCTCCTCGACGACGGCGCCCGCCGCTACCAGTGGCTCTCGATCGAGATGCGCGACGGCACGGCCGCCGGTGAGCCGCCGCACCTGGAGGTGCTGCTGTGGACGCCGGTGCCCGCCGAGGGGATGATCCCCGCCAAGGCCACGCTGAGCGTCGAGGGCGTCGACTTCTTCCCGGTCGACCGCGGGACCTCGGCCTTCCGCGGCGAGGGGGTGACCTCGATGCCCGAGCGGGGACTGCTGGAGTTCGCCGACTACCGGGCCGCCGACGGCCGCCTGCTCAGCTTCGAACGCCTCCAGGGCCAGCCCTGGACCTCCTCGTACGCCCAGCCGCTGGCCCCCGGGACGATCAGCATCGAGTCGAAGGGCTGAACCGGCCCCGGGGCGGCCGGTCCTCGACGTCCGCGCGGTCCTCGCGGTCCTCGACGTTCGCGTGATCCTCAGGATCCTCGGAGTCCTCAGGGTTCCCGGGGTTCCCGGGGTTCCCGGGGTCCTCGCGGCCCCGGCGTCAGGAGATCCGCACCTTCCCGGCGGTGAACCGGGTGTCGGCCTTCCAGCCGTCGTGGCCGTCCACCGACACCCATGCCCGGCCGTCGTAGCCCACCCTCGCGAGCCCGAACTCCCTGGCGTGGGCGACCGCCCAGGAGGCCACCAGCCAGCCCCGGCCGCGCGAGGGCGCCTCGAACGCCGTCCCTGGCCCCAGCGCCCTGCCGAGCCTGCGCGCCGCCTCCCGGGTGTCGGGCAGCACCGTCTTGCCCGTGGGGGCCGGGTACCAGCAGTGCACCGCCCCGGGGACACGTCCGGTGAACGCCGCGGCCAGGATCTTCCCGTCCTCCTCGTGCTGGGCGTACGCCGACCCGTCGGCGGAGCGCTGCACCTCCTGGGCCGCCTCGTGCAGCGGCATCTTCCGGTAGTTCCTCACCTTCACCAGCGCGGCGAAGAACTTCCCGGCGGAGTAGACCGGGTCGATGAGCTGGTCGGGCCTGCCCCACCCCTGCGAGGGCCGCTGCTGGAACGCCCCGACGGAGTCACGGTCGCCGCCCTCCAGGTTCTCCAGCTTCGACTCCTGGATCGCGGTGGCGTACGCGATCACGACGGCCCGCTCGGGCAGCTTCCTGCGCGCCGCCACGGCCGCGATCACCGCGGCCACCTTGGCCTGCTCGATGTCCAGGTCCAGCGTGCCCGCCGGGGTCGTGACCGTGCACCCGTCGCCGAGATCGACCAGTGGCGTGACCCTTCTGAGGAGAAAGAACAGGCCCGCGGTGACCGCCACCACGAGCACGACGACGATCACGATGATCGCGATGATCCCTTTTGAGAACGGCCGTTGCACGGTCAAGAACCTACAGGCCCCAGCGATTGCCCGGTCTGGTCGAAGACCGTGAACACTAGGCTCCGGGCCATGACCCAGAGCGATGCCAGCCCGCTGCCCGCGGCCGTCGACGAGCTGTGGTGGCGCCGGGACGAGCTCAGCCCCGCCGACGGCCGGGCCCGCGCGGTCGTGGTGAACGCGGTCGACATGCTCGACAGCGGCAAGGCCCGGGTGGCCACGGTCTCCCGGACCGGCGAGGTGGTCGTGGACGAGCGTGCCCGGCGGGCCGTCGCCCTGGCGTTCCGGGTCCTCGGCCTGGCCAGGTCCCAGGTGGGCGACTTCCACCACCGCGACCGCGTCCCGCTCAAGACCGCCGTGGACGGGGTGCGCGTGGTGCCCGGTGCCATCGCCCGCTGGGGCGCCTACCTGGCGCCCGGCGTGGTGCTGATGCCCTCGTTCGTCGACATCGGCGCCCACGTGGACGAGGGCAGCACGGTGGAGACGTGGGTCTCGATCGGCTCGTGCGCCCAGATCGGCAGGAACGTCCACCTGTCCGCGGGGGTCGGCGTGGGGGAGGCCGCCTGCCGTGACGGCTCGGAGGACCCCGAGGCCCTCGGGGAGCGTCCGGCGGCGGCGCCCGTGGTCGTCGAGGACGGGGCGCTGATCGGAGGCCGGGCGGTGATCTCCGAGGGGGCCCGCGTCGGACGGGGCGCCGTGGTCGGCGCCGGGACGATCCTGTCGGGCTCGACCCCGATCGTGGACGTGCGGACGGGCGAGGAGGTGGCCAGGGGCCGCGTCCCCGACTGGTGCGTGGCGGTCGGGGGGACCCGCAGCCGCGAGTTCGCCGGAGGCGCCTTCGGCGTGCGCTGCGTCCTGCTGCTGGAACGCCTGGAGGAGGGCCACAGACCCGGCCGGGCGGAACTGGGACGGATCCTGCACGGACACGGACAGGACCACGGGCACGGATAGGGTCGCGGGCATGAGTACGCGTCTGGATCTCACGCAGGATGTCGGAGAGCTCACCGCCCGGATCGTGGACGTCGAGTCGGTCAGCGGCGGCGAGAGGGCGCTCGCCGACGCCGTGGAGGAGGCCCTGCGCCCGCTGCCGCACCTGACGGTCGAGCGCGACGGCGAGTCGGTCGTGGCCCGCACCGGCCTGGGCCGCGCCGAGCGGGTGGTGATCGCCGGGCACCTCGACACCGTCCCCGTCGCCGGCAACCTGCCCTCCCGCGTGGAGGACGGCCTGCTGTACGGGTGCGGCACCACGGACATGAAGTCCGGCGTCGCGGTGGCGCTGAAACTGGCCGCCGCGCTCCCGGGACCGAGCAGGGACGTGACGTACGTCTTCTACGACTGCGAGGAGATCGAGGCCGAGCGCAACGGCCTGCTCCGGCTCAGCCGCACCCGACCCGACCTGCTCGCCGGGGACTTCGCGGTGCTCATGGAGCCCACCGACGGCACGATCGAGGGCGGCTGCCAGGGCACGCTCCGGGCGCAGGTCGTCACCCGGGGCAAGCGTGCGCACAGCGCCAGGTCCTGGTTCGGGGTCAACGCGATCCACGCCGCCGAACCGGTGCTCGCCCTGCTGAACGCGTACCGGGCCAGGCGTCCGGTGGTCGACGGGCTGGAGTACCACGAGGGCCTGAACGCGGTCGGGATCGGCGGGGGCGTCGCGGGCAACGTGATCCCCGACGAGTGCGTGGTGACCGTGAACTACCGGTTCGCCCCCGACCTCTCGCTGGAGGCCGCCAGGGAGCACGTGAACGAGGTGTTCGAGGGGTTCGAGGTCCGCTTCACCGACGGCGCCGCCGCCGCGAGGCCCGGCCTGAACCATCCGGTGGCGGCGGCCTTCGTCGAGGCCGTCGGCGGCACGCCGCGGGCCAAGCTCGGCTGGACCGACGTCTCGCTCTTCTCCGGCCTCGGCGTGCCCGCGGTCAACTACGGCCCCGGGGACCCGAACCTGGCCCACCAGCGGGGGGAGTACGTCGCGCTGGAGAAGATCGCCGACTGCGAGCGCAGGATGCTCGACTGGCTCTCCTGAGCGACGGGCCGGTGGCCGAACCGGAGGGGCCGGCGGGTGGGCGCTCCGGGCCGGACGGGCGGGGCCGCACCCCGGGCACACATGAAAGTGGCTTTCCTCGCCGGCCATTGGCGGGGAAAGCCACTTTCAGTCCCGAGCAGCACCCTCGGCAGTTAGACGTGACCTCGTCAAAGTCCGGTTCCACGTTTTCACGGAGATTTTTCAAGATTTTTCCAAGGAGTGCCCCGGGAGCGGCAGTACGGTGACCGGCATGAAGAAAAAGCGTCCAGAACGTCGTCAGGGGGCCGCCGTGGTCCGCGGCGATCTCGTCTCCGACTCCACCCATGACCAGCGGCTTCTCGACCGGAGAGGGCCCGCCGACTGGCTGCACATGGACCCGTGGCGGGTGCTGCGCATCCAGGCCGAGTTCGTGGAGGGCTTCGGCCAGCTCGCCGAGCTGCCCCAGGCGGTGACCGTCTTCGGCTCCGCGCGTACCCCCGCGGGCACCCCCGAGTACGAGATGGGCGTCGAGCTCGGCCGCAAACTGTCCCAGGCGGGCTACGCCGTGATCACCGGTGGCGGCCCGGGCTGCATGGAGGCCGCCAACAAGGGGGCGGTCGAGGCGGACGGCGTCTCGGTCGGCCTGGGCATCGAGCTCCCCTTCGAGCAGAGCATGAACGAGTACGTCGACCTCGGTATCGAGTTCCGCTACTTCTTCGTCCGCAAGACCATGTTCGTGAAGTACTCCTGCGGCTTCGTCACGCTGCCCGGCGGGTTCGGCACCATGGACGAGCTGTTCGAGGCGCTCACCCTGGTCCAGACCCAGAAGGTCACCTCCTTCCCGGTGGTGCTGATGGGCACCGAGTTCTGGGGCGGCCTGGTCGACTGGATCGGGAAGACCCTGGTGGACACCGGCAAGATCTCCCCGGCCGACCTGAACCTGATCCACGTCACCGACGACGTGGACGAGGCCGTCCGGATCATCGTGGAGGCCGACGGCGACCGGGGCGGGCGGCGGGAGGACGAGCGCAGATCCACCATGACCACGGTCGGCGACGCCGAATAGGCTGTCGGCGTGTTCATCTGTGTGTTTCTCGCATCGAGTCAGAGGATCGACAAGAAGTACCTGGAGCTGGCCGAGCAGGTGGGGACCGAGCTCGCCGCGCGCGGCCACTCCCTGGTGAGCGGCGGGGCCACGGTCTCCTGCATGGGCGCGGTGGCCCGTGCCGCCCGCGCGGGCGGAGCCCACACCGTGGGGGTGATCCCCCAGGCGCTGGTCGACATCGAGATCGCGGACGAGGAGTCCGACGAGATGGTCGTCACCACCGACATGAGGGAGCGCAAGGGCGTCATGGACGCCCGCTCGGACGCGTTCCTGGTGCTGCCGGGGGGCATCGGCACGCTGGAGGAGCTCTTCGAGATCTGGACCGCCCGCACCCTCGGCCTGCACGACAAGCCGCTGGTGCTGCTCGACCCGTGGGGCCTCTACGCCCCGCTGCGCGAGCTGGTCGAGAACATGGAGGAGGCGGGCTTCACCCGTCCGAACGTCTTCGACGCCATCTCCTGGGCCACCACGATCGAGGAGGCGTTCGCGCTGCTGGAGAAGAGGACCAGGCACCTGGAGCCGAGTCCCGAGGAGCTAGGCGAGGCCACGGCGGGTTAGCGCGGGCGGGCGCCGCCCGGCGAGCGACTCGGTCATCTCCACCGCGAGCCGCACCTGCACGGGGCGTTCCGTACGGAAGACGCGGGCGCCGAGCCAGGCGCAGATCGAGGCCGCGGTGAGCTCCGCGGCCTCGGCGTCCGGCCCGCCGTCCGGCCCGTCGTACGAGGGGACCCCGGCCAGCCGGGCGGGGACGACCGCCACGGTGTGCCCGGCGCGGACGAGCTCCTCGACCTCCCCGATCGAACGGGCCCAGGTCCAGCCGGGATCGTCCTCGTTCCCGGGGGTCCCGGCGTTCCCGGGGTCCTCGGCGTTCCCGGGGTCCTCGGGACCGAGCACGACGGGAGGCGCGCCCGGCCCGGACGCGGGGACGGCCGGGTCCTCGGGGCGCGACGACCGTCCGGCCGTCGCGATCTCCCCGCCGGAGGAGTGCGCGGTCCACCGGCCCGCCACCTCGGCGGACGCGGGCGGCGGGTTGCTCTCTTGGGGCAACGGAGGAGTCACGACCTGATCCTAGGTCAGTGGACTTGTGGCACGATTCGTATGTGCTGGTCGTCTTAGCCCTCGCTGCCATAGCCGTGATCGCCGGTGTGACGGTGGTCGCCATGGGGCGGGGAGGTGAACTCAAGGAGTTCCCTCCCGATGTGCCCCCCCTGAACCTGCCCGAGGCGGGTCAGCTCGGCGCGGTCGACTTCATGGCCCTGCAACTTCCGGTGAGCCTCGTCGGCTATCACACGGAGAGCGTCGACGAGACGCTCAACCGGGTCGCCGGAGCGCTGAGCGAGCGCGACACCAGGATCGCCGTGCTGGAGCAGCGGGTGTCCGAGCTGCTCGCCGGCAAGCTCCAGGCCCGCCACGAGCTCACCCCGGGGCCGCCGATGCCCGCGCGCCCCGGCCGCGAGGCGCCCTACGAGCTCTCCGGGACGAGCGGGTACGGGGCGAGCGAGGAGCTTTCCAACGGGCCGGCCGTCGCCGAGGACACGTGGCGGCGGCCGAAGTCACCCGAACCGGGAAACTTCGCCCGCCCCACCGAGGACCCCACCCCGACGGACCCGACCCCCTCGGCCTCCCCGACCTCCTCCTCGGACCCGACCCCCTCGGCCTCCCCGGACCAGGTCCCCTCGGTCGGCTCGGGCTCGGTGACCGATTCGGACGCCTTGACCGATCCGAGCCTCGCAACCCGTCCGAATGCTGCGGCCGACGCGGATTCGACGGCCGACTCGCGCACGGTCCCCGTGACCGGCACGGTCCCCGTGACCGGCCCGGACCTCGTGACCGGTCCGGACCCTGTGACCGATTCGGACTCCACCCCGGTCTCGGGGGTCCGCTCGGTCTCCCGACCCGCTCCGGTCCCGGACTCCGCCCCGGCCCCGGACCCGGTTCCGGACGCCGTCCGGGTGCCCGATTCCACCGGACGCCCGGACGGGGACCGTCCCGAGCGGGAGCGTCCGGAGGCGGAGGGGACGCGGTGAGCACCGTCGACGGCGAGGACGTCCGGGACGTCGTGAACCCCGCCGGGGCGGAACTCGTCCGCTGCGGCTGGGTGACCTCGGCTCCCGACTACATCGACTACCACGACCGGGAGTGGGGCCGTCCGGTCACCGGTGACGACCAGGTGTTCGAGAGGATCACGCTGGAGGCGTTCCAGTCGGGCCTGTCGTGGATCACGATCCTGCGCAAGCGGGAGAACTTCCGGGCGGCCTTCGCCGGGTTCTCCCTCCCGGCCGTGGCCGCCTTCGGCGACGAGGACGTCACCCGCCTGCTCGGTGACGCGGGCATCATCCGCAACCGGGCCAAGATCGAGGCGACGATCGCCAACGCGCGGGCCGCGCTCGGTCTCGGCCTGTCCGACCTCGTCTGGGGGCACGCCGACCCCGGCGCGCCCGTGCCCGCGACCCTGGCGGACGTGCCCGCCCAGACCCCGGGCTCCAAGGCGCTGGCCAAGGAGCTCAAGTCGCACGGCTTCCGCTTCGTCGGCCCGACCACCGCCTACGCGCTGATGCAGGCCATCGGCCTGGTCGACGACCACGTGGCCGACTGCTGGACGCGCCGGGGCCGGTGAGGGCCGGGGCTCCGGCGGCCCCCGGCCTCCGGCGCCCCCGGACCTCGACCTCCCGGGTCCCCGGAAGCCCGGCTGCTCCTCCCGGTTTCCCCGGACCTCGACCTCTCGGCGTCTCCGGATGACCGGCCGTTCCTCCCGGTTTATCCGGACCCCGGCCTACCGGCGGATTCCTCAGCGGCCCTGGAAGACGGGGCGTTCCTTGGCGAGGAAGGCGCGGGTGGCGCTAAGGTGGTCGGCGGTCTTCGCGCAGGCGTCCTGGAGATCGGCCTCCACCTCCAGGGCCTCGGCCAGGGAGCCGGTCGCGGCGGACCGCAGGGCCCGCTTGGTCGCGGCGTAGGCGCTGGTGGGCCCCTGCGCCAGCCGCAGGGCCAGCGCGCGGGCCGCGGCCTCCAGCTCCTCGGGGGGGACGACCCGGGAGACCACGCCGAGTTCGAGCGCGCGTGCCGCACCGAGCGGCTCGCCCAGCAGCAGCATCTCGGCGGCGCGCGCCTGGCCCACCAGGCGCTGGAGGGTCCAGGAGGCCCCCGAGTCGGGGGCGAGCCCGATACCGGAGAAGGCCATCGCGAACCTGGCCTTCTCCGAGGCGATCCGCAGGTCGCAGGCGAAGGCCAGGGAGGCGCCCGCGCCCGCGGCGACCCCGTTCACCGCCGCCAGCACGGGCTTGTCCATCTCGGTGATCGCGCGGACGATCGGGTTGTAGTGGGCGCGCACGGTGCCGTCCAGGCCCCGGCCGGCCTCCAGGTTCGCGGCGTGCTCGCCCAGGTCCTGGCCGGCGCAGAACGCCCGGCCCGCCCCGGTCAGCAGGACCGCGCGGACGGCGTCCGCCCGCGACGCCTCGGTCACCGCCTCCAGCAGGGCGTTCTTGGCGGAGGTCGTCAGCGAGTTCATCGCCTCCGGCCGGTTGATGACGATGACGGCGACGGCGTCGTCGACGGAGTAGAGAACGTCGCTCAACGTGTGCTCCTTCCGGATCGTTCGGCTCTGCCCGTAGCGGGCCTGGGCCGCGGGTGACCTTCCCTCACGGACCGATCAGGAGGCCGATCAGGGGGCCGATCAGGGGCCGATCACGCGATCGGCTCCCGCCCGGCCCCCGGGAACGCCTCCCGCGAGCCCCCTGTGGCCCTCTGAGGGTTCTGTGGTCTTCTGAGGTCCTTCTCCTAACCATGTCCTACTCTGTCGCTCTCCGTGCCCTCCAGGGATCTCAACGGACCTTCTGTGATCTTTCTATCCGTGACATCTCTTTCGTACGGCTTCCGGGACGGCGCCCCGCCGCCTTCGCGTCGCCCTCACGGTGGCGCCTCCCACGGCTCCCCGAGGTGGCGGTCGACGAAGGTCGCGGCCGCCGGGAGCAGCCTGCCGGCCTCGCGCTCGAAGTAGATCCGCGCGCTCTCCCCGGGCCAGCCCCGTGGCAGCAGCTCGGCCGGGAGCCCCGGGTCGCGGAAGAGGAAGTTGCGCCAGCCGTGCAGCAGCCTGCTCCGCACGGCGAACACCCGGTCGCAGCCCGCGTCCGCCGGCAGGGAGCCCACCAGTTCCGTCGCCTGGGCCAGCCACTCCTCGTAGGCCGCCCCGATGCCGTCCAGGTCCCACGTCCTGGCGACCAGCGCGGCCGGGTCACCGTCGAGCACCGCCTCGAACCGGTCCGCGCGGACACCCTGGCCGCCCAGGAGGGCGTCCAGCTCGGGGGAGGGGCGCGGCCCGATCCACGTCGTCTCGGACATGGGCGCGTACCCGATGAAGGACAGCTCGGCCCGCAGACGCTCCCGCCTGGACCGCTCCCGCACCGGGTCCACCACGAGGATGTGCCAGCGGCCGTTCCAGGTGATCGTCCCGACTCGGTAAATTCTCAGGGCCGCCTCGTCCAGGCGGCGCACGCACCGGGGCGTGACCTCGTACCCGGGCCCCCGGGGCAGCCGGGCGGGCGAGAGCCAGCCCTGGCGCACCATCCGCGAGACGGCGGTGCGCACGGCCGGGGCGGCGATGTCCAGGGGGGCGAGCAGCCGGACGAGGGCGGCGACGGAGGCACGACCGCCCCGGGACCGGAGGTGGTCCCCATACAGATCGAAGAGAGCGGCGCGGGCGTTCACGAGGACAAGTTTGGTCGTCCGAGGGGTCTCGGACAACGGTCTTGATCGCCGGATGAGCCGACGCTGATACTGATCGTTCCCATTCTCCGTGCGGAGGCGGGATAATAGGACATCACAGAAGACGTGAATGCGTCGGCCACCCTCGGGTCAGTCGGAGATCCGGAGCCCGAAGCAGGAAGGGATACACGCATGGCGGCTATGAAGCCGAGGACCGGTGATGGTCCGCTGGAGGTCGTCAAGGAAGGCAGGGGCATCGTCATGCGGGTTCCTCTGGAGGGTGGCGGTCGTCTCGTCGTCGAGCTCTCGGCGGACGAGGCGGCCGCCCTTGGTGAGGAACTGAAGAAGATCGTCGGTTGATCCCGATCTGACGAAAGTGGTGGAGCCGGGCCTTATGTGAGCTTGCTCGGGGAGCACGACACCTGCGATGGCCCGCGCGACCGACGATGAACACGGCCCTGGCCGTCGGACCGCCTCACGGCGGCTCGCGCCAGGGCCGCGGTGTTCTCCCCGATCTTCTCCCCGGCGTTTTCCCGGCGCTCTCCCCGCCGGACCCGATGACTGGAGTCACCCCATGCCCATCTCCCCCCACCTGCTCCTGCCCCGCGTGCCGTACGCGCACGGGCTCCAGGTCATGTCCTTCGCGGAAACCGGGAACGTCCCCGGACAGGACGCCGGGGACGCGCCTCCCGGCGACGCCGAGCTGCTCGCCGTGCCCTTCGACGGCGACCTGGCCCCCGACATCGACCTGCCGCTGCCCGCCGCGGCGCTGCTCGCCCACCACAAGGCCAAGGGCGAGGCCGGGGAGATCGTCGAGGTCCCCGTGGCCTCCGGCGACGCCGTGGGCCGGGTGCTCCTGTACGGGGTCGGGGACGGGTCGGCGACGGCCCTGCGCAAGGCGGGCGCGGCCGTGGCGCGCCGGGGCAAGGGCAGGGACACCCTCAGGATCGTGCTCCCGGCCGGGCCGGTGGCCGCCTTCGTGCAGGGCGCGCTGCTGGCCACGTACACCTTCAGGATCAGCAGCGAGAAGCCGTCGGCGGTGACGCTGGAGTTCGTCGGCGACGAGGCCGAGGCCGAGATCGCCGGCGCGCGGGTGGTCGCCGAGGCCGTGGCCCTGGCCAGGGACCTCGCCAACACCCCTGCCTCGGTCAAGTCCCCGGCCTGGCTGGCCGAACGCGCGGGCGAGCACCTCGCCGGGCGGGACGTCACCGTGCGGGTGTGGGACGAGCGGGAACTGGCCGACGAGGGGTTCGGCGGGATCCTCGCCGTCGGGCAGGGGGCGCAGAGCCCGCCCCGGCTGATCCGGCTGGACTACGCGCCCGAGGGCGCCGGCGGCCACGTGGTCCTGGTCGGCAAGGGCATCACGTACGACACCGGCGGGATCTCCCTCAAGCCGAGCAGCAACATGATGTTCATGAAGACCGACATGGCGGGCGGGGCCGTGGTGATCGCGGTCCTGGGCGCGCTGGCCGAGCTCGGCGTGCGGGTCCGGGTGACCGGCCTGATCGCCACCGCCGAGAACGCCTTCTCCGGCTCGGCCCAGCGCCCCTCCGACGTGATCACCCAGTACGGCGGCCGTACCGTGGAGGTGCTGAACACCGACGCCGAGGGCCGCCTGGTGCTGGCCGACGCGCTGGCCTACGCCGACGCCGAGCTGGACCCGGACGTCATGGTCGACGTGGCGACGCTGACCGGGGCGATCGGCATCGCGCTGGGCAAGAGCCTGGGCGCGGTCTTCGCCTCGGACGACGCCCTGGCCGAGGAGCTGACGGCGGCGGGGGAGACCGGCGGGGAGCCGCTCTGGCGGATGCCGCTGATCGACGACTACGTCCCCGCCCTGGAGTCGTCCGTGGCCGACCTGGCCAACATCGAGACCGGGACCACCTACGGCGCGGGCTCGGTGACCGCGGCGCTGTTCCTGCGGGAGTTCACCGGCGGCCGGCCGTGGGCGCACCTGGACATCGCGGGCGTCGGCCGCAGCGGCGCCGACGAGGGCCTGCTGAGCAAGGGCGCCACCGGGTACGGCGTGCGCCTGCTGCTGGAGTGGCTGGCGGGGCGATCGGAGCCGCGGGAGCGCTGAGCGTCCGTCCCGGACCGCGCCTACCGGGTCCGGGACGGCCCGAAGGGCAGGCCCCCGGGACCCGCAGGAGCCGGGAGCCCGGGTCAGTCGGCGAGCTTGACGGCCGCCAGGATGCCGTCGCCGAGCGGCATCATCAGCGGGCGGAGCCGCTCGTCGGAGCGGACCAGCTTGCCCAGCTCCCTGATGGCGACGGTGTCCGGGTCGCGCTGCACCGGGTCGGCGACCCGGTTGCCCCACAGGGCGTTGTCGAAGACCACGACGCCGCCGACCCTCAGCAGCCGGATCGACTCGGCCAGGTAGTCGGCGTACTCGTGCATGGCGCCGTCGCAGAAGACCAGGTCGTAGCCCCCGTCGGACAGACGGGGGAGCACGTCGAGGGCCCGGCCGGTGATCAGGCGGATCCGGCCACCGGAGAAGCCGGCCTGGGCGAAGCTCTGCCGGGCCAGCCGCTGGTGCTCGGGTTCGACGTCCACGCTGGTGAGCGTGCCGTCCGCGCGCATGCCGCGCAGCAGCCACAGGCCGGAGACGCCGCAGCCGGTGCCGATCTCCACGACGGAGCGGGCGTTGACCGCGGTGGCGAGGAAGCACAGGGCGGCGCCGCCGCCGGGCAGGATCGGAGGGGCCCCCACCTCGGCCCCGCGCAGGCGCGCGGCCCGGAGGATGTCGTCCTCCCGGTGGAACTCGTCGGCATAGGCCAGAGTGGCCTCCAACGGACTGGGCGGCGTCTCTGCCATCGGCCTCTCCTCCCGCTTTCTCCGTACACCGTCATATAGACGCTCGGTCGCAGCCTAAGGGAGGCAGGCCCGATCGGGAACTCATGTGACCCCCGGTGCGTTGCACGGTTTAAGCGGCCTTTGCCGGGCCGGAAGGTAGTCGGTGCGCACGAAGGGACGAAACCAGGCACTATGGCGATAGCGGTGGTCCCGGAGAGAGGAGTGCTGGTGGACGAGCCCGACCACCAGTCAGGAGCTCCCGTGTCTGATTGGACGCCTCCCACCTGGGAGGAAGTTGTCCGGACGCACTCGGCGCGCGTCTACCGGCTGGCCTATCGGCTGACCGGCAACGTGCACGACGCCGAGGACCTCACCCAGGAGGTCTTCGTCCGGGTCTTCCGGTCGTTGTCGAACTACACGCCGGGCACGTTCGAGGGCTGGCTGCACCGCATCACCACGAACCTGTTCCTGGACATGGCGCGGCGCAAGCAGCGCATCAGGTTCGAGGGGCTCGCCGACGACGCCGCCGAGCGGCTGCGCGGCCGTGAGCCCTCCCCGGCGCAGGTCTACGACGACGCCCACATGGAGCCCGACATCCAGGCGGCGCTCGACGCGCTCGCGCCGGAGTTCCGCGCGGCCGTCGTGCTGTGCGACATCGAGGGCCTGTCCTACGAGGAGATCGCGGCGACGCTGGGCGTGAAGCTCGGCACCGTCCGCAGCCGGATCCACCGTGGGCGGGCGCAGTTGCGCGACGCGCTGGAGCACCGTGCGCCGCGGAACGACCAACTCCCCCCGAGCGTTACCCACGGGGAGGAGTTCGCATGAGAAACCACAGTCATGACGAATGTCACGACGAGCCTCTTGGCAAGGAGTGCACATGAGTCACCTCGGAGAACGCGTATCCGCACTGGTCGACGGTGAGCTGAATCACCACGAGCGCGACCGCGCCCTGTCGCATCTGACCTCCTGCGCCCCCTGCCGGGCCGAGGTGGACTCCGTGCGGGCGCTGAAGAGCCGCCTGCGCTCCCTCGACGGGCCCGCGATGCCGGTCGACCTGACGATGTCCCTGCTGCGGATGGCCGAGCCGGGTGGGCCGCTGCCGCCGCGGGAGCGCCCCTTTCCGGCCCCTCGCACCTTCGCCGGGGCGCCCATCCCGAGCATGCACAGCGTCGCCCCGCCGGACAACCGGCCCCGTGGCCGGGCCGCAGGCCGTCCCCGGCGTGCCCGCAGGGCCGGATACGTCGCGGTGGGCGTCGCCTCGGCGGCCGTGGCGATCGGGACGCTGTTCGCGGTAGGCGGGACCGACCCCAACCCGCGCGTGGTGCCGCCGGTCGACATGTTCGCCAACCAGCACAGGAACACCGCGCCCTACGGCGGGTCGGCGACGCCGACCTTCTCGCCCACTCCGTGACCCGGCTGCCCGTCACCCTGTTCCTGGCCGCCCTGATGCTGCTGGGACCGGTGGCGGGTGGTCCGGCGCACGCCGACCGCTCCTCGCGGGCCGTCCCGCCGGACGACGCGGAGAGCGAGGACACCGGCCTCACCCTCCTGCGCGAGGCCGCGATCGCCGGCCGGTCCCGGGGATACGCCGGCACCCGCTACGTGAGCGTCTGGGGCGCGTCGGGGTCCACCTCGGCGGTGCAGAAGGTGCGCAACGTCCCCGGCGGGGGGATGACGGTGCGCGCCGAGCCGTCGGGCCAGGAGCAGAGCGCCGATCCCGGCACCATCGAGGGAGGCCTCTCCAGCCCGTCCGAGACGATGCTGGAGGTCCTGGCCCGCAACTACCGGGTGCTGGACGCGGGCGAGGGCCACGCCTGCGGCAGGACCGCGCGCCTGGTGGACGTCCTGCGCGCGGACGGCACCCTCGCGGCCCGCTACTGGATCGACCACGACGCCGGCCCGGTGCTGCGCCGGGAGCTGCTGGACGCGCGCGGCCGGATCGTGCACACTGCCGCCTTCGTCGACCTGACCGTCCAGCCGGCCGCCCCTGGCCGGGGTGCGGCGCCCGCGACGTCCGCCGGGTCCACGGCGCCCGCGATGACCATGGGCGGCCTCGACCTGGCGGAGACCCCCCGCCTGCTGGCCGGCGGCTGGCGTTTCCCCCCGGCCCTGCCGGGCGGCCTGGAGCTGTTCGCGGCGCATCGCGCCCCCGCCGGCCACGTGTACCTCGGGTACTCCGACGGCCTGTCGATCGTGTCGGTTTTCATCCAGCGTGGGGCGCTTGATGAGGAACGTCTGCGCGATTGGCATGCCGAACGGCGTAACGGGCATACGATCTGGATTCGAGACCCGGTGGGGCAGGAGACGATCTGGGCGAGTGGGGGTCATGTCTACACCGTCTTTGCGGACGCGCCGGCCGACATGGCCGCCGCCGCCGTCGCGGCGTTGCCGCACGAGCCCGTCCCCGACCTCTGGACGAGGCTCGGCCGCGGCGCGAGTCGTGTGCTCTCCTGGGTCAATCCCTTCGAATGACCTGTGCTTTACACATCTCGTATGCCGCTCGGGGGAAGATTGCCGGGTTGACTCGGTGAGCGGCCGCCTGCGAGGCAAGGAGTGGTGAGTATTCGATGACCGACGAGTCCCGTACCCACGAGGCGAACGATGCTGAGGGGCGTACGCCGTCGGAATTCGCCGACGGCGGACACGACGCCGAGCAGACCCGCCGCGCCGGCTCCTCCGGTCCTTCAGGCCCTTCGGAACCGTCGGGCCCCGAGTTCTCCCGCCCGGAGTTCCTGCCCGCCGGGGAGGCTCAGCCCCCGAGGGCGGAGCGTTCTCCCGACGACGACTGGAACCGGGCCGGTGACGACGACTGGAACCGGGCCGACGACGGCTGGAACCGGGGCGGCGACCCGCCGGGCCGGAGCCGATGGGACCACGAGCGGCACGGGCAGCCCGAGCTGATCCGCCACGACGCCGCCGGGTCACCGCAGGGCGAGGGCACCGCCTTCCAGGGGCAGGGGTACGGCCCCGGCCACCAGGGCCGTCAGGGCTACCAGGAGCCCGTTCCGGGGGCGGGTCACGCCGCCCACGGCTCCGCCCAGGGCGGAGAGGGCTGGGGCGACCCCTCCGGCAGGCCCCGGCAGGACACGGCGGTCTTCGGCGCGCCGTTCGGCCCGCCACCGCCGCCGTCCCAGGCCTCGGGCATGGGACCCGGCTGGGCACCTCCGCCCGGGGGCCACGGCCCGTCCGGGGGCTTCGGCGGCCCGGCGCCCGCGGCGGCCCGGCGTCCGCCGCGCACCACCACGCTGGTCATCCTCGGCGTGATGGTCGCGCTGCTGGCCTCGCTGCTGGGCAGCGTCGGCACCTACCTGCTCACCCGGCCGACGGACACGGGCCGCGACCCCGCCTTCAGCCTGGACAAGGCGCCGTCCGGCTCCAACGTCCGCCCTCCGGACTCGGTCGCGGGCGTGGCCTCGAAGGTCCTGCCCAGCGTCGTCTCGCTGGCCGTCGAGGGCGGCGCGAGCTCCAGCACCGGCTCCGGCTTCCTGATCAAGGGCGGGTACGTGGTGACCAACAACCACGTGGTCGCCGCGGCGGCGCCGAACGGCCGGATCCAGATCCAGTTCAACAACCGCAAGTCCACCTCCGCGGTCATCGTCGGCCGTGACCCCGAGTCCGACCTGGCCGTGGTCAAGCCGAACGAGACCTTCGGCGCGCCGGAGATCGTCCTCGGCAACTCCGACAACGTGGTGGTGGGCGACCCGGTCATCGCCATCGGCTCCCCGCTGGGCCTGACCGGCACGGTCACCTCCGGCATCGTCAGCTCGCTCAACCGTCCCGTCCAGGCGGGCGAGGAGAACAGCTCCGACACCACCTGGCTCAGCGCCGTCCAGACCGACGCGGCCATCAACCCCGGCAACTCCGGGGGGCCGCTGGTCAACACCAACGGCGAGGTCATCGGCGTCAACTCGGCGATCGCCACGCTGGGCAGGTCGGTGGGCGGCCAGAGCGGCAGCATCGGCCTGGGGTTCGCCATCCCGGTGAACCACGCCCGCCGGGTCGCCCAGGAGCTGATCACCACGGGCAAGGCCAGGAAGTCGCGGATCGGCGTCGCCATCGACCCGAGCTACCAGGGCGTCGGGGTGCGGATCGCCACCGAGGTCACGCGGGGCACCCAGCCGGTCGAGCCGAACGGCCCGGCCGCCCAGGCCGGTCTCAAGCCCGGTGACGTCATCCTGGAGGTCGAGGGTGTCGTGCTGCAGGACGGCAACGAGCTGATCGCGATGATCCGCAACAGGGCGCCCGGCGAGAAGCTCACGGTCAAGTACCAGCGGGGCGGTCAGGAGAAGACCGCGTCCGTGACCGTCGGCGTGGCGCCGGCCGAGCCGTCGCCCGAGCCCTCGTGAGACCTCGTGGGCCTTCGTGAGGTCCTGTGAGGCCTTGTGAAGCTCGCTGGGCCCTTCTGGGCTCCGTGTGGATCCTCCGGGCTCCGGGGAGCCTGGAGGGTCCCCGTGGGCTCTTCCGACCTTCGGCCGCGGACGCGTGCCCGTGACCGGGGTACTAGTGTGGGACCTCTCCGGCGTGTCGCCGGAGGGGTGCCCCTGGCATCGTCCCGGTAGGAGATCACCGTGTTCGGACTCGGCTGGCCTGAGATCGTGGCGCTGGTGGTCATCGCCCTTCTCGTCTTCGGGCCGGAGAAGCTCCCTCAGGCCGCCTCGCAGGCGGCCAGGACGCTGCGCAACATCCGCCGGATGGCGAACAACGCCAGGGACGACCTGCGGACCGGCCTGGGGCCGGAGTTCGCCGACTTCGACCCGGCCGACCTCAACCCCAAGAACTTCGTCCGCAAGCACCTGACCGCCGACCTGGAGGACGACTGGAAGAGCACGACGGCGACGGCCACGGCCGAACCCGACACGGGCTTCCAGACCGACCAGGCGAGCGAACTGGGCTACGGGGAGATCCCCCCGTACGACTCCGAGGCGACCTAGGGCCGCCAGGGCCGCCGTTCGCGGCCTCGGATCCCCGTGGCCGACCGGCCGCACCCGGGTGGACGATCGGCCACGCGAACCGGACGATCGGCCACGCCGGGTGGAGCATCAGCCTCGCCGGGTGGGGGAGATGTTGAGCTGCATCCCCCTGAGGCTGCTCCCCTTCTTGCCGAGCGCGGCGGCGATCCGGCTGAGCTCGGCCGCGGCCGGGGCGTCCGGGTCGGTCAGCACCAGCGGCTTGCCCTCGTCCCCGCCCTCGCGCAGGCGCATGTCGATCGGCACCTGGCCGAGCAGCGGCACGCGGGCGCCCAGGGTGCGGGTGAGCGCGTCGGCCACGGTCTGGCCGCCGCCCTCGCCGAAGACCGAGATCCGCTCGTCGCAGTGCGGGCACGGCAGCCACGACATGTTCTCGATGACACCGGCGATCTGCTGGTGGGTCTGGACGGCGATGGATCCGGCCCGTTCGGCGACCTCGGCGGCGGCCTGCTGCGGGGTGGTCACCACCAGGAGCTCGGCCGACGGCATCCGCTGCGCGACGGAGATCGCGATGTCGCCGGTGCCGGGGGGAAGGTCCATCAGCAGCACGTCGAGGTCGCCCCAGTAGACGTCCGCGAGGAACTGGTGCAGCGCGCGGTCGAGCATCGGGCCGCGCCAGACGACCGGGGTGTTGCCCTCGGGCTTGAACATGCCGACCGAGATGACCTTGATGTCGTACGCCACCGGCGGCATGATCATGTCTTCGACCTTGGTGGGCCGTTCGGCGACCCCGAGCATGCGGGGAATGCTGTGGCCGTAGATGTCGGCGTCGACCACGCCCACCTTGAGACCGCTCGCGGCCATCGCCGCGGCCAGGTTGACGGTGACCGAGGACTTGCCGACGCCGCCCTTGCCCGAGGCGACCGCGAAGACGCGGGTCAGCGAGCCGGGCTGGGCGAAGGGGATCTCCTTCTCGGGTCCCTTGCCGCCTCGCAGCTTGGTCTGCAGCGTCTTGCGCTGCTCGGGGCTCATGACGTCCATCTCGACCGAGACGCCGGTCACTCCGCCGACCTTGGAGACGGCGCCGGTGATGTCCCGGGTGATGGTGTCCTTCATGGGACAGCCGGACACGGTGAGGAAGATCGCGACACGTACCGCCCCCTCGGGGGAGATGTCGACGCTCTTGACCATGTCGAGTTCGGTGATCGGCCGACGGATCTCAGGATCGTTGACGGTCGCGAGCGCGGCCATCACCAGTTCCGGGGTAGGTGCCATCGAAGTGTCGGCAATACACCGCCACCTTGAGGCGACGGGGATGCCGTCCCTCCTTGTCTGTTATCGAGAGGCGTGCGGCGGGCGGGACCCGCCCGCCGCGATGCCGTTACGGCGTGCGAGAGGCCGATCCATCGGGAAAAGGCCGACGTTGCGGGTCCATGGTAAGAACCCGGGAGCGCCGGAGGTAATTCCGGTTCCGGTGATGGTCCCCAGATCCGGACAATTCACTGTGTAGATGCGCGTGCAACGTTCTAAGGTTACTCCGTGACCCTGACGGCGAGCGAGTCCACGGAGAGTGTCGGCTCACATGAGCTGGCGGTCTGGCGCATGCTCCAGCGGGCCCAGGTCCGCATCACCCGGAGCCTGGAGGCCGACCTGCTCGTCGGGCACGACCTGGCCCTGGCCTCCTACGACGTGTTGCTGCAGCTCTCCGAGACGCCCGAACGACGGCTGAGGATGAACGATCTCGCCGAACGGGTGCTGCTCTCGCGCAGCGGGCTGACCAGGCTCATCGACCGCCTCCAGCGTGACGGGCTGGTCCGGCGCGAGGCCTGCGCCAGCGACGCGCGGGGGCTGTTCGCGGTCCTCACCGACGCGGGCGAGGCCCGGCTGGCCGAGGCGGGCCCCACCTACCTGCGCGGGGTCCGCGCCCAGTTCCTGGACCTGCTCGACGCCGACGAGCTGCGCCGGTGCGAGGCCATGGTGACCAGACTCCTCTCCGCCCCCGCCCCCGCCCCCGCCCCCGCCCCCGCCCCCGCCCCCGCCCAGGACCCCGCCCCGGCCTCGCCCCCCGCTTCGCCCTCCGTCTAGCCCTCCGGCGCCGCCCCCGCTCCGGACGTCGCCCCCGCCCCGGGCCCACCCCCGCTCCGGCTGAACGAGGGCGCCCGCATTCTGACATTCGGCGATCGGAGAAGTGAGTGCCGTGTCACATGCCAGCGCCAGGCTGATGTCAAAGGTATAAAGAGATCTTCCGTATATATGGACATTCATGGAGATTGCGGGTGTTTCCCCAATTTCCTGGAGGCTCCGCTTGCGGAAGTCACGAGCAGCCCTCATCGCCCTCGCCGTACTGGCGGCGGGCGTCACCCCCCCGGCCCACGCGGCCGCACGGCCCTCGATCACCGTCGAACAGGGCAGGACCCAGCCGGTCTTCTCTTACGCCGACGCCGTCCGCGAGCACGTCTACGTCGAGTCGAGCCTCGACAGCGACGCCGACGGCAAGCTCGACCGGGTCCGCGTCGACATCATCAGGCCCCGGGAGTCGGGCCCCGCCCTCCGGGTTCCGGTGATCATCGACGAGAGCCCGTACTACGACAACTCGGGCCGGGGCAACGAGTCCGAGCGGAAGGTCTACGACGACGCGGGGAACGTGACGAAGTTCCCGCTGTACTACGACAACTACTTCGTGCCGCGCGGCTACGCCGTCCTGCACGTCGACATGATCGGCACCACCCGGTCCGACGGCTGCCCCGACGTCGGGGGACGGGCCGACGTGATGGGCGGCAAGGCCGTCATCGACTGGCTGAACGGCCGCGCCAGGGCCTACCGCGCCGACGGCACCCCCGCGGCCGCGGACTGGACCACCGGCAAGGCCGGGATGATCGGCAAGTCCTACGACGGCACGCTGGCCAACGCGGTGGCCGCGACCGGCGTGAAGGGCCTGGAGACGATCGTGCCGATCTCGGCGATCAGCTCCTGGTACAAGTACCAGCGCTCCAACGGGGTGGTCTACAACTACGACTACATGTCGTGGCTCGGCAACTACGTGGACACCGACCTCCCGGCCAAGTGCGCGGCCACGTGGTCGCGGCTGGACGCCGAGGACGGCGACGACACCGGCAACTACAACCCCTTCTGGGCCGAGCGCGACTACATCTCCGGTTCTATGGCCGACGTCTCCAAGGTACGCGCCAGCGTCTTCGTGGTGCACACGGTCAACGACCTCAACGTCATGCCCGACAACTTCTCCACCTGGTGGAAGGCCCTGGGCGACCGGAACGTCCCCCGCAAGATCTGGGTCGGGCAGTACCAGCACGTGGACCCCTTCGACTTCGAGGGACGCCGTGACGTCTGGGTCGACACGCTGCACCGCTGGTTCGACCGCTGGCTGCTCGGCGTGGAGAACGGCATCATGCGCGAGCCCCGCGCCGACGTGCAGACCAGCCTCGACCGCTGGATCACCCAGCGCGACTGGCCCGCGCCGCTCTCCCTGAAGGTCCCCTTCCGCCCCGCGGCGGACGGCTCGTTCGGCCTGGTCCCCGCCAGGAAGGGCCAGAAGGCCACGTTCACCGACCTGCGCCAGTCCGAGGACGAGATGGTGGCCGACGTCGGCACGGTCAAGCCGGGCAGGGTGGCCTTCACCACCGGCGCGCTCCCGCTGGACCTGCGCATGTCCGGCACCCCCGTGGTGGACCTGCGCCTCGCCCTGGACGCGCCCACCGCCAACCTCACCGCGCTGCTCGTCGACTTCGGCGAGGACAGCCGCATCGACTGGAGGCGCGGCCAGGGCATCAGCACGGTCGCCGAGGAGAGCTGCCACGGTGAGAGCACCGCCTCCGACGACGCCTGCTACCGCAAGGTCGTCACCAACCGGGCCACCCGGCCGCTGGAGATCGTCGCCCGCGGCTGGATCGACGCGCAGAACCGCGGCTCGCTCAGCTCCCCCTCCCCGATGACCCCGGGCGCGTACGCCAGGGTCGCCTGGCAGACCCTGCCGCAGGACTACGTCTTCAAGAAGGGCCACCGGCTCGCCCTGGTGATCGCCGGGACCGACGCCACCTACAGCGACGAGACCGCCACCGGCGCGAACGTCACGGTCGACCTGGCCGCCAGCAAGGTGCTGGTCCCGCTGACGCTCAGCACCCTGGGCGCCCGCGACGTGCCCCAGGACGCCGCCCGCTGGCGCGGCCCGGCACTGGTCGACCTGCCGGAGCCGGAGAACCTCTTCTACTGACGGACACCCGCCCGGGGCCCACCGAGGGTCCCGGGCGGGCTTCGAGCGGGTACGGGAAAGACGCCCGAAGGACCCGCACCCCGGGCGGACGAGCGCGGGCCGGACCCCTTTTCCCCGGGGTCCGGCCCGGTTCTATCTCTGCGCGGGCGTGCGGGGCTCCTGGAGGTCGTCCTGAAGGTCCTCCTGGAGGCGTTGCAGCTCCGAGCGGATGTAGTCGCGGGTGGCGACCTCGCCGAGCGCCATCCGCAGGGCGGCGATCTCCCGGGTGAGGTACTCCAGGTCGGCCTGGTTGCGCTCCGCGGCCCTGCGGTCGTGCTCGTTCTGCACCCGGTCCCGGTCGTCCTGCCGGTTCTGGGCGAGCAGGATCAGCGGCGCCGCGTACGAGGCCTGCAGCGACAGGATCAGCGTCAGGAAGATGAACGGGTAGGGGTCGAACCGTACGGAGGCGGGGGTGAAGATGTTCCACAGCACCCACAGGGCGACGAAACCCGTCATGTACACCAGGAACCTGGCGGTGCCCAGGAAACGGGCGATCTGCTCCGACAGCCGCCCGAACGCCTCCGGGTCGTAGTGCGGGCGCAGCCGCAGGCCCGGCTGCCTGGGCTGGTCGAGGCGGTCAGGCATTCTCGTCCCTCTCCGGGCGGTCGTCCCGCTCGCGCCAGTCGGCGGGCAGCAGGTGGTCGAGCACGTCGTCCACGGTGACGGCGCCGACCAGGCGGCCGGCCTCGTTCACCACGGGGACCGCCACCAGGTTGTAGGTGGCGAGGTAGAAGGTGACCTGGTTCAGGGTGTAGGAGGGCCTGATCGGGTCCAGGGAGGTGTCCAGGATGCTGCCGAGCAACGTGGAGGGGGGCTCGCGCAGCAGCCGCTGGAAGTGCGCCAGGCCGAGGAAGCGGCCGGTGGGCGTCTCGACGGGCGGCCGGGCCACGTAGATCTGCGCGGCCACCGCCGGGGTGAGGTCGGTCTGGCGGATGTGGGCCAGCGCCTCGGCGACCGTGGCGTTCGGCGGCAGCACCACCGGCTCGCTCGTCATGATCCCGCCCGCGGTGTTCTCCGGGTAGACCAGCAGCCGCCTGACCGGCGCGGCCTCCTCCGGCTCCATCAACGCCATCAGCGCCTCGGCCTGCTCGATCGGGAGGTCCTGCAGCAGGTCGGCCGCGTCGTCGGGGGCCATCTCCTCCAGCACGTGCGCGGCCCGCTCCGGGGCGAGCCTGCTCAGGATGCCGATCTGGTCCCGTTCGGGGAGCTCCTCCAGCACGTCGGCGAGGCGTACGTCGTCCAGGGCCGCGGCCACCTCGGCGCGGCGCTTGTCGGGCAGCTCGTGCAGGGCCCCGGCCAGGTCGGCGGCGCGCATGGACTCGAAGGCGACCAGCAGGTTGGCCGCGCCCTGGTCCTGCTGGACCGCGCCGAAGCCGCGCACCTCGGCCCAGTCGACGATCCTGGTCTCGCCGCGGCGGCGCAGCCCCATGCCGGGCGGGCTGCCCAGCACCGCCACCTTGGTGATCAGCCACTCGGCGCGCCGGGTCTCCTCCATGGCCAGGTCCAGCACCGTCGCCCGGCTCCCGTCCACCTCCACCCTCAGGTCGAGCAGCTCGGCGATGGCCAGGGTCTCGGTCGCCCGCTGCTCGAACCTGCGCATGTTGAGCTGTCCGCTGAAGACGACCGACCCGGCCTTGGCGGAACGCACCCGGGTGATCGGCAGGAAGACCCGCCGCCGGGGCTGTACCTCGACGACCAGGCCGTGCACGTGCGGCGGCGTGCTGCCGGCGATGGCCACCACCACGTCGCGCACCCGGCCGATCTGGTCCCCGGCGGGGTCGAAGACCGGGGTCCCGGCGAGCCGCGCGATGAAGATCCTCACATCAGAAGGGTAGGCGGCGTCCGGAGCGAGCCCGCTCCCGGCACGCCCCGTGAGACGGGCTTGCCGCCTTGCTCCCCATCATGACAGCATCAAACTTGCATAACGGTAATTACGAAAATGGTGTCTGATGAGACGTGCCGGACTGTTGATCGCGCTCACCTCCTCGCTGTGCTTCGCCTTCTCCGGCCCCATGGCCAAGTACCTGGGCGCGGCCGGGCTGGACCCGCTGGAGGCGGTCTGGACCAGGATGGCGGGAGCGGGGCTGCTGCTCGCGGGCATCCTCGCCGTCGTCCGCCCCTCGGCGCTGCGCATCCCGCGCTCGCGGCTGACGTTCTTCGCGGCGTACGCGGTGATCGCGGTCGCCGGTGTGCAGGCCCTGTTCTTCGCGGCGATCACCCGCCTCCCGGTCGGCATCACCCTGCTCATCGAGTTCACCTCGCCGGTGCTGGTGGTGCTCTGGGTGCGTTTCGTCCGCCGGGCACGCCCGCCGCGCACGGCCTACGTCGGCGCGGTCGTCGCCGTGATCGGACTCGGCGTGGTGGTGGAGATCTGGTCCGGTCTCGCCCTCGACCCGCTCGGCCTGCTGTTCGCCTTCGGCGCGGCGGCCTGCTGCACCGGGTACTTCCTGCTCAGCGAGAACTCCGGCGCCGGCATCGACCCGCTCGGCCTGGTCACCTGGGGCCTGCTGGGCGCCGCGGTGGCGCTCGCCCCGATCTCCCGGCCCTGGGACATCCCCTGGGGGGTGATCGGCACCATGGCCACCCCGGCACCCGGCCACACGATGCCGGCGGCCGTGGCGCTGGTCTTCCTGATCGTGGTCGCCACGGTGATCGCCTACATCCTCGGCGTCCTCGCGGTGCGCCGGCTGTCGGCCGCGGTCGGGTCCACGGTCGCCTCCCTGGAGGTCATCGCGGGGGCGGTGGCCGCCTGGATCCTGCTCGGAGAGGCGCTCGGCCCCTTCCAGGTCACGGGCGGCGTGATCGTGCTGATCGGTGCCTATCTCGCCCAGCGGGCCACGGCGGCCCTCACCCCGGCTCCGGACGCGGCCGTCGTGCCGGGGGATCCCCCGGCGCCGGACGCGCACGGCGAGGATTCGCGCGCACCGCGGGCGTCCCGCACGCCGTAGCCGGTCGCGCGCACGAGGGGGTGTCTCCCGCGTGCCGTAGCCGTCGTGTGCGCGGCGGCCGCGACGTCGTGCCGTCCCGCGTGCCGTGGACGCCCCCGACCGGCGCGGGTCAGGAGGCCGGTTCGCGCGGGACCAGGCGGATCACCCGGGAGGCGGCGGCCCAGCGCTCCGCCAGCCGTGCGGCGTCGGGGGCGTTGAGCCGTTCCTTGGCCAGCGCGGCCACCGCGCCGGGCGCCTGGGCCTGGTCCACCACCTCCACGGAGGCGTCGAAGGCCACCAGGTGCCCGCCGTTGTCCTTGCTGCGCAGCGTCACCCGGACCTCGCCGGCCTCGGCCAGCCCCGGCAGCGGCTGCTCGCCCCCGCCGGTGACCAGGTAGATCGCGTCGTCGTGCCAGGTGTGCCAGGCCAGCCGGGGCCGGTCCAGCGACAGCCACAGAACGCCCGACTTCTTCGCGCCCTCCTCGATCACACCCATCAGGTTCTCCCGAGGGGACCGTCGCCTTCAGGCGACGGGGGAATCGGGAGCGGGAGGGCCGTCAAGGCCCGAGCGTGCCCTGGCCGGTCAGGTCCGCGCATAGGGGATCTCCGATCGTCGCGTATTAAATGGACGGTGCTGTTATAACGATCGTATGACTCGTCAGGCGCGCACCTCCCGCGGCGCGGCGTACGACCTCGGATGCCACGTGGTGTGGTGCCCGAAATACCGCCGCCCGGTTCTCGACGGGCGGGTCAAGAACCGCTTGGAGGAGTCGATCCGCGCCAAGGCCGACGAGCACGGCTGGGAGATCGGGGTGCTTGGGGTGATGCCCGACCACGAGCACCTGTTCGTCAAGCCGCACCCGAAGAACTCTCCGTCGTACGTGGCCAACCAATTCAAGGGCTTCACCTCCCACCACCTGCGCGCCGAGTTCGCGCACCTGCGCTCCCGACTGCCCACCTTGTGGTCGCGGTCATACTTCGTGGCCACGACCGGCGCGGTGTCCGCCGATACCGTACAGCGCTACCTCGAGACGCAATACGAGCGCGTCCCCAGGGGCCGGAGTGGGGGTGCTCGTGCGCAGGTCGTTTAAGTTCCTGCTGCGCCCCACCGCTCATCAGGTCATCGCGCTGACGGCGTGCTTGGACGACCACCGTGCCCTGTACAACGCCGCGCTTGAGCACCGCCGCACCGCCTACCGCATGGCGGGCGTGAGCATCACCTACGGCGTCCAGTCGGGCGACCTCAAGCACATCCGCGCTGACGACGCAGACGGCCAGGGCCGGTGGTCGTTCTCCTCCCAGCAGGCCACACTGCGCCGCCTGGACAAGGCGTTCAAGGCGTTCTTCGCCCGCGTCAAGGCCGGACGCACGCCGGGTTTTCCCCGCTTCAAGGGCAAGGGGTGGTTCGACACGGTCGAATGGCCCAAGGACGGCGACGGCTGCCGGTGGGCCTCCCAACCCGAACACCCCTCGGCCACGTTCGTGCGCCTTCAGGGCATCGGGCACGTCCGTGTCCACCACCACCGCGCCGTTCGCGGCACGATCAAAACGATCGGCGTCAAGCGGGAAGGCTCGCGCTGGTACGTGGTGCTGTCGTGTGACGACGTTCCCGCCGAACCTCTTCCCACCACCGGCGCGGCCGTCGGCATCGACCTGGGCGTGGCGTCGTTCGTCACCACCAGCGACGGCGAACACCTGGACAACCCGCGTCACCTTGCCGCGTCCGCCGGCCAGCTTGTCGTCGCTCAGCGGGACCTGGCGCGTAAGAAGCGGGGCTCTGCGCGGCGCCGTAAAGCCGTGGCGCGGGTCGCGGCCCTGCACGGCAAGGTGCGCCGTCAGCGCCTCCACGGCGCCCACCAGGCCGCGCGGCACCTGGTGCGCAACTACGATGTCATCGCCTGCGAGGACCTGCGGATCGCCACCATGACCCGTTCGGCGTCCGGCACGGTGGAGACGCCCGGCACGAACGTCGCGCAAAAATCCGGCCTCAACCGTTCAATTCTGGACGCGGGTTGGGGGGTGTTCCTGACGATCCTGTCGTATAAGGCTGAAAGCGCCGGTCGAGAGCTGATCGCGGTGAACCCCCGCAACATCTCCCGCACGTGCGCCGCCTGCGGGCACGTAGCGAAGGACAACCGCCTCACCCAAGCCGAGTTCCGGTGCGTGGCGTGCGCTCACAGCGCGCATGCCGACGTGAACGCGGCGATCAACATTCTGCGGGCAGGGCTTGCCCTTCGCGACGTCGCGCAAGCGGCCTAACGAGAAGCCACCCCCTTCAGGGGGTGGAGGAGTCACGAGACGAATGTACGGCCTGCGCCGTCCGGGACAATGGCACAGGCCGTACGCGCCGTGAGGTCAGCGTCGGGCGAGCCTCCAGGCCGCGGGGAGCAGCCCGGCCGCGACCGCGATCTTGAGGGCGTCGCCGATGAGGAAGGGCAGCACGCCCTCCGCGAGACCGGTGACGAGGTCCATCTGGGTGACCGCGATCAGCACTGGAAGGCCGAAGGCGTAGACGACCAGGTTGCCCAGGACCATCGTGCCGACGGTACGCGCCACGGTGCGGTCCCCGCCGCGCTCGGCGAGCCGGCCGACCAGGGCCGCGGCGGCGATGAAGCCGATCACGTACCCGAAGGACGCCCCGCCGAAGCCGGAGGAGCCGTCGGCGAACCACGGCACGCCCGCGACGCCGGCCAGCAGGTAGAGCATCATGCTCAGCGCGGCGCGGTTCATGCCCAGGGCGGCGCCGACGAGCACGACCGCGAAGGTCTGGCCGCTGACCGGAACGGGCGAGAAGGGCAGCGGGAAGCTCAGCTGCGCGGCCAGGCCCGTCAGGGCGGCGCCCCCCGCCACCAGCGCGACGTCACGGACGCGGGCGCCCGGGATCAGATCGGACAGGACGGCGGGCCTGGCCATCGAAGAAGCGTTTGCCATCGTACGTGTCTCCCTTAGCCGATTCTTGATGCCATTCTCCCGACATCTCCGGTAAGGGTCCTACGAGATCCCCGCCAACAACAGGGCGGGGTCTTTGTACGGACGCCATAGTCCCCGCAACGGCCTCCCGGGCGCCCATCTCCCAGGGAACCTCACCAGGCCCTTCGGGGCCTCCTCACCATAAGCTCTCCCCATGCGTTCTCGACGGTCGTGTCTCGCGGTCCCCGGTAGTAACCCCCGCTTCCTGGAGAAGGCCCAGGGGCTCGCCTCCGACGAGGTCTTCCTCGACCTGGAGGACTCGGTCGCGCCGTCGGCCAAGGAGGGGGCGCGCAAGAACATCGTGGCGGCCCTGCGGGAGGGCGACTGGTCGGGCAGGACGAGGGTGGTCCGGGTCAACGATCTGGGCACCCGGTGGACCTACCGCGACGTCATCGAGGTCGTGGAGGGCGCGGGGGAGTTCCTCGACTGCCTGATGCTGCCCAAGGTGGAGGACGCCGCCCAGGTGATGTGGCTGGACACCCTGCTCACCCAGATCGAGAAGGCCAACGGCCTCCCGGTCGGGAGGATCGGCATCGAGGCCCAGATCGAGAACGCCAGGGGCCTGGTCAACGTGGACGCCATCGGCGGCGCCTCCCCGCGCCTGGAGACGCTGGTCTTCGGCCCGGCGGACTTCATGGCCTCGATCAACATGCGGACCCTGGTGGTCGGCGAGCAGCCGCCCGGCTACACCGAGGGCGACGCCTACCACTACGTCCTGATGCGCATCCTGATGGCCGCCCGCATGCACGACCTCCAGGCCATCGACGGCCCCTACCTGGCGATCAAGGATCTGGACGGGTACCGCCGGGTGGCCGGCCGGGCCGCCGCGCTGGGCTTCGACGGCAAGTGGGTGCTCCACCCGTCCCAGATCGAGGCGGCGAACGAGGTGTTCTCGCCGTCGCAGCAGGACTACGACCACGCCGAGCTGATCCTCGACGCGTACGAGTACCACACGACGGTCGAGATGCGCGGCGCGGTCATGCTCGGCGACGAGATGATCGACGAGGCGTCCCGGAAGATGGCGCTGGTGGTCGCGGCGAAGGGCAGGGCCGCCGGTCTGGAGCGGACGAGCGCCTTCACACCGCCTACAGCTTGACCCCGATGGCGGTGAAGAACCAGAACGAGGAGGTCAGCCAGAGCCCGGTCAGGGCGACGAAGGTCAGCCCGCCCAGCATCGGGAGGGTCCAGCCGGGCAGCCCCCGCTTGGGCAGGGAGAGCATCTTCGCGGTGAAGACACCGTAGAAGAAGCAGCCGAGCAGCGAGTGGATCATCACGCGCGGCACGTCGAACTGGCCGCCCAGCGCGTACAGGCAGTGCACCGCGACCGGGATCGTCAGCAGGAACGCCAGCCGTCCCGACCAGCGGTGCAGGGTGCCGATCCAGGGCACGTCCAGTTTGATCCGGCCCCACATGACCAGGGCGGAGAAGAGCTGGACCAGCGCCAGCAGGAACGCGCCGGTGGTGAGCCAGGCCTTCATGGCCAGCGCCCCGGAGAAGCCCGCCACGCCGATCGCGTACCCGGTGGGCGCGTGCAGGCGTCCGTAGACGCCCAGCCCGACCGCGACCAGGCCGCCCACGACGAGCGGTGCGAGGAGCGGGGTGAGGTTCTGGCGCTCCGGTACGGGTGTGATCTGTGTGTCACTCATCAGAAGCCCTCGATGAACTCGTCGACGTCCTGGGGGTCGACCTCGACGCCGTCGACGACGGCGTTCCGGCCGGGCTCGGGGATCGCCACGTCGGCGACCTCGTCGTTCACCACGGTCAGGCCGACCCTGGTGCCGTCGTCCAGGTAGATCCATCCGGCGCGGACGTTCGCGCCGCGGACGATCGCGGTGGCCCGGTAGAGGCCGGAGGGCTTCTTCACGACCGGGGCGTCGAAGGTCCACTTCCTGCCGTTGAACGCCAGGGTCCCGGCGGCCTTGCCGCCGCCGAGCTTCGCGGTGACCGAGGCGTCGTTCCGGCCGGACAGCGTGATCTTGCCGTCGGCGGCCTTGCCCTTGAGCCAGGCCTCGATCCTGCCGTCGCAGAAGTACGCGACGGCCTTGCCGTTGCGGATGGAGACGGCGATCAGTCCGCCGTTGCCGGTGACCCGCCCGGCGTAGTCGGCCTTGACGGGGGTGGGCTTGGCGGTCTTGACGGCCGCGGGGGCGGGGGTGGGTGTGGCCTTCGAGGGGGCCTCGGCCGTCTCGGCCTGCGCGTCGACGTTCTGCGTGGTGGGTGAGGTGGTGGCGCTGACGGTGCCGAGGACGACGGCCGTCACCGCCCCGGCGATCAATGTGTATACGGGCCCCAGCCGTTTCATGTCTGCTCCCTGGGGTGGTGGGTTTCTGAGTCAGGTCTACAGGCGGTCGCCGGTGGAGTCTGTGAACTAATCCGCACAGGACGCCATGAAATGAAAGGTGGCCCGGGGGTACGGCGCCTCTCGCGCGGCGGGTGATCGCAAAAATATGCGGACAAAAGCCCGCAATAGCGACAGCCGCTCGATAAATCTGACTAGAGAGGTCTCGTCATCGCGGCCCGGACGTGTTGCTCTGGACTGTGGGTGGCCCGCCCCGGACGACGGGCCGGGAGAGGTGATCGTTTACAGGGAACGGGGTAGGAGTAGGGTCGCGTGCGATTTGCCGCATCCATAGGGGTTGCGGCCTACCGGCACGGAGATGACTGGAACGATCCGGGGTGGTGGCCCCGGGCCGAAACGGGCTTCCTGCGAGGAGGTGCTGAGCGTGGCCTCGGGCTCCCACGACCCGCGCTCGCGAGAGTGGCCGCCGGGCGACGGCGGCGTGCACGGCGACGGCGCTCACGGCGGCGGTGCCCATGACGGCGGTGCCCGCGGCGACGGCGTCCGTGTCACGGGTGCGGACCCGCACGGGTCCCCGCCCACTATCCAGCACTCTCCGCCGGGCCCCTCCGGCGAGGATCCGCGCGGGGTGCCGCTGGCCTCCCCGTGGATGCTTCCGCCCTTCTCGGCGCCGACCCCGGACGACGACGAGCCGCCCCGGGCCCGCCCCGAGGGGCTGGGCGGCGAGCGCCGCCGTCCGTACAGCAGGCCCTACGCCCCCACCCCCGGCCCCGCCGGGCCGCCCTCCTCCGACGAGCGGCCCCCCGCCCCCCCGTCCCCGCCCCCTTCCCCGGCCTCCGGCGCCCCCGGCCAGGGCACTCCCACGGCCGAGCCGATCGAGCCGTCCGGTTCGTCCGAGCCAGTCGGTCCGGCCGGTCCGTCCGGACCGGACGGGGCCCCCGGCCCGGACGCCCGGACGGGCGGAGCCGGCCGCCACGCCGTACCCGAGGGCGGACGCCCTCGTCTGGTGGACCGTCCCGACCTGCTGGTCGCCTCGGGCCCCCCGCCCGAGCGCAGAGGCAGGAGAAGGGCGGGAAGACCCGATCTCCTGGTCGCCTCCGGCCCGTCCCGCGAACGGGACGGCGGGACACGCCCCGGGACCCCGCCCCAGGAACCGCCGTCCTCCCCCGCGTGGGAGGGGATCAGGACGGGGCCGAGCATTCCGGCCACCCCCGAACCCACGCCGGAACGCGCCGCCGATCGGGAGCGGCCTGTCGCCCCCGTCCCGGAACCCGGGCCGGAACGACCTTCCTCGGACCGGGAACGGCCCGTCGCACCCGTCCCGGAACCCGGGCCGGAACGACCCTCCTCGGACCGGGAACGGCCCGTCGCACCCGTCCCGGAACCCGGGCCGGAACAACCCGCCGCCGATCGGGAGCGGCCCTTCACGCCCGTTCCCGGACCCGCGCCCGAGCCGCCCGCCGGGCAACCGCCGGTCGTCCCTGAGCGGGCCGACGCGTCCGTGCCCGAGCCGCAGTGGCCCGAGGAGCCGTTCGAGGACGACTTCGAGCCGGTACGCAGGGTGGGCAGCCCGCCGGGAGGCAGGCCCGCGAGGCCCGACCGCCTCGTCGCGCAGGGCCCGCCGGGCAGGCGCGGCCCCAACGGCGGGCGGCACCACCGCCCTGCCGCCGCGCCCTCGGCGGTCAGGCGCTCCAGCCCGACCAGGCGCAGGCGCGGCCGGGGCGTGGTGCTCCCGTTCCTGATGGTCATGGTCCTGGCCGTGGCCGTCGGCGGCGGCCTGGTCTACTGGGGCTGGGTGAGCAGCCCGTTCGCCACCGGCCTCCAGCTCGTCGGCGACGAGGTGGGCCTGGGCGACGACGACTTCGTGCCGCAGGCCGGTGTCGGCGGCAACGGCTCCAACCAGGTGCTCAACGCGGTGAGCGCGGTGGGCTCCGTCATCGTCGCGGTCGGCAGCGACACCACCAGCCCCGTTCCCCGCCCGCTGTTCCTGGTCTCCTCCGACTCCGGCGCGACCTGGAAGCTCGGCAAGGTGACCGGCCCGGCGGGGCAGGAGACCGGGCCGACCACGGTGGGCCGCGTGGCGGGCGGCGACGGACGCTGGGTGGCGGCGGGCAACGACCCCCTCGGCTCCGGCCACGGCCTGTGGACCGGCTCCGACGGCGAGGAGTGGACCGCCGTCGACCAGGCGACCCTGGACGGCGCCTTCTCGCGCGGCGACAAGATCATGGACCTGGCCAGGACCCGCTTCGGTTTCGTCGCGGTCGGCGCGGCGGTGCTGGAGGACGGCGGCACCGGGGCCGTCGCCTGGGTCTCCCCGGACGGGCGCGCCTGGGACCGGGTGGAGACCCGGGAGATCGGCATGCCGGACAAGGTGCGGGGCATCAAGGCGGTGGTCGCCAGAGGGGACGCCGTCGTCGCCCTGGCCGACCCCGCCCAGGGACAGTCCACCTCGGTCGTCCTGCGCTCGACCGACGGGGGCCGGACGTGGCAGCGGACCGGTGCCGCGCTCGACGGCGTCGTTCCCGAGCCGGGCGCGCTGGCCGTGGCCGGGGACGGGTTCGTGCTCGTCCCCACCCAGCAGCGCGACGACAAGGGCGAGGTGCGCGTCCACTGCTCGCCGGACGGCGCCGAGTGGAAGTCCTGCGGCGCCATCACCGGCCTGGGCCCCGACGGCTCGGGCGTCAAGCGCCTGGCCTCCTCCTCGGCCGGGGTGGCGGCGGTGGTCGAGTCGGGCTTCGAGCGCTACACCGTCCACACCAGCGCCGACGGCCGCGACTGGCGGAAAACCACCGACCTGGGCGAGGTGCCGGGCTCGCTGCGGGCCCTGGCCCTGTCCGACGCGGGCACGCTCGTCGTCGGAGGCGACGAGCGCGCCGCCGACGTGGACAACCGGGTGGTCCTCATCACCGCGCCCAAGGGCGGCGAGCCGCGACCGGTCACCCTCGACGGGATCGCGGGCCTGACCAGGGCCGCCCGGGAGACGGCCAGGGTCGCCGCCGGGGACGGCAGGTTCGTCGCGGTGGGGTCGGTCTCCGGCGACGCCGGGATCTGGAGCATCGGGGCCGTCCGCGGGAACTGGGCGTCGGGCGGACCGGCGCGGCTGCTGGGCGGGCCGCGGCGCCAGGCGCTCGCCGACGTCGCGTACGGCGAGCGGGGATGGCTGGCCGTGGGCAGCACCATGACCGACGCCTCCTCCACCGAGCCGCTGCTGCTCACCTCGCCGGACGGGGAGAGCTGGCGCAGGGTCCCGGTGCTGGAGCCGCTGGCGCCCGCGGGCGACCACGACTTCCTCGCCCCGCACGCGGTGGCGGCGGGGGCGTCCGGCTACGTCATGGCGGGCGAGGACCGCGGCCCGTCCGCGACCGTGCCCGTCCTGTGGTTCTCACCCGACCTCAAGCGCTACACCAGGGCGGCCAAGCTTCCCGCGGGCGGCACGGGGGTGCGGCTCCACGACGTCTCCGCGACCTCGTCCGGGTACGTGGCCGTCGGCGGCACCGGGACGGCCGAGCGCGAGACCGGCGTGGTCTGGGTCTCGGCCGACGGGGTCACCTGGAACGCGCGCAAACCGGTCCTGCCGCCGGGAGCGAGCTCGGCGGGCCTGCGGCACGTGGTGCTGTTCGGCGGGTACGTCGTCGTCGGGGGCACCGCCAGGACCGACGACGGCGTCCGGGCCTTCGGCGCCGTCTCCACCGACAACGGCATGAGCTGGGAGTTCTCCTGGCTCCCCGCCGACCGGGCGTCCGCGGTCCACGACCTCGCCGCGACGCCCGACGGCGTGATCGCCGTCGGCTGGCAGGGCGTCCCCGGCTCCGGCGACAGCGTCGCCTGGATCTCCGAGGACGGGCTGACCTGGCAGCGGCACACCCCGGGCCGGGGCGGCCCCGACGGCCTCGACGGCGACGGCGCCCAATGGCTCGGCGCGGTGGCGGTGTCCGGGGACCGGGTGCTGGCCCTGGGCCGTTCCACCACCTACAGCGCCGACCACCTCGTCCTGTGGCGCTCCACGCTCACCTCGGCGCGATGACGCCCCAGCCGGTCAGTGCGTCCATCAGGCCGGGGACGAGGGGGAGCGAGGCGAGTTCGGCCGGGGTGAACCACCGGGCGTCGGCGGCGTCGTCACCGGCGGCGAGCGCGCCGCCGGTGACCTCGGCCAGGTAGTCGCGGATCTCGTAGACGGCCCCGCCGGGCCCGGGACGGTCGACGGTCCCGGCGAGAGGCCCCGGTACGACGCTCAGCCCGGTCTCCTCCAGCACCTCCCTGGTCACCGCCTCGGGGTCGGACTCCCCGGGCTCGACCCGGCCGCCGGGAATCGACCACAGACCCTCACCCGGGGGACGGCCACGACGGACCAGGAGCATCCGCCCGGAACCGTCGACGACGATCGCCCCGACACAATTTACGCGCACATGAAGAAGATTACAGTGTGATAACGAGCAAGCCCCTTGACGGCGGACCCCGGAAGAAGCACCGTTGGTAGGCGTGAAAGCCGCCCCTGTATGCCCACGGTGTTTCGGTCCGCTCCGCCCGCCGGGCGCCTGGTCGAGTTCCTGGAGCTGCGGTCCGCACGGTGACGTCCTCCCGCTCCATCCGCCCAGACCCCCCTCCACGGCCTCGGTCGAGGCCGTCACCCGCGTCTCCCAGGTCCCCGTCTGGGTTCCCTGGCCGCTGCCCACGGGCTGGCTGGTGACGGGGTTCGCCGACGTGGGCGACGAGCGCTACGGCGCGCGGGCGGCCGTGGTCGCGCTTTCCGGCCCCTCGCTGACCCACGGGCCCGCCGACCTGCTGCTCGTCGCCGAGGAGCCGGGCGTGGGGCTCGGCGCGGCGCTCGCCGGGCTGGAGGGTACCGATCCCGGGACCGGGTTCGACAAGGGCCCGCCGCACGCCAAGATCGACGTCAAGGGACACCCCGCCGCCATGTGGTGCGTCTCCGCCGCCCCCGACCGGGCCGTCTACGCGGGCGAGGCGCTGGGGAACTGGCTCTGGGCGATCGTGTGGCCGGTCGAGGCGGGCTACCTGATCACCCTGGCCGAGCTGGCGCTGCGCGACCTGCGCGACCGCGACCAGACCCTCGACCTCCCGTTCGGGGCGTTCTCCCCGCGCCTGGCGGCGCTCTTTCCCCCGAACGGTTAGGGCCTGTTTCGAAGTTCGGTATGGAGCGACGTGTCGCGATCGCTACACAAAGAGATCTCCGGTGGAGGGTTCAACGACCAAGAAGAACCTGTCGACCACACCGCACCTGGCCTGTGGGCAGGGCCGGAAACTGCTGTCGCCGGTTCTGACAGGGCGCCGCGTCTTGGGATGAGACAGGATTTTCCTGGACGAGCCCGGCCCTCGGTGGCCTGTTCCCCGAAGACTTCCGTTTCGGAGTCCATCCAAAGCGCACAGGTCAGGCGTGCGGGCTATCGGATGGATCGGGCGATTCCCGTCTCCTTGGATCGAACACTCACCCGGGGCGTGTTTCACCCATTCCGGCGAGCGGGACCGGACCGGACGCCCAGCGGGACCGGGCCTGTACGGGCCGGGCGTCCGGCGGACGCCCGGCGGGTCACCGCCCGGGCTCGATTTCGGCGCCGCCGGACATCACGTGGCGCGTCATCGGAAGCTTCAGGAAGTCGTGCGGGAAACCGAGCTCGACGGCGCTCACCCGGTCGAGGGCGCCCAGCTCGTCCTCGGTGAAGGTCACCTCCAGGGCGGCCAGGTTGTCCTCCAGCTGCGCGAGGGTCCTCGCCCCGACGATGGGCGAGGTGACCGCCGGGTTCAGCAGCGTCCAGGCGAGCGCGACCCGCGCCGGGGTGGTGCCCTTGCCCGCCGCGACCTCCTTCACCACGTCGGCGATGTCCAGCGCGCGCTCGGTCAGCGAGCCGTTGGCCGCGGCGACGTTCTTGCGCGTCCCCTCGGGTTCGGCGGAGACGCCGTGGTCCAGGTCGGCGCGGGTGTACTTGCCCGTCAGCACACCGCTCGCCAGCGGTGACCAGGGGACCACCCCGAGCCCCATCTCCCGCGCCATCGGGACGAGGTCGCGCTCCACCGTCCGCTCGACCAGGCTGTACTCGATCTGCAGGGCGACCAGCGGCGACCAGCCGCGCAGGTCCGCGATCGCCCCCATCCGGGAGACCTGCCACGCGGGGGTGTCGGAGATGCCCAGGTAGAGCACCTTGCCGGCGCGGACAAGGTCGTCCATGGCCCGCAGGATCTCCTCGACCGGGGTCGTGAAGTCCCAGGCGTGCAGGTAGAGAAGGTCGATGTAGTCGGTGTCCAGCCGTCGCAGGCTCGTCTCGACCGAGGCGACCATGCTCTTGCGGTGGTTGCCGCCGGAGTTCGGGTCGCCGGGGCGCGTGGCGACCGTGTACTTCGTGGCGGCCACCACGCGCTCACGACGGCCGTGCATGAACTCGCCGAGCAGCTCCTCGGACGTTCCGTTGGTGTACTGGTTGGCGGTGTCGACGAAGTTGCCGCCCCGGTCCACGTACGCGTCGAAGATCCGGCGCGACTCGTCCTTGTCGGCGCCCCATCCCCAGTCCGCCCCGAAGGTCATGGCCCCGAGCGCCAGCGGCGAGACCCGCAGGCCGGAGCGGCCCAGCAGGCGATAGCGATCAAGTGAGACAGATCCAGTCACAATGGTCTCCAAGCACGGTGATGCGGCATGACGGTCTCGCCCGGGGCTCGCACCGCCGCCGGGAGCGAGCCGCCCGTCTCATCGTGCGGCGGCCGCGGGAGGGGGACCAGCGAAGGCCTGTCCTGGGACTGACCGTCCCAGGCGGACCGCGGCTACGATCGAGGGGGTGAGCGGCGGATTGGACCTGACCCACGAGCTGGCGGTGTTCCTGCGGACCCGCCGTGAGCGCCTGACCCCCGAAGACCTCGCGCGCGCGCCCCATGGCCGCCCGCGCCGCACCCCCGGCCTGCGCCGGGAGGAGGTGGCCGAGCTGGCCGGGGTCAGCGTCGACTACGTGGTACGCCTGGAGCAGGGGCGGGGGCTGCGCCCCTCGGCCGAGGTGCTCGACGCCCTCGCGCGGGCGCTGCGGCTGAGCGACGACGAGCGGGCCTACCTGTTCGACCTCGCCCGGCAGCGGCCGGTGAGCCGGCCGCCCGCGCCCGGCCGGGCGCCGAGCCCGCTCGCCCGGCTGGTCCACGACCTGTCGCCGCTGCCGTGCATGCTGGTCGACCACCGGTTCGACATCCTCGCCGCCAACCACGAGATGCACGGGCTGATGCTGAACCTCGACCGCCTGCCGGCCGATCAGCACAACACGCTCCGGCTGTGCATCCTCCGCCCGGAGTACCGCGACTTCTGGCGGGACCGTGAGCCGGTCATCCGCGAGTGCGTCGCCGACCTGCGCGCGGCGTGGGCGGCGCGTCCCGACGACGCGTACCTGGAGGCGCTGGTCGCCGAGCTGACGTCGGGGAGCGAGGAGTTCGCGCGGCTGTGGGCCAGGCACGACGTCAAGGTGAACGGCCGGGGCCGCAAGCGCCTGCTGCACCCCGTCGCCGGCCCGCTCTCCGTCGACTACGAGGTGCTGAACCCACTGGGGGACCCGGATCGGCGGCTCGTCATCTACCGCGCCGCCGACCCCGCCTCGCAGACCGTCCTGGATGCCATCGCCGACGGCACCGCCACCTTCGTACGCTCCGGCGCCCCGGGCGAGCCGTCCCCGCGGTGACACGCGCGCCGGCCGGGCACCCGGCCCGGCCCGCCGCTATCGCGCCGGCGTGGCGGGGTGCGGGTCGACGCGCGCGGCCCCGAAGACCCACGGGGAGGTCTGGGCGATGAAGTCCCCGGGAAAGCCGAGCGTGAAGTCCGCGGCCTCTTCCAGGCGGGTGACGCTCTCGGGCGGGAGGACGAGGTCGACGGCGGCGAGGTTGTCGCGGAGCTGGTCGACGTGGCGTGCCCCGACGATGGGGTGGACCGCGCGGGAGCGGGTCGTCGTCCAGGCGATCGCCACCTGTGAGGGTGTGGCGCCGAGGTCGTCGGCGACCTCCTGCACGACCCGGGCGACGGCGTGGTCGCGGGCCGAGAGCGACGCGGCGTCCAGCCGGCCGCCGGAGGCGGGTGTGTCCGGGCGGGTGTACTTGCCGGACAGTACCCCGCCGCCCAGCGGGCTCCAGGCGGTGACGCCCAGCCCGAGGGACTCGGCCATCGGCAGCAGCTCGCGTTCGATGTCCCGCTGGAGAAGGTTGTAGGGGACCTGCAGCCCGATGAAGGGGCTCCAGTCGTGCCACTGCGCGAGTGTGTTGGCGCGGGCCACGACCCAGGCGGGGGCGTCGGAGATCCCCACGTACAGCACCTTGCCGGCCCGGACCGCGTCGTCCAGCGCGCGCATGGTCTCCTCGATCGGTGTGTCGCGGTCCCACATGTGCACCCAGTACAGGTCCAGGTGGTCCGTGCGCAGGCGGCGCAGGCTGGTCTCCAGTGAGGCCCGTAGGTTCTTGCGGTGGTTCCCGGCGGCGTTGGGGTCGGCGCGGTCGCGGGACACGGTGTACTTCGTGCCGAGCACGAACGAGTCGCGCCGGCCCCGCAGCAACTCGCCGAGGATCTCCTCGCTGGCTCCGTCGCGGTAGTTGACGGCGGTGTCGATCATGTTGCCACCGGCCTCGGCGTACACGTCCAGCATCCGCCGGCACTCCGGGAGCGGCGCGCCGACCCCGCCCTGCTCGCCGAAGGTCATCGCGCCCAGGACCAGCTCGGAGACCCGCAGTCCGCTCGTGCCCAGCGTGCGGTACCTCATGGCGTCGCCGATCCGGCGAACAGCTCCGCGGCTCGCGCCTCGACCTCGTCGCGCGGCACGTCGCGTACGTGCTGGTCCAGGGCCCACCGGTGCCCGAACGGGTCCAGGAACTGGCCGGTGCGCTCCCCCCAGAACGCGTCGTGCATCTCCTCGAAGACCGTGGCCCCCGCCCGCAGGGCCCGTGCCCAGGCCGCGTCGGCGTCGGGGACCCGCACGTGCAGGGCGGCCGAGGTGCCCCCGAGGCCGGCCGGTGACCGCATCCCCCGGGCGGGCATCTCACCTGCCACCGCCAGGACGGTGTCCCCGAGCAGCAGTTCCACGGTCAGCGTGCGGCCGCCGGGGAGCGTGATGCGGTTCGTCTCCCGTGCGCCCAGGGCGTCGGCGTACCAGGTGGCGGCCTGGTCCGGATCGGTGACGACCAGGTGGATCGCTGTCTGAGTCATGAACATGACCATACAGTGTGTATGGACAATATGTCCAGACGGTCTGTTTGCATCCGTTACGATGGGGGCATGTCCTCCAAGCCGACCGCGCGCGCCTCCCGGAGATCCGGCCCGGCACCGGCGCCCGCCGAGCTACGGGCACGGATCCTGTCCGCGACGCGCGAGCTGCTGCGGCAGCGCCGCTTCGACGCCCTGAGCGTGGCCGACGTCCTCACCGCCGCCGAGGTCTCCCGGGCGAGTTTCTACTTCTACTTCCCGAGCAGGCAGGCCGTGCTCGGCGAGCTGGTGCGCGAGGCCGTCGCGCAGGGGCGGCAGGCGGCGCGTCCCTGGACCGACGGGCGGCAGGACCCGGTCACCGCGCTTCGGGCGGGCGTGAGCGACGGCGCCCGGCTGTGGCGCGACAACGCCGGCGTGCTCATGGCGATCGTGGAGAACTGGGCGTCGGACGAGGACCTGCGGGCCCTCTGGCTGGAGCAGATGAACCTGTTCACCGACGCCGCCGTGGCGCGCATCCACTCCGACCCGCACGCCCTCCGGCGGCTCGGCTCCCTGGACGTGCGCACCGTGGCCGCCTCGCTGACCTGGATGGGCGAGCGGCTGTACTACCTCGCGGCGGCCGGGGTGCCTCCGTTCGACGACGAGGAGGTCCTCGTCGACACCCTCACCAACGCCTGGACGTCGATCCTCTACGGCGATCCCGCCCCCGGCCGGGATCCCGTACGGGACGGTGCGGGCGACCCTCGGTCACGGCCCGACCGGGACCAGGTTGTTCCAAAGGCGGGTGAGCCAGTCGCTGACGGCGGCGATTTGGGCGGCGGCCTGCAGGCCGTACACGATCCGCCGCCGGGCACCTGAGCGCTCCACCGGCGAGACAGGGAGTGCACCGCCTGCCGGAAGCCATGGCGCTCGGGCGCGTCCCGCCACGGCGCCCCGGCCCGGACCCGCCACCGGATCCCGTCGATCAGCCGCCGTGTGGTCCACCGCGACGGTCGTCCCGGCTTCTCGGCCGCGGGCAGCGGCGGTCGCAGGACCGCCCACCGCTCATCGGTCAGGTCGAACCGCCGCGTCACCGCTGGGGTGGTCACGAGTCTCCGGTGTGCGGGTTCTTCTTGGTCGTCGAACCCTCCACGGGAGATCTCTTTGCGCAGCGACCGCGGCACACCGGACTTCGGAACAGGCCCTGAAGGACTCGCCGCCGGTTCCGGACGTCCGGGGGGTCCGTGCCGGTCCCCCCGGACGGTGCGGGAGACCGGTGGCTTCCCGCACGGCGGGACCGGTCACCGTCCCTGACAGGCCGTCAGGTCCTCCGCCCGTCCTTCGGGAGGCCGTCCCTCAGGTGGGCGTGACCGGCCTCCAGGCCCGCCAGGGCGACGACGCCTGCCGCGCGGGAGGCGAAGTCGGCCTCGTCGGCGGCCACCACGTCGCCCTCCACGGTCACCCCCGGCGGGGGATCGTCCCAGCCCACCGGGGCGGCGTCCCAGAGGTTGCCGCGCAGGACGACGTTCTCCAGCGGCGGCGAGACGCGCAGGACGGCGGTGTTGTCGGCGCGCTGGACGACGTTGCCCTCGACGGTGACCCAGGCGGCGCCGTAGTCGGTGTAGAGGGCGAAGTTGTACGGCGTGAGCGTGTCCCGCACGACGTTGCCGCGGATCACCGCGCCGTCGTCGTGGGAGCCGCCCTGCGGGCCGGACAGGTAGATCCCGCCGCCGTCGGCCAGCACCTTCAGCGTGTTGAAGACGAGGTTGCGCAGGACGCGGGTGCTCCGGCCGGGGCCGACCACGATGCCGCAGTGCGGGACGTCGTTCACCTGGTTGTGGGCGATCGTGCACTCCTCGCCCCCGGCCACCGCGAGACCGGGCGAGCCGGAGTACTCCAGGCCGATGTCGTGGACCAGGTTGTTCTCGATCCGTACCCTCCGGCTCCCGGTGACCGTGAGCCCGCCGCCGCGGACGTCCTCGAACACGCTGCCCCTGACCAGGACGTCCGTGCCACCGGAGAACCGCAGCGCGGTGGCACCCAGCCGGGTGAAGCGGCACCCCTCGACCGTGACTCGTACGGCGTCCTCGAACACGACGTTGGCGGGGATCGTCAGGGATTCGGCCGGGACCGTCACCCACGCTCCCTCGCCGAACGACACCTTCTCGATCGGCCCCCCGTCGTAGTAGCCGGTGCCGTGGTAGTGCAGGAAGCCCTCGGGGCGGTTCGGCCGCAGCCAGGTGGCGTCGGCGAAGGTGACGCCCTCGAAGGTGACGTCGTGCGCGCCCGTGACCCTCACCAGGGTCTCCAGGGCGGACGCGACGGCCTCGGTCCGCCCGGGGTCCTCGCCGGGTCGGGGCCGGTAGCGCAGTACGTGCCGTCCGGGCCGGGAGGTGTCCAGGACGAAGGTGCCCGGCTCGGTCAGGAACCCCGTGCCGTTCTCCACCCGGGTCGGCAGGCCCGGTCCGTAGGACTCGCCCCCGCCCTCCCAGGGCACCACCGAGTTGTAGAGCTCGACGGCCCAGCCGAAGGCGGGCTGCGTCATGGTGACGACGGTCGCCTCCCCGTCGGCCTCGACGGCGGCGACGCCGAGGCGGGCCTCGGTCCACGGGTAGACGCCGCGCAGGACGAACTCCACGTCGGCGGGGTTGCCCCAGTTCCTCGGCTCCGCGCTGTCGGTGACGTACCCGGTGGCGGTCCTGACGGCGGTCCCGGGGAGGCCGTCGATCGCCGCCCGGCCGGCCTCGCGGCCGCCGACGCGCAGCCCGCGGGTCTCCAGGTCGCCGACCTCGGCCAGCCAGACGCCGTCCCGCAGGTCCCAGCCGGTGATCGGCCTGCCGCCGCTGACGACGGTCTCGCCGCCGTCCCCGCCCCGGTAGGTCACGCCGGAGTCGGCCTCGGTGAGCTCGAAGGTCTCGGTGAGCCGGTGGGTGCCGGGGAGCAGGTGCACGACGACCGGCGCGTCACGCTCCGGAGCCCGGGCGGGGATCCGCGCCGGATCGCGGGCGGGGCCGCCGTCCGGGTCGCGGATCGGATCGCGGGCCGGGTCGCGGACCAGATCGCGGATCAGGTCGCGGGCGCGGGTGAGGGTCGCCAGCGGACGCTGTGAGGTGCCGGGCCCGGCGTCGTCGCCGGAGGGGGACACGTAGAGTTCGTGCAAGAAGGGCTCCCTGTTTATGCTGTAAACAAATTTACACACTATAAACAGATAAAGGAGTCGAGCGTCAAGGAAGAGGGAGGGGGCACGGTGGCCGCCCAGGAGGATCCGGACCGGACCGTCGAACTGCTGTGGCGGGAGCCGTGGGACGCCACGGCGAGGCAGGGGCTGAGCATCGGCGCGATCGTGCGCGCCGCCGTCGAGATCGCCGACGCCGAGGGGATCGGGGCGCTGTCCATGCGGAGGGTCGGCGAGCGGCTCGGCTTCACCGGCATGTCGCTCTACCGGCACGTCCCGGGCAAGGCGCAGCTCGTCGACCTGATGTGCGACGCGGTGCTGGGCGAGACCGGCTCCGGGACCGGCTCCGGGACCGGCTCCGGGACCGAGGCCGAGGCCAGGGCCGAGCCCGAGCCCGAGCCCGAGGTCGGGGCCGGGGGCGGGCCGACGGGGGTTCAGGGCGGTCCAGGCGGGTGGCGCGAGGGGATGGAGGCGTGGGCGCGGGGCTACCGGGCGCTGTACCGCCGTCATCCCTGGTTGGCCGGGGTGCGCGGCACCCGGTACGTCCCCGGCCCGAACTCCGTCGCCGGCTTCGAGCGCGCGCTCGCCACCGTGGCCGGGACCGGCCTCGGGCCCGCCGAGATGGTCGCCGTGGTGGGCCTCGTCGGCCGTTTCGTGGAGGGCGAGGCCGTCAGGGAGGCGGAGGTCGCCGAGATGGAGCGGCGGACGGAGGTCTCCGAACAGGACTGGTGGGGGGCCAGGCGGTCCCTGTTCGAGGAGCTGTCCCGCTATCCGACGCTGACCGCCGTGTGGGAGGCGGGCGGTTACGACGAGCCCGAGGACCCGTTCGAGTTCGGCCTGCGGCGGGTGCTGGACGGCATCGAGATGCTGGTCCGTCAACGTGATGAAAGACGTGATGAAACACCCTCGTGTGTGGTGTGCGGTACGGCCGTGGAGCGGGTCGGGACGGGACGCCCGCGCGCGTACTGCTCGCGAGGCTGCCAGCAGCGCGCCTATCGCCGGCGCCGGTCCGGACCGCAGGGCGGGATCAGGCAGTAAAGTTCGGAAGCGTGACAGCGCGTATCGAGCGAGTGGTGACCGAGGGCGTCGTCGATGTCGACGGCGTCGAGCACAAGGTCGAGAACAACACGTGGATCCTGGGCGACGACGAGGACGCCATCGTCATCGACCCCGCGCGCGACGCGGAGAAGATCCTGGAGAAGGTCGGGAAGCGTGAGGTGCTGGCGGTCATCTGCACCCACGGCCTGCCCGACCATGTGGGCGCGGCCATCGAGGTGGCGGCCAGGGACGAGGCGGTGATCGCCCTCCATCCCAAGGAGCGACCGCTCTGGCGGCTCACCTGGCCCGACACCTGGCCGGACATCGAGATGGAGGACGAGGGCCTGTTCGAGGTCGGCGGCGTCCAGCTGGAGGTCATGTCCACCCCGGGCATCTCCCAGGGCGGCGTCTCGCTCTACTGCGAGAGCCTGGACGCGGTCTTCACCGGCAAGACCCTCCAGGCCGACGGTCCCGGGCGGATCGGCGGTGAGTACCCGGCCCTGGCCGACCAGCTGACCGCCATCGGCGGGCGGCTGTTCACCCTGCCCCACCGCACCCGGGTGCTGCCCGCGCACGGCGAGGAGAGCACCATCGGAGACCTGGAGCCCCAGTTCGACGCCTGGCTCTCCGGTTCGCTGACCCGCGGCGCGGAGGCCCCCGAAGAGGAGGGGCCGCTGACCGACGGCACGCGCGCGGCGGGAATCCGGCTGAACCTGCGGGACGAATAGTCCTCGATGGACCAGCTTCCCCTGGAGGGCATGCCGCGGCGGTTGTACTCCTGCACGCCGTCGCGGCTGAACAACTGGCTCGACTGCCCCCGGCGCTACCGGTTCACCTACATGGACCGGCCGGCGCCGCAGAAGGGCCCGCCCTGGGCGCACAACAGCGTGGGCGCCAGCGTGCACAACGCCCTGGCCGCCTGGTGGCGGGAGCCGCCCGAGCGGCGAACGCCCCAGGTCGCCGGGCTGCTGCTCGCCCGGGGGTGGATCACCGAGGGGTTCCGCGACGCCGAGCAGTCGGCCACCTGGCAGGACCGGGCCCGGGAGATGGTCTCCGGGTACGTGGCGAGCCTCGACCCCTCCGCCGAGCCGGTCGGCGTCGAGCGCACGGTGGCCACGAAGACCTCCACGCTGGCGCTGTCCGGCAGGATCGACCGCCTCGACCGCCGGGGCGACGAGCTGGTCGTGGTCGACTACAAGACCGGCCGCCGCCCGCTCGGCACCGACGACGCCCGCTCCTCGCTGGCCCTTGCGGTCTACGCCATCGCCTCCTCGCGGATGCTGCACCGGCCCTGCCACCGGGTCGAGCTGCACCACCTGCCGACGGCCTCGATCGTGGAGTGGGAGCACACCGACGAGTCCCTGGCCCGTCACCTCGGCCACGCCGAGGAGATCGCCGAGGAGGCGTCGCGGGCCGACGACCGCTACCGGGCCTGGGCCGCCGAGGCCCGCCCCGCGACCGGAAGAACCGCCACCGGAAGAACCGCCACCGGAAGAAGCGCGACCGGGAAGACCGCCACCGGAGGGGCCGCCGCCGGGCGGACCGCCGGCGCGGCCCACGGCTCGCGGGCCGGGGGGACGGACCGGACCCCGCCCGCCGTGCCGCCGGAGATCGACGCGACCTTCCCGCCCCGTACCGGGCCGCTCTGCTCGTGGTGCGACTTCCGCCGGCACTGCCCCGAGGGGCAGGCCGCAGGCGAGGGCCGCGAGCCGTGGGCCGCGCTGGCGGACTGAGCGCGATCCCGCCCTCAGTGAGCGCGGTCCCGCCGTCCAGGGGTCCCGCCGTCCAGGGGTCCCGCCGTCCAGGATGACCGGAATGCCCTTCCGGGAGCCGCCGAGGGCCGGTCAGGCCCCCGGGGGCCCGGGACGCCCGTCCGGCCAGCGGCGGGGGTCGGTCAGGCCCCTGAGGCCCGCGGAGACGTCGTAGCCCGCCGCGCCGAGCCGTCGCCGTGAGGCGGCGAGCATGTCGCGGGTCCCGGCGGAGAAGGCCCGGTCGTGGACGTGCTCGGGAAGGACGTCCAGGGTCAGCCGGAACGCCCTCAGCGCCGCGGTCACCGCGGGCCGCGGCACCTCGGGCAGCACGCCGTACATCCGCCTGGCCCAGCCGGGCAGGGAGAGGTAGCAGAGCGCGCCGAACGGGAGATAGGCGGGCTTGCCGGGGGTGAGGGCGCGCATCCCGTCGGGCAGGCGCGGCCAGAGCAGGAAGCGGACCGTGGACGCGGCCTCGGGCGTGACCCTCAGCAGGGGCCGTACCGAGGTGAGGTAGTCGTCCAGCTCGGACAGGGAGCCGGGCACGTCCTCGGCGTGCAGCCCGACGTATCCGGCGCTGCGCCGCTGCTCGGCCAGGTAGCGGTCGGCCTGACGGTCGCTGAGGGCGAGTCCCGCCCGCCGCGCCACGGACAGGTAGGAGGAGACCTCGGCGCAGTGCACCCAGAGCAGCAGGTCCGGGTCGTCCACCCGGCGGGTCCGGCCGGTGCCGGGATCGTGGACGCGCAGCCGCCGGTGGATCCCGCGGACGTGGCGCCCCACCTCCTCGGCCTCCCCGGGGCTGCCGAAGGTGACCCGGCCCACGAAGTCGGCCGTGCGGCGGAGCCTGCCGAACGGGTCCCGCCGGAAGTCGGAGTTCTGCCACACGCCGCGCATCGCGACCGGGTGCAGGGCCTGGAGCATGAGACCGCGCACCCCGCCCACCCACATGGAGCGGTCGATGTGCACGAGCCAGCTCACGGTGTGCGGGGGCTGGACGACGACGTCCTCGATGCTCGCCATGGTAAGTGAATGATTACACGGCATTCGACGGGACGTCCAACAGCGGGAGGGTCCTCGCGCGGGGTGGGGTGGGGTGACCGGGCCCTACGGTTCGGTGGCCGCGCCGCGCTGGGTGGGCTCACCGGGCCTTCGGTTCGGTGGCCGCGCCGCGCGGGGTGGGCTCACCGGGCCTTACGGTTCGGTGGCCGCGCCGCGCGGGGTGGGCTCACGGCGGTCGTGCGGGAGGACCCGTGGCGGGCGCGGTCAGCTCCGCAGCGGGTTCTCGGCGGCGTTCCAGAAGCGGATGAGCGCGGCGGCCGTGGTCTCCGGGGCCTCCACCGCGGGGGAGTGGGCCGCGCCGGGGACGACCACGCAGTCGGCGTCCAGGCGGTGCGCCATCTCCGCCTGCAGGTGCGGGGGCCAGCCGTCGTCGTGCTCCCCGTACAGGACCAGGGTGGGGACCTCGACCTGGGTGAGCTCGTCGCAGCGGTCCGCCGCGGAGAGCACCTCCTCGGTCATCGCGAACATGCCGGGGACGGAGTTGGCGAACAGCCGCTTGCGCAGGAAGGCGACGATCTCGTCCGACACGCCGGCCGCCATCGCCTCGGGCTCCATCCGGGTGTTCCACAGGTGTTCCAGGCCCTGCTCGGGCAGCTCCGAGATCATGAAGCGTCCCGCCCGCGCGCGGGGCCCGACGATCGCCGCGGGCCCGGAGCTCATCAGCGTGTAGGAGGCGAAGCGGGTACGGCCGTCGATGACCGCCTCCCGGGTGACCAGGCCGCCGAAGGAGTGACCGACCAGGTGGATGGGGGCGCCGTGGCCGATCACCTGGGCCAGCATGTCGACGTCGTTGCCGAGCGAGGCGCAGGTGTAGGCGGACCGGTCGTCAGGGCCGCCGGTCTCGAACTGGCCCCGCATGTCGATCGCGACGACCTGGCGGCCCGACTGGGCGAGCGTCTGCAGGACCGCGATGAAGTCCTCCTTGCTGCCCGTCAGGCCGGGGACCAGCAGGGCGGGCCGACGCTCGGGAATGCCGCTGACCGGGATGGCCTCCAGTGCGGCGAAGGCGCCCACGGCCGTCTCGATCCGGCGGGAGCGAACGCCTGGAGGCAGGGTCAGAAAACGCGGCGTACTCACGTGGCCCCACGATACCTCTCTTGTTGACATCGCTCCGTGCGTCATGGAGCGCGAAAAGGGGCGCCACCGCACGGTCGCGCCCCTTTCGACACCGGGACCGCTAGCTCGGGCGGCGCGGTCCCCGCTGCGGCTGGCCGCCGCGCACCGGCGGCCTGCGGCGGCTCTGCACGCGCTCCGAGGCCGCCGAAGGGGCGATCTCGTCGTCATCCGAGGCCAGGTCCGGCGACTTGAAGATCACCGAGAACGGGCTCGCAGGAATGATCATCTCGGGCTGCGGCCGGGGCACGGGGGCCTCCGCCACGGGCTCGTCGTCCCAGTGCTCGGCCATGGTGTCGTCGTCCTCTCCGATATCCGTCACCGGCTCCTCGGCCCACGAGAGGGCCGGGGCCGTCTCGGCCACCTGCTCGCGCCTGCCGCGGCGACGGCGGGTGACCGCCTCGCCCTCGGCGGGCTCGGGACGAACCTGCTCCTCGGGCGTGCCGACGAGGCTCACCTCCGGGTTCAGGCCGGCCTTGCGCGCCCGGCCACGGCGGGGCGCGGGCTCGGCGTGCCGGTCGTCACGGATGTCCTTGTGCACTGCCACGTCCGTCTCCACCTCGGCGATCTCCGTCATCTCGACGATCTCGACGGTCTCGGCGACGGGAAGGACGTCCCGGAGCACCGGCGCGTCCTGGGTCTCCCGTACCGCCGGAACGTCCTGGACCGCCTGGGGCTCCCCGGCCGTGATCGGCGCGGGGGTCTCCTCGCCGGCCCGGCCGCCACGGGTGCGACGGCGCTCGCGGGACGTGCGCGCGGGGCGCTCACGGCGCTCCTCGCGATCGTCGTCGCGTCCCCTGCGGGAGTCGTCGCCCCTGCGGGAGTCGTCGCTCCTGCGGGAGTCGTCACGTCCCCTGCGGGAGTCGTCCTCGCGTCCCGTACGGGGAGAGCGGGAACGGATCCGCCCGGTCTCGCCGAGGTCCTCGACCTCCTCGGCGGCCAGGCCCGCGCGGGACCGGTTGGCGCGCGGCAGCACGCCCTTGGTGCCCGCGGGGATGTTCAGGTCGCTGAAGACGTGCGGGGAGGTCGAGTAGGTCTCGACCGGCTCGGGGAAGGAGAGCGAGAGGGCGTTGTTGATGACCTTCCAGCGGGTCATGTCCTCCCACTCGACGAAGGTCACCGCGATGCCCGTCTTGCCGGCCCGGCCGGTGCGGCCGATCCGGTGGACGTAGGCCTTCTCGTCCTGCGGGCAGTCGTAGTTGACGACGTGGGTGACGTCGTCGACGTCGATGCCGCGCGCGGCGACGTCGGTCGCGACCAGCACGTCGATCTTGCCGTTGCGGAAGGCCCGCAGGGCCTGCTCGCGCTGGCCCTGTCCCAGGTCGCCGTGGACGGCCGCGGCGGCGAAGCCGCGCTCCTTGAGCTGCTCGACGACCATGTCGCAGGCGCGCTTGGTCTCGCAGAAGATCATCGTCAGGCCGCGGCCCTCGCACTGGAGGAGACGGCCGACGATCTCGATCTTGTCCATCCGGTGCGTGCGCCAGACGAACTGGGTCGTCTGCGGGGTCGCCTCGGCCTCGACGTCGTTGTTCTCGGCCCGCACGTGGGTGGGGCGGGTGAGATAACGCCTGGACAGGGCGACGATCTCACCCGGCAGGGTCGCGGAGAACAGCATCGTCTGCCGCTCCGCCGGGATGAGCTTGATGATCCGCTCGATGTCGGGCAGGAAGCCCAGGTCGAGCATGCGGTCGGCCTCGTCCAGGACGAGGGTCCCGATCTGGCTGAGGTCGAGGTGCTTCTGCTTGACCAGGTCCAGCAGGCGGCCCGGGGTGCCGACGATGACGTCGACGCCCTGCTTGAGCGCCTCGATCTGGGGTTCGTAGGCGCGCCCGCCGTAGACGGTGAGGATCCGCGAGCCGAGCTTGCCGGCCGCCGTCACGAGGTCCTCGGTGACCTGGACGGCGAGCTCACGGGTCGGTACGACGACCAGCCCGCGGGGCTTCTTGCGGTTCTTCCTGGGCTTGCCGACACGCTGCAGCATGGCCACGCCGAAGGCGTAGGTCTTGCCGGTGCCGGTCCGCGCCTGGCCGATGATGTCCTGGCCGTTGAGGGCCAGGGGGAGTGCCATCTCCTGAATAGGGAACGGCGCGATGATGCCCTCGGTCTCAAGGGCATCGGCGATCTCTGGGGTGACTCCGAGGTCTCGGAACGTCGTCAGCTTGGCCTGCCTCATTCTCCGTTGAAGGCAGACCCGCCGGGACCACGGGCAGAAAACGTGTTCCCCGTGCCGGGTCCTCGCGGAAGGTCCAGCCCTCTCATGTCATCAGCGACCGCTGCGGCGTCACGCCGACTTTTGGGGGCGTACGGGAGTGGATATCCCGGATTAACACGGTGCGGTCGCACTTTCACAGAGCAGTGTACTCGATACCACAACGGAGAACCGATTTCTTCGTATTCCCGGTGAATCGCGAGGTAGGAGAGCTCGTAGGCTGCCTCCCATGAGTGCTTCCCCTCCAGGCGTCGCCGACCTGCTCGGTGTCCTCGCCTACGCCGAGCTCACAGCCTTCCTCAGACTCGCCGAGGACGCCACCCGCCACGCCCCCTCGCTGACGGACCGGGCCGCCCTCGGAGGTCTGGCGGCGGCCGAGTACGCGCACTTCGAGCTGCTCCGCGACCGGATCGCCTCCCTCGGCGTGGATCCGGAGGAGGCGATGGCGCCGTTCGTCGGCCCGCTGGACGCCTGGCACGCCAGGACCGCCCCGGGCGACTGGCTGGAGGCCCTGGTCAAGGCGTACGTGGGCACCGGGATCGCGCTCGACTTCTACCGGGAGGCGGCCACCGGACTGGGGGAGGCGACCCGGAACCTCGTCGACGAGGTCCTCGCGGACGAGGGACGCTCGCAGTTCGCGGTGGAGCGGGTGAGCGCGGCGATCGAGGCGGACCCCACGCTGAGCGGACGGCTGGCACTGTGGGCCAGGCGGCTGGTCGGGGAGACGCTGAGCCAGGGCAGGCACGTGGCCGAGGCCAGGCCGGAGCTGGCGGCGCTGCTGACCGAGGCGGGCGGGGAGGACATCGGCCGGATCTTCACCCGGCTGACCGAGGAGCACGGCAACCGGATGACCGCCCTGGGCCTGACCCCGGGACCGTGAGGACTCCCGGGCCCGCCCCCGGAGGCCGGGCAGGGAGGCCGGTCCGCGGATCGGGGGGCGTGAGGCCGCGAACGGCGGTAGCGTGCCAGGCATGAGGGCCTCGCGCCGCTACGGCAGTTCCTTGACGAGATGTGGGCCGAACCGCTGGACCTCGCGTCCGGTGCTGCGCAGGGGAGGAGCCGGGTGCCCGGCGTTCGGCCGGGGCCGGGAGCATCTGGTCCGCGTCCGGCGTCCGCGCTGCTGCGGGTTCGGAGAGCGGGACGACTGCCCGGGCACCTGAGCGGCCGGTGACGGTGATCCGGCGGGCGTTCGCGTGCCGGATGGGCGGTGATCCTGCGGGCGTCCCTGTGCCGGATCGGCGGTGATCTCGCGGGCGGTCCCGTACCGGATCGGCGATGGTCCGGTGGACGTGCCGGATCCGCGGTCCGCGCCACGCCGGTGAGGGGCGACGACCTGGCGCGAGCCCGGGATCCGTCAGAGCGTGCCGCCGAAACCGACGGGACGCGGCGCCTCCTCACCGATCTCGATGAAGCCGAGCGAGGCGACGGGGACGATGACCTTGCGGCCGTTGACGTCGGTGATGGCGAAGACGCCGTTGCCGGACGCGAGTGACGCGCTCAGCTCGCTCTCGACCTGGTCGGCCGTGAGGTCGGTCTCCACCACGAGTTCACGGTGCACGGAACGCACGCCGATCTTGATTTCCATCCTGCTCCCTTTTCGATGAGGGTTGCTCGTCCCATGGTCGCCCCATCGGGGATCCGCCGCGCCGTCTGATCGCGTCAAGCGAACAGCGGACCGCGCCGGGCGAACACGGACCGCGCCGGGCGAACGGTGGAGGGACTCCGGGGCCGTGGACGGCACCGGGGTCGTGGACCGCAGCTCTCAGTGCTCGGCGACGGTGCGGGGAAAACCGGAGATGCCGCGCCACGACAGGCGGGCGATCAGCTGGGTGGCCGCGTCCTTGGGGATGGAGCCGTTGCTGGTGATCCAGTAGCGGGCGCTGACCTCGGCCATGCCCACCAGCCCGACGCCGAGCAGGCGCGCCTCGTCGCTGGAGCAGCCGGTGTCCTCCTGGATGACCTGGCTGATCATCTCGGCGCTCTCGCGGAGGTTGCGCTCCATCCGCTGGCGGACCGGGGCCACGTTGCGCAGGTCGGACTCGAACACCAGCCGGAACGCCTCGCCCTGGCTGGAGACGAAGTCGAAGAAGGCGCCGATCGCGGCCTGGACGCGCTGCTTGTTGTCCGTGGTGGAGGCGAGCGCGTCACGGCAGCGAGTGATCATGTCGTCCACGTGCAGGTCGAGCAGGGCCAGGTAGAGCTCCTGCTTGCCCGGGAAGTGCTGGTACAGAACCGGCTTGCTGACCCCGGCCCGCTCGGCGATCTCGTCCATCGCGGCCGCGTGGTAGCCGTTCTCCACGAAGACCTCCTGCGCCGCGCTGAGCAACTGGCGGCGGCGGGCCGTCCGGGGCAGCCGGGTGCCCCGGGGCTTGGCGTCCGGGGTAGCGGTCACGTGGGTCTCCTCGGGTGATGCACCTGGCGTCTGGGGCCATCCTACGTGTGGGTAACAGGCGTCAGCGATAGTCGTCCTCGTCGAGTTCGACCGTGCGCCGCTGCTCGAAGGCGTCGGCCGGGTCGGCCTCCAGCGGGATGACCTCGGGCCATTCCGGATCGTCCTCGCGCGGGGTGCGGCTCTGCTCCACGATGTCGGAGGGGTCGGCCTCGCCGTCGGCCGACGGGCCGAGGGGCGCGGTGGATCCGCCTTCGCGTACCGGCCGTCGCTGCTCGGCGGCGTCGGCCTCGGGCGTCTCGACCGGGATTTCCCCGGAACGGTCGTCGGCCGTTCCGTCACGCCGGGTCTCGCCGTGCACGTCCATGTCTGAGATCCCCTGTCGTCATCCGGGCTTCGGCACGTTCCCTCTCCTGTCCCGGTCCCCGCAAACGTCGGACGCCGCCCAGCCTACGACCTGCGATGCCGTACGCCGGGAGGGACGCGGCCCCGGCTCGCCGGGGAGGTGGGGAGGTGGGGAGGCGGCCCGGCAGAAGGGGAGGTGCGGGGAGAGCCGTGAGAAGGACGGGAGAGCCGGGGACGGGGCGGGGCGGGCGAACGGGGGCGGACGGGGGACGTCACGGGGCGGGGACGCCGCGGTCCGAAGAACCGCGCCGCCCCCGCCCGTGTTCGTGAGAAATGAGAACTCGCACTGTGTCGAGGGTCAGGACCCCGGGAAACCATCCCCCGGATTCCCGCTTTCACCGTCCGGTTCGCGTTTCCGTCGAGGAAGACGATCCGGGCGGACGTGGAACTCCTGTCCCTCCGTCACGGTTAAGGAGTCGCGGAGGACCGCGAATCCCCGTGAGTGTTCACGACATTCCGGGGTCACGTCACGCCGGATCAGGACGTGATCGCGATCCGGTGACTACTGGACCGGGGTGACGGTGCCGGTGACGAGCGGAACGACGCGGTCGGTCCGGTTCTCCAGGTCGTTGTTGTTGTCGTTGTTGTTGTTGATGATCAGCTTGAAGCGCTTGTGGTTGTGACGGTACCGGTCGCCACAGCAGTGACGACGGCCACCCCAGCCGCAGCCGTGGGCCTGGAAGGCGGCGGCGGTCACCGTGGTGGCCGAGGCGGCGGCGGACGTGACGGCGGTCGCTGCGCCCATGCCGACGACTCCACCGGTCAGCGCCGTGCTGATCGCGAGCCCTGCGATGACACTCTTGAACTTGGGCATTGCGTTTCCCCCTTGAAAGGTTCGGTTACCCGATTCTCGGCATTTTCCGGTAAAAGTCAGAAAATGCCGGGGATGGCCGGTGATGAGCCATCCCTGCTTGTCATGGTTTCCTCGCATCTCTACTGACAAACGAACATCGGTGCCTTTTGCCCTTTGTTTGGCTGTTTGTTGTCAGCCTTAGATAATTAATGTCATGTATATTGTGAAATGTCTTTGATGTCGTATTTGTTCTGCTCTGTATCGAGGGCGGAGCCCGCGGCCGCCCGCGATCCTCGCGGCGTACGCCAAGTCGCTTAACGCGATTAATGCATATAAAAGCCTCAATAAAAGGCATAAGGGGAAAAGAGGTTTATGTGGCTTTTGTTCGTCCGGGACGGCGGGCTTCTGGCAGTCCCCGCGCCGAACTATCGTGGAGGGAGGCGGACCAAGGAGGAGAAGTGGCGCGTACCCCGATCCCCCACTGGCCGGGAGAGATGGTCGATCTCGGTGTCCAGCGGGTCCACGTGCGGTCCACGCCGCGGGAGGCGGCGGAGACCGCCGTCTACGTGCACGGGCTGGCGGGCTCGGCGACCAACTGGACCGACCTGATGGGCGAGCTGTCCGGGCTGGTGACCGGCCACGCCGTCGACCTGCCCGGCGCCGGATACTCTCCCGAGCCCCCGGGCGGCGACTACTCGGTCGACGCCCACGCCCGGATCGTCACCGGCCTGATCGAACGGGTCTCGGCCGCGCCGGTCCACCTGTTCGGCAACTCCCTGGGAGGCGCCGTCTCGGTCCGGGTCGCCGCCACCCGCCCCGACCTGGTCCGCTCGCTCACCCTGATCTCGCCGGCCATGCCCGACCTCGTCCCCCGGTACGGCCCGGCGCGGGTGGCGCTGTCCACGGTGCCCCGCCTCGGCGAGTGGGCCGCGGGCCGGATGACCATGTTGCCCGCCGAGCGCAGGCTCGGCGCCACCATGGCCATGTGCTACGCCGACGTCGGGCGGATCCACCCCGACCGCCTGCGGGAGGCGGCCGAGGAGCTGCGCCGCAGGGACGGCCTGCCGTACTCGGGGGCGGCGTTGATCAACTCCGCCCGCGGCCTCGTCGCCGAGTACTTCCGGCGCGGCGAGGCGAACCTGTGGCGGCAGGCGGCCACGGTGAACGCCCCCACGCTGGTGATCCACGGCCGCCACGACCGGCTCGTCAACCCCCGGATGGCGGCCCGCGCCGGGCGGACCTTCCCCCGGGTGCGGCTGGTTCTGCTGCCCGACGCCGGGCACGTGGCCCAGATGGAACTGCCGGAACGCGTGGCCCGCGAGGCCCGGCTCCTGATCCGCGAGGCGCTCCTCGCGCCGGTCGGGGAATGACCCGGGCACCGCCTTGGTTTGTGTGGGAAGCGTGCTGTGCTAGCCGCAATCGCCGAGACCCCCTGAAACGGGAGCAGAACTGTGTCGTTGCCACCGCTGGTAGAGCCGGCCGCCGAGCTGACCGTCGACGAGGTGCGCCGTTACTCGCGCCACCTGATCATCCCCGACGTGGGCATGGCCGGGCAGAAGCGCTTGAAGAACGCCAAGGTGCTCTGTGTGGGCGCCGGCGGCCTGGGTTCACCCGCCCTGCTCTACCTCGCCGCCGCGGGGGTAGGCACGCTCGGTGTGATCGACTTCGACGTGGTCGACGAGTCCAACCTGCAGCGTCAGGTGATCCACGGGCAGTCCGACGTGGGCCGGCCCAAGGCCGAGAGCGCCGCCGACAGCGTCAGGGAGATCAACCCGCTGGTCGACGTGGTCGTCCACAACGAGGCGCTCACCGTCGACAACGTGATGGAGATCTTCTCCCGCTACGACCTGATCGTGGACGGCACCGACAACTTCGCCACCCGCTACATGGTCAACGACGCGGCCGTGCTGCTCGGCAAGCCGTACGTCTGGGGCTCGATCTACCGCTTCGACGGGCAGGCCAGCGTGTTCTGGGCCGAGCACGGCCCCTGCTACCGCTGCCTCTACCCCGAGCCCCCGCCGCCCGGCATGGTCCCCTCCTGCGCCGAGGGCGGCGTGCTCGGCGTGCTGTGCGCGTCGATCGGCTCCATCCAGGTCAACGAGGCCATCAAGCTCCTCGCGGGCATCGGCGAGCCGCTGGTCGGCCGCCTGATGATCTACGACGCCCTGGAGATGACCTACCGTTCGGTCAAGGTCCGCAAGGACCCCGAGTGCGTGCTCTGCGGCAAGAACCCCTCGGTCACCGGCCTGCTGGAGGACTACGAGGCGTTCTGCGGCGCGGTCTCCGAGGAGGCCCAGGAGGCCGCCTCCGGCTCCACGATCACCGCGTCCGACCTCAAGTCCATGCAGGACCGCGGCGAGAACGTCTACGTGATCGACGTCCGCGAGCCCAACGAGTACGAGATCGTGTCCATCCCGGGCGCCGTGCTCATCCCCAAGGGCGAGTTCCTCAACGGCTCCGCCCTGGAGGGGCTCCCGCAGGACAAGAAGATCGTCCTGCACTGCAAGTCCGGCGCCCGCTCCGCCGAGGTGCTGGCGATCGTCAAGAACGCCGGCTTCTCCGACGCCGTCCACGTCGGCGGCGGCGTGCTGAGCTGGATCAAGACGGTCGACCCGAGCCTGCCGGCCTACTAGGCCCCGCCCGCCGGTGGGCACCGGCGGATCCGTGACGAGGCGCCCCCCCGGGTGGTGACCCCGCGGGGCGCCGCCTGCCGCGGGCCGGGGCCCGCGCAGGCCGCGGCCGGAGGACCCGGCGGCGCCCCCCGCCCGGGCCGC
>NZ_JBNCLF010000015.1:192327-246501 GCF_049844535.1 Streptosporangium sp. DT93
GGGGGGGGGGGGGGGGGGGGGGGGGGGGGGCGGCGCCCCCCCCCCCCCCCCCGCCCCCCGCCCCCCGCCCCCCCGCCCCCGGGGGGCCCGGCGCGCCGGCGCCCCCCGCCCCCCCGGGGGCCCCCCCCCGGGGGGGGCGCCTCGTCCGTCGCGCCGTGCACCGTGCTCGCCGGGACCGGAGCACCGTCCGCCGCCCCGGTCCCTGCCCGCCCCGGTCCCCGCGGGCCGGGCCCGGCCCGCGCGCCGGAGTCAGTCCGAGGAGAGGGTGAGCCCCGAGCTCGCGACGATCTCCTGGAGGGCGGCGACGTGCGCCCGGTAGGCCCGCCGACCCTGGGCCGAGAGCTTGAGCCAGGTGCGCGGACGCTTACCCACGTACCCCTTGCGGACGTCGACGTAGCCGGCGGCCTCCAGGGCGGCGGCGTGCTTGGACAGCACCGAGTCGCTCACCCCCACCTGGTCACGGACGAACCCGAACTCCGCCTCCTCCGCGGCGGCCAGCAGCGAGACGATCCGCAACCTGGCGGGCGCGTGGATGACGGGATCGAGCTCGCTCACCGGCCATCCCCCGCCCTCTCCACCCTGGCCGCGAGCCGGCGCGATATCCAGCGGCCGACGAACGGCCCGGTGGCGGCCATGAACACCGTCATCGTCAGGCACCCGTAGGTGCCGGAGTAGGCGACCCCGGCGGCCTCCAGCGGGAAGGTGACGGCGAACGCCACGCCCATGCTCACCATCACCCAGAGCACGAACCCGGTCAGGCTCGCCGACTCCAGGAGACTCCGGTGGGCGCGCATCCGGGCGGTGAGGGCCAGCTTCAGCACCAGCCCCACCAGGGCGATCGTGAGCACGACGACACCGCCGATCGTCACCGCCGGCTCGGTGCCCGGCTCGGAGACGAACACGATCCCGGTGCAGAACAGGGCCACGCCGACCGGGTACCAGGCCGGGAACCAGGGTTCGGCGAGCAGGGCGCGCGCCTGGGTGGTGCGGACGTCGGCCAGCGTGCGTGCGGCGTCCTCGGGGGAGATGCTCATCGGGCTCCTCGCTCTCTTTCTGGTATGGAAAGTACTTTTCACTTTCCAAACTGTCAAGTACTTTTCATTCCGACTGATCAGGACGGAACGGCAGATGACACCAGGCTTGCCGCATTAAGGTCGAGAGCGTGAACGAGGTCCCACGTCAGCGGCGCCGTGCATGGCCGGCGCTGCTCGTGGCGTCCGTGCTGACGCTGTTCTGCGCGGTCGTGGCCGGGGTGGCGGCCAGCGCAGCGGGGGCGGAGCTCACCCGCGGCCCGACCCGGGCGGAGCTCGACCGGGCGGCCCTGGACGAGGTGGCCAGGCGCTGGCGGGCATGGCCCGCGGGGCGGATCTTCCCCTCGACCGTCCGCTACGCCGCCGAGCAGGGCGGTGAGGAGCGGGCCCGCCGGGTCGGCATCTCCTCGCAGACCCGCTGCGACACCGCGGTCGACGCCGGGCTGCGCGGGCCGCTGCGGCGCGCGGGCTGCCTGGGCGTCCTGCGCGCCACCTACATCGACGCCCTGCAGGGGGTGGTCGTCACCGTGGGCGTGGCGGCCTTCACCGACGAGATCGGCGCCGCCCGGGTGAAGGCGGCGCTGCCCGGCGGGGGACGGCCCTCGCCCGGCCTGAGGGCGCTGGCCTTCCGCGGTACCGTCACCGACCGCTTCGCCTCGGCCGGGCGCCAGGCGAGCGTCGTCCGCCACGCCGGGCCGTACGTGGTGATGGCCACGGCGGGGCAGACCGACGGCCGTCCCGCCAAGGCGGTCGGCGCGCAGCGTCCCACCCTCTTCGCGTTCACCGGCGACATCGCCGACCACATCCTCGCGGGCCTGTCCACGCCCGCCCGCCCCGACTGCGGCTCCGCGGAGTGGCGGTGCTGAGCGCGCCCCGGGCGGCGAGGACGCCGGCGGCACCGGTCCCGAAGGCCCCGAAGGCCCTGGCGGCCCTCGCGGCCCTGGCGGCGCTGGTGTCGGTGGCGCCGGTGCCGGCCGCGCTGGCCGACGATGTCCGCGACAGCCAGCGGCAGGTGCTGCGCACCCTCGGCCTGCCCGCCGCGTGGCGGATCTCCGAGGGCGAGGGCGTCACCGTGGCCGTGCTCGACTCCGGGGTGGACCTCTCCCACCGCGACCTGATCGGCTCGGTCGTCGAGGGCAGGGACTTCACGGTGGGGGCCAACCCGTCGTGGGTCAGGCCCCTGCGGCTGCACGGCACCTACATGGCGTCGCTCATCGCCGGCCACGGTCACGGGCCCGGCGGGGCCGACGGGGTGATCGGGGTCGCGCCCGAGGCCAGGGTGCTGTCGGTCCGGGTCATCCTGGAGGACGAGGAGCCCGGTTTCCACGAGTTCAACACCGCCCAGCGCTACGAGAACGTGGTGGCCAAGGGCATCCGGTACGCCGTGGACCACGGCGCCGACGTGATCAACATGTCGATCTCCAAGGACCTGGCGACCAGGCAGGAGCGGTCGGCGATCCGTTACGCGATCTCCAAGGGGGTCGTGCTCGTCGCGGCGGCGGGCAACGAGGGCGCCGTGAAGCCCGCCGACGGCGGCCACGCCCCCTACTCCTACCCGGCGGCCTTCCCCGGGGTGGTCTCGGTGGCGGCGGCCGACCGGGGACTGCGCAGGGCCTCGTTCTCCAACCGCAACCCCTCGGTCCTGGTGGCGGCGCCCGGGGTGGACATCCTCGGCGCCGGTCCGGGCGACGAGTACTGGGTCGGCCGCGGCACCTCGCAGGCCACCGCGCTGGTCTCGGGCGTCGCGGCCCTCATCAAGAGCAAGTACCCGAAGATGTCGCCCGGGCTGGTCGTGCAGGCCATCACCGCAGGGGTCACCCGGCGGCCGGACGGCGGCTACGACACCGGCATGGGCTTCGGCGTGGTCAACGCCGGCCGCGCCCTGGCCGCGGCGGGGCGGATCTCCGGGCACACCCTCACCGCGAAGGGGGCCGGCGGGCACGATCCCGCCCGCCCGCTGGGCCCGCCCGCCGAGCCGGTGCGCGTCGTCCACCGCGACCGCGGCAGGATCACCCTGTACGGCGGGGTGGCCGTCGCGGCCGGGCTCGGCGCGGCCGCCTCCCTGGCCGGGATCGCGGTGTCCGTGGGCCGTAGGCGCTCGTCGAGGGCCCTGGACGGGCCGGTGCGCGATCCGGTCGCCCTGCCGCCGCGCGCGTGATCCATCGCGCAAAGCCCAGGGGTCTCCGTGGCGCACGGACGTTCACCGCGCCGGGCCGAGGGGCCTCCGTGGCGCACGGGCGATTCACCGCGCCGGGCCTGGAGCCGCCGTGCCGGGCGGGCGGTGGAAGCGGGGCCGTGAAAATGCCCGGTGCCGATAGGGCCTGGAGGCCCCGCGACGTAGCATCGGAGTATGTCGCAGCCAGGGCGGTCCCAGGAGCCGGAGCGGCGCCAGGGAGTCACCGCCCCCCGCGCTCGCGGGGGCTGGCCACCGTCCGGTTCCCGGGTGAGCGCCACGGGGTCGGGCCGGGCCGCGCGGGCGAGGACGCCGGGCACACCGGGCGGCACGGGCGGCACGGGCGGCACGGGCGGCACGGGCGGCACGGCCAGGCGGTCCCGGGTGCGGAACTGGCCCGCGACACGCCGCGACCGCGCGGCGATCCAGCGCGCCGAGCTGGCCGACCTGGAACGGGGCATCCGGTTCCGTACGATCTTCCTGATCCTGATCGGCACGATCCTCGCGGTCGCCGCGACCAACGTGCTGACCGGCACGGTCGGGCTGGTGCGCGAGACGAGGTCGCGCCCGCTGACCGCCGCCGAGCAGGACCGCTACATCAGGGACGACATCGCCGCCCGCTGGCACACCTGGTCGGCGGACCTGGTCTTTCCCGTCGAGCTGGAGTACGTCGGCCTGGGCCGGGTGCAGCAGTACGCCCGCAGGATCGGGCTGGCCCCCGAGGTCTCCTGCGCGGCGGGCACGGACGCGCCGGTCGGCTCGGTGCTCACCGAGTACGGCTGCCGCACGCTGCTGCGCGCCACCTACACCGACCAGACGTCCACCTTCGTCTTCACCGTGGGCGTCGCCGTGCTCGGCGACGAGGACCGCAGGATCGCCGCGTCCGCGCAGCTGGCCGTGGACGACCGGGTGGGGGTGCGCCCGGTGGCCTTCCCGGGCACCGCGAGCGAGCTGTTCGGGGCCGCGCAACGCCAGCGGAACGCCTGGACCGGTGTCGGCCCCTACCTCGTCCTCTCCACCGCCGGGTACGCCGACGGCCGCACCCGCCGGGCGGTCGCGTCCGAGGAGATCCTGCACAGCGAGCTGTGGCCCGCCGCCCAGGCGGTCGCCGGGCGCATCGCCCGTTCCCTCGGCGACGAGCCCAGCGCCGTGCCCCAGTGCACCCAGGGGAACGTGTGCTGAGGCCGTCCCGGCGCCGGGACGCGGGAGCACCGGCCGCGCCCTCCCCGCCTCCCCCGCTGTCGGCGTCCTCGGCGTCCTCGGCGTTCCCGGCGCTGTCCGCGTTCTTCGCGCTGGTCGTGGTGATCGCGCCGGCGGTGTCCCCGCCTCCGGCATGGGCCGCCTCCCCCATGCCCGCCGCCCTCTCCGCACCCGCCGCCTTCTCCGCCCCCGGCACGCTCTCGACACCCGCTGCCCTCCTGGCACCCGGTGCTCTCCTGGCGCCCGGTGCGCCGGACGTGCCCGGTGCGCCCGGTGCGCCCGGTGCGCCGAGCGTGCCAGGGGCGTCCCCGCGAGGTGCCGCTCCGCCGGACGGCGCCGCCGACGCCCGCGAGGACCAGCGCTGGGTGCTGGAGATGCTCGACGCCGAGGAGGCGTGGAAGGTCACCCGGGGCGCGGGCGTCACCGTGGCCCTGGTGGACAGCGGGGTGGACGACCAGGTCGCCGAGCTGCGCGGACGGGTGACGTCCGGCCCGGACATGGGATCGGTCGAGTTCGACCGGAACCGGCCGCAGGACGCGCGGCACGGCACGGCCATGGCCTCGCTCATCGCCGGGAGCGGCAGGGGCGGGGCCGCCGGGAGCGGCGAAGGGGACGAGGGGACGGGCGGCCTGCTGGGAGTCGCCCCCGAGGCCCGGATCCTCTCGCTGCCGCTGATCGTCGAGGACCGGCCGGAGGACGGCTCCCCGCTGCGGGACGAGGACCTGCGCTCGCGCGAGGACAGCCCCCTGGCCCGTGCGATCCGCTACGCCGCCGACCACGGCGCCCAGGTCGTCAGCATGTCGCTGGGGGCCTACGGGGCGCAGCGGAGCGAGCGGGAGGCCGTGTCGTACGCGCTCTCCAAGGGGGTGGTGCTGGTCGCGGCCGTGGGCAACGACGGCGACACCCCCTACGCCCTGAAGGAGGGCACGTCCTACTGGAACTTCCCGGCCGGCTACTCCGGGGTCATCGGCGTGAGCGCGGTGGACGAGCTGGGCAGGCCGGCGGAGTTCAGCAGCGACAACCTGTCGGTCCAGGTCGCGGCGCCGGGGGTGGGCGTCCCGGTGGTCCTGCCCGGCGGGGGGTACGGCTCCTCGGAGGGGACCAGTTCCTCGACCGCCCTGGTGGCCGGGGTCGCCGCACTGATAAAAGCGAAATATCCGGATATCACCCCGCGGTTGGTGGCGCGGGCCATCACCGACACGGCCACGTCCCGCCCGACGGCGGGCTACGACGACCACGTCGGGTTCGGCGTGGTCAACGCGGCCGCGGCCCTGGCCGAGGCGGGCCGGCTGACGGCGGGCGCGGTCCGGGTGCCGCTCCCGGTCCCCGACGGCATGCGGTTCGGGGAGGGCGTGCCGGCCGCCGGGCCCACCAGGCCGGGCCCCGAGCCCGCCCGGCTCTGGTCGTACGGGACGGGCCTGGCCGCCGGGCTGCTGGCGTTCGCCGGGGCCGTGGTGATGCTCAACCGGCGCCCGGACCGGCGCGGGCCGACCCCGCCGGGAGCCGTGGGAGCGGGCCGGGCGGGCCGGGCGGGGACGGGACGGCAGTGGCGCCGAAGGTCGCGGACGTGAGCGTTTTCGACGTCGTTTCGACTGCGTTTTGGACACCGTTCGGATGCGGTAACCCTGATGTCTGAATTCCCACCCCGGAATGTCGGCGGCGTTCGCTAGTGTCGCGCACCATGGGGTACGAGTTGCGTGTGGAGCGCCCTGCGCCTCTCGTGTTCGCGGAACTCGCGAGCGTGCTGGGGCAGGCGGGGTTCGAGTTCAGGGGGACGCAGGAGGCCGGAGAGGTGCTGGCCCGTCACGGCGACGCGGTCCATGTCGTCGCGGCGTGGAACGGCGCACTGTCGGGGGCCCCGGGGTCGGACTGGCAGGTGGCCCAGCTCGCGCGCGTCTCCGCGCTCCTGGGAGCGCGGCTGGTCGGCGAGGACGGCGAGTCCTACGCGATCCGCGACGGGATGGTCGAGCAGGTGAACGGCTCGGCGGTCTACGAGTTCGGGAAGCTCGACGAGATCCTTTCGGCCGGGCCGACCGTATGGAGCCGGTAGGCCACCCCACCCCGTACGCCGAGCGGGTGCTCGACCTGGTCGAGCGCATCCCGCCGGGCATGGTCATGTCCTACGGGGACATCGCCGAGTACCTGGGCGAGGGGGGCCCGCGCCAGGTCGGCAGGGTGATGTCCACCTGGGGCGGGGGAGTCCCCTGGTGGCGCGTGGTGCACGCGGACGGCACCCCCGCGCCCGGCCACGAGCGGCGCTGCCTGGAAAGCTGGGGCGCCGAACGGACCCCCCTGCGGGGCGCGCGCGTGGACATGCGCGCGGCCAGATGGGACGGGAAGCCATAGATCACGAATTCCTGTAAATCGCGCAAGCCCGTATTCCACGGCGTAACCGCCCGCGCCGGGGCGCACTACCATGGCCAAGGACAGCGCTCTGTCCGAAAGGCGGTGCTTTCCCCATGGCCACCGGTGCCACGCCCGTACGAGCAGCCAGCGGCGATCCCGTCGTTGACCGGCTGCGGGCTGTCCAGGATCTCTGCGACCGGGGCGAACCACTCGCCGCGATCATGGACGCCGTCCTGGCCGACGGGCTGAAACCGGAGGAACGCCGGCGCTTCGACGCCGACGCGCTGGCCGGGCCGCTGGGCACCCGCCTGGACATCGCGACCAAGCGCGGCGCCGCCCGGCGCCGTGACTTCGTCACCCTGGTCAAGCCGTACGTGACCGGCGTCGACGCGAAGGTCAAGCGCGAGCTCCCGGTCGCCCGCAGGATCGCCTTCCACCTGATCGAGCACCGCCCGGTGGACGAGCTCGCCGACGGCGAGGCGCTGCAGAAGCTGGTGGCCGCCGCCGCGGAGCCGTCCAAGCGCGTCCGCAAGAACCTGCGCTGGTACGCCGACCTGCCGCTCCAGGACGAGCTGCCCGAGGAGCTGTTCCGGCTGCGGGCCGCCGACCTGATCCCGATGACGCAGGTCGAGGACCTGTCCTGGTCCGGCGGGCGGCTGCGCGTCAGCGGGCACGCCTACCTGGCCGGGCTCTCGGTGCGCAGCCGCCGCTTCAACCGGGCCTCCGTGGTGCTGCGCGGCCCGCGCTGGCTGCCGCCGGTGCTGCTGCGCACCCGCAGGGTCTTCCACCCCGAGGCGACCCACGGGGCCGAGGAGGCCGGCTGCAACTACGACTGGTCCGGCTTCGTCGCCGAGATGAGCCCCTGGCCGCTGCGCTGGCGCTCGTCGGTGCGGGCGGTGGTCCGGGGCGGCAAGCGGCTGCTGCGCCGCCGCGAGACCGTGCAGGACACCACCACCTGGCGCGCCGAGATCGTGATCTGGAGCCGGGGCGCCCGTTCCGCCGGCCCGCTGCGCGGCCCCACCACCGGCCGTACCGAGCGGCCCGCGGGCCTGGACCTCGGCAGGGGCTGGTGGATCCGCCCGGTGTGGACCTCCGACCGCGCGCTGCAGGTCGTGCTCCAGCCCACCCGGGCCGAGCTGACCGAGGTGCGGCTGGAGGGCGAGCGCCTGGAGGTGGGCGTCTTCCTGCCGGGCAAGGAGGTGACCCGGGGCCAGGCCCGCCTGGACGGCCACCGGATCGCCGCCGACTTCACCCCCGTCGAGGGCGGCACCGCCGTCGTCGTGCCGCTCGCCGTCGACTCGCTGCTGCAGGAACGCGACGGCGGCCGGCTCTGGATCGAGCCCAAGGGCGATCCCGCGGCCTCCGTCATGATCGGCAAGGCGGAGGAGAGCCGCACGGTCGTCGGCGACCGGGAGATCACCGTCCTGCGCGACCGCCGCGACCGGGTGAGCGTCTCGGCCCACCGGATCCGCCCGGTCGTCACCTCGGCCGTCTGGGACGAGGCGGGCACGCTCACGCTGGAGGGCTCCTACCCCGGCTCCGGCGCGGCCGAGCTGACCCTCAAGCACCGTACCGGCCTGATCCACGCGATCCCGCTGGAGCGCGACGGCTCCCGTTTCACGGTGCGGTTCGCGCCCGCCGCGATGCCGAGGTTCGGCGACGCGGCCCCGCTGGGCAGCGGCACCTGGACCATGGCGGTCCGCGCCGGCAGGGGGAAGGGCCAGATCGTCCCGCTCCGCGTCGACCACGCGATCCTGGACGGGCTGGACGAGGAGGCGAAGATCCGTGACGGCCGCGAGTACCGCCTGATCTCCACCCGCTTCGACGTCCCGGTGCTCTCCGTCGCCGAGCACCTGCCCGACGACGAGAAGGGCGCGGGCGGCCTGTACGCGCTGCGCCGCGGCTTCTACCCCGCCCAGCGGGCCCGCGAGCTGACCGACGCGACCGTCTACGTCTCCTACGACGGGCGGCAGTACGAGGGCAACGTCCGCGCCGTCTACGAGGAGCGGGTGCGGCGCGGCGACGGCGGCGAGCACATCTGGGTGGTCAAGGACGGCGCGTTCGCGCCCCCCGGGCTCGCGGAGCTCGGAGGCGACGGCGCCGGGCCGACCGTGGTGCGCGCGGGCAGCCGCGAGCACTACGCGGCGCTGGCCCGCTCGCGGTACGTGGTGACCAACGGCTTCCTGCCCCCGTGGTTCCGGGCGCGCGACGACCAGACGGTCGTGCAGACCTGGCACGGCACGCCGCTCAAGCGGATGGGCAACGACCTGCCGCACATGTCGCGCGACCCGCGGCCCCCGGCCTGGCACCGCCAGGCCGCCGAGGTGCGCGGCTGGGACCTGCTGATCTCGCAGAGCCCGTGGGCGACCCCGGTGCTGCGCCGGGCCTTCGGCTACCAGGGCGAGGTGCTGGAGAGCGGCTACCCGCGCAACGACGTGCTGGTGGCCCCCGACCACGAGGAGCTGGCGGCGCGGATGCGCGCGCGGCTCGGCATCGCCGAGGACGCCACGGTGGTGCTGTACGCGCCGACCTACCGTGACTACGACCGCAGGAACGCCTCGATCCGCCTGGACCTGGCCGAGGCGCGCCGCGCGCTCGGCCCCGGGCACGAGTTCCTGATCAGGGCGCACTCGATGCAGGCGGCGCCGAACGTGCCCGCCGGCCTCGGACGCGACGTCACGACGTACCCGGACGTCACGGACCTGCTGCTGATCGCGGACGTGCTGATCACGGACTACTCGTCGATCATGGTGGACTTCGCGGCGACCGGCCGCCCGATGCTCTTCTTCACCCACGACCTGCAGCGCTACTCCTCCAAGCGGGGTCTCTACCTGGACCTGGCCGCCGAGGCGCCCGGCCCGCTGCTGTCCACCTCGGCCGAGGTCGTCGAGGCCCTGGGCTCCGTCGGCGAGGTCGCCGCCGCCCACGCCGAGCGCTACGAGCTCTTCCAGCGCACCTACGCGCCCCGCGACGACGGCAAGGCGACCGCCAGGCTCGTGGACCGCGTCTTCGTCTCCTGAGGCGGACCACCGGCGCGGCCCCGTCTGTGGGCGCGACGGCGGCCCCGACGGCGGCCCCGACGGCGGGCGCGGTGCCCGGTGGTCGCCGGTGAGCGGGCACTGACCCGCCCGGCGGGCTCCCGGGCACCGTTTTCTCGAACGGATTCCCGGGAGCCTCCCGCGCGGGCTCCCCGCGGCGTTCCCGCCCAGGTCCGGGCCGTTTCCCGAGGTCCTCCCCGTCCCGCACCCGCGTGCCGCCCGCCACGCCCGGCGCGCGATCCGCCATGCCGTACCCGCCGACTCGGCACGATCATCGTCCGGGATCTGGTGGAATGGCGAGTTGTGAGTGGTCGGGACTGGCGGCTGGTACGTCGTGAGGATGCAGGGAAGGCTGTTGCCCCTGTGCTCGACGAGCACCAGCGGGCGGTGGTGACGCACGGGGGCGGCCCGCTCCTCGTGCTCGCGGGCCCCGGCACGGGCAAGACCACCACGATCGTGGAGAGCGTGGTCGACCGGATCGAGCGCCGGGGCGTCGACCCCGAGCGGGTGATCGTCCTCACCTTCGGCCGCAAGGCCGCCGAGGAGCTGCGCGAGCGCATCACCGCCCGGCTGCGCCGCACCACCCGCACCCCGCTGGCCCTCACCTTCCACAGCTACGCCTACGCCCTGCTCCGCCGCGAGGCCCTGCTCGCCGGGAAGCTGCCGCCGCGCCTGCTGACCGGCCCCGAGCAGCTCCTGGAGATCCGCCGTCTGCTCCACGGCGAGCTGGAGGACGGCGCCGCGCACTGGCCGCAGGACATGCACGAGGCCCTCAAGACCCGGGGCTTCGCCGGGGAGCTGCGCGACTTCCTGGCCCGCGCCGCCGAACGCGGCCTCGACGGGCCCGAGCTGGTCGCGCTGGGCCGCCGCCACGGCCGCCCCGACTGGGTGGCCGCCGGCGCCTTCTCCGGCCGCTACCAGGCCAGGTTCGACCTCGACGTCGAACCGGTGCTCGACTACGCCGAGCTGATCCGCGCCGCCGGGGCGCTGCTCGCCGACCCCGACGTGCGGGCCCGCGAGCGGTCGGCGTACGACGCCGTCTTCGTCGACGAGTACCAGGACACCGACCCGGCCCAGGAGTTCCTGCTCCGGCAGCTCGCCGGGGAGGGGCGCGACCTGGTCGTGGTCGGCGACCCGGACCAGTCGATCTACGGGTTCCGCGGCGCCGACGTGCGGGGGATCATGAACTTCCCCGACCGCTTCCGCGACGCCACCGGGGAGAAGGCGCCCGTCGTCGCGCTGCGCGTCTGCCGCCGCAGCGGCGCCGAGCTGCTCCGGGCCACCCGGCGGGTCACCGCCCGGCTGCCCGCGACCCCCGGCGGGGCCGCCCACCGCGACCTGCGCGCCCTGCCCGAGGCCGTCCCTGGCGACGTGAAGGTGCTCGTGGCCGACGGCACCCCCCAGGAGGCGGCGATCGTGGCCGACACGCTCCGCCGGGCGCACCTGCTCGACGGCGTCCCCTGGTCGCGGATGGCGGTGCTGGTGCGTTCCGCCACGCGCCAGGTGCCGCTGCTGCGCCGCGCCCTGGTCACCGCGGGGGTGCCGGTCATGGTCACCGGCGGCGAGGTGCCGCCGTTCCAGGAGCCGGGGGTACGGCCGCTGGTCAGGCTCATCCAGGTGGCGCTGCACCCGGAGACCCTGGACGAGGGGCTGGCCGAGGAACTGCTGACCGGCGCGCTCGGCGGCACGGACATGATCGGCGTGCGTCGGCTGCGCCGCGCCCTGCGGGTCGCCGAGCACGAGGCACTGGCCCACCTCGCCGTACCGGCCGACGGGAACGAGACCGGGAACAAGACCGGGGACGGGTCCGCCGACGACGGCGAGACGACGACGCGGGCTCCGGCGGGCGGAGACGCCGCCGAGACGGCCGAGGAAACGGCGGACGGGGCGGACGGGGCGGACGGGGCGGACGGGGTGACCGACCTCCCCGTCGAGCGTGAGCCCGCCGGGCCGCGTTCCTCGGGCGAGCTGCTGGTGGCGGCGCTCAAGGACGCGCGCGAGCTGGTGCGGGTCGAGCCGCACGTGGCCGCGCCCGCCGAGCGGGTCGCCGGGCTGATCTCCGCCGCCACCGAGGCCGTACGGCGCGGCGGCACCGCAGAGGACGTGCTGTGGGCCGTCTGGCAGGCCACCGGGCTCGCCTCCCGGTGGACCGAGACCAGCCTGCGGGGCGGTGTCAGGGGCGCCATGGCCGACCGCGACCTGGACGCCGTGGTGGCGCTCTTCGACCAGGCCGCCCGGTTCGTCGACCGCCTCCCGCACGCCGGGGTGGACGTGTTCGTCGAGGACCTCGTCGCCCAGGAGATCCCCGGCGACTCCCTGGCCGAGCGGGCCCCCGACGGCGACACGGTCCGCATCATGACCGCGCACCGCTCCAAGGGCCTGGAGTGGGACGTGGTGGTCGTCGCCGGCGTACAGGAGGGGGCCTGGCCGGACCTGCGGCTGCGCGGCTCCATCCTGAGCACCGACGACATGGTCGCCAGGGCCGAGGGCTCCGAGCACGAGAACCCGGCGGCCGTCCACGCCGCCCTCGCCTCCCAGATGCTCGCCGAGGAGCGCCGCCTGTTCTACGTGGCCGCGACCCGGGCCAGAAGACGGCTCGTCGTCACCGCGGTGGGCGGCGACGACACCGAGGAGCGGCCCTCGCGCTTCCTGACCGAGCTGGTGCCCGGCTCCACCGACGACAACGGCGTGGACGAGCGCTCGCGCTGGCTGAGCATGTCCGCGCTGGTGGCCGACCTGCGCTCGGCGGTCGCCGACTCCACCCGGCCGGAACCGCTGCGCAGGTCCGCCGCCGCGCACCTGGCCAGGCTCGCCGCCGCCGGGGTGCCCGGCGCCCACCCCAACGACTGGTACGCCCTGACCCCCCTGTCCGACGACCGCCCGCTGAGCTGGCCCGACGACATCGTGCGCGTCTCGCCCTCGGCGGTGGAGAGTTTCAGCAAGTGCGGCCTGCGCTGGCTGCTGGAGACCTCGGTCGGCGCGGGCGGCACCGACGTGGCCCGCGGCCTGGGCACGGTCGTGCACGCGCTGGCCGTGCTCGCCGCGACCGGCATGCCCACCGAGGAAACCCTCGGCAAGCGCCTGGACGACGTCTGGCACGAGCTCGACTTCGGCGGCGTCTGGTACAACCGCAAGCAGCGCAGGGTCGCCGAGGAGATGATCTCCAAGTTCGTCCGCTGGCACCAGGAGAACCCCCGCGAGCTGGTCGGCGTGGAGGAGGCGTTCACCGCCATGGTGTCGGAGGGCGTGCAGATCAAGGGCCGGGTCGACCGGGTCGAGCGCGACGACGAGGGCCGAGCGGTGATCGTCGACATCAAGACCGGCAAGAACGGCGCCAAGGACGCCGACCTGGAGCGCCACCCCCAGCTCGGGGTGTACCAGCTCGCCGCGCTGCTGGGCGCGTTCCAGCGGCACGGCATGTCCGAGCCGGGCGGTGCCGCCCTGGTCCAGGTGGGCGACGCCGCGGGCAGGAAGGGTGCCAAGGAGCAGGCGCAGCCACCCCTGTCGGAGGACACCGACCCCGGCTGGGCCCGCGACATGGTCGAGGACGTCGCGACCGGCATGACGGGGCCCTCCTTCCAGGCGAAGGCCAACGACGGCTGCCGTACCTGTGCCGTGCGGTCGAGCTGCCCGGTCAGCAAGAACGGGGACCAGGTGTGCTGAGTCCCGCCGACCGTCGCGGGGGCGCCGCGTGCTGAGTCCGGTCCAGCTGGCCGCCAAGCTGGGCATCCTGCCGCCGACCCCGGAACAGGCCGAGGTGATCGAGGCCGGCCTGGAGCCGATGGTCGTGATGGCCGGGGCCGGTTCCGGCAAGAGCGAGACTATGGCCGGGCGCGTCGTCTGGCTGGTGGCCAACGGGCTGGTCCGCCCCGAGCAGGTGCTCGGCCTGACCTTCACCAGGAAGGCCGCCGGTGAGCTGGCCGCCCGGGTGCGCGAGCGGCTCACCGGCCTGGTCGAGACCGGCCAGGTGCCCGCCCAGCAGATGGAGGGCGAGCCGACCATCTCCACCTACCACGCGTACGCGGCCCGCCTGGTGACCGACCACGCGCTGCGCGAGGCGCTGGAGCCGACCATGCGCCTGATCTCCCCGGCCGTCGCCTGGCAGCTCGCCGTACGGGTCGTCAGCTCCTACGACGGGCCGATGGCGGAGGTCGAGTGGAGCCCGGCGACCGTCACCCGGGCGGTGCTGGAGCTGGCCGGCGAGATGGCCGAGCACCTGCGCACCCCGAAGGACGTGCGCGACGTCGGCGCCTGGCTGGACGACCGCTTCGCCGAGCTGCCCGGCACGCCGATCAGGGACCAGCGCAGGCCGCTGCTCACCCAGCGGGCCAGGGAGCAGCTGCTGCCGCTGGTGGAGGCGTACGACCGGCTCAAGCGGGCCCGTGAGGTCGTCGACCACGGCGACCAGATGGCGCTCGCGGCCAGGATCGCCTCCAAACACGCCGAGGTCGGCGAGATCGAGCGCGGCCGGTTCGCCGTCGTCCTGCTGGACGAGTACCAGGACACCAGCCACGCGCAGCTCGTGCTGCTGCGGGCCCTGTTCGGCGGCGGCCACCCGGTGACGGCCGTGGGCGACCCCTGCCAGTCCATCTACGGCTGGCGCGGCGCCTCCGCGGGCAACCTGACCCGATTCCCGAGCGACTTCAGGACCCCCGCCGGGGAGCTCGCCCCGATCCGACGCCTGTCGGTGAGCTTCCGCAACGGCGACGCCGTGCTGGACGTCGCCGCCCGCCTCCAGCTGCCGCTGCGCATGGAGGCCAGGGAGGTGCCGGTCCTGGTGCCCGGCGGCAACCGGGTCGAGCGCGGCCGGGTGGTGTGCGCGTTCCACGAGACCGCCGACGACGAGGCGGACTGGGTCGCCGCGGGCATCGCCCGGGTGCTGGGCGCCGAGAGCGCGCCCGACGACATGCCCTGGGGTGAGGGGGAGCGCAAGCGGGCCAAGCAGAGCGTCTGGGGCGGGCCGCAGGCGCTCCAGCCCCACGACGTGGCGATCCTGGCGCGCAAGCGCTCGCAGTTCCCGGCGCTGCGCCGGGCGCTGGAGTCGCGCGGCATCCCGGTCGAGATCGTCGGGCTGGGCGGCCTGCTCACCGTGCCCGAGGTGGCCGACATCGTCTCCACGCTGCGGGTCATCTACGATCCGAGCGCCGGGGACGCCCTGGTACGGCTGCTGTCGGGCCCCCGCTGGAGGATCGCCCCGGCCGACCTGCGGGAGCTGGGCGAGCGGGCCCGCGAGCTGAACCGGGAGACCCGCGAGGGCGCCTCCCCGGTCGCCGACCCGCTGGACCAGGTGGTGGCCGACATGGCCGAGGAGCGCGGCAGCCTCATCGACGCCCTCGACGAGCTGCCGGACCGCCCCGAGTGGCAGGACCTGTTCTCCCAGCTGGCGCGGGTCCGGCTGGTCGCCCTGGCCCAGGAGCTGCGCCTGCTGCGCGCCCACACCGGCCAGCCGCTCCCGGACCTGATCCAGGAGGTGGAGCGCAGGCTCGGCCTGGACATCGAGGTGGCGGCCCGGGGCACGGCCGTCGGCCCGTTCGCCGCCCGCGCCGACCTGGACGCCTTCCTGGACGCCTCCTCCCGGTTCGCCGGGGACTCCGAGGACCCGACGCTGGGCGCGTTCCTGGCGTTCCTCAAGGCCGCCGACGAGGAGGAGAACGGCCTGGACGCCGGGCGGGTGGGCGAGAGCAACAGCGTCAAGCTGATGACCGTGCACGCCTCCAAGGGCCTGGAGTGGCCGGTGGTCGTGGTGCCCGGCCTGTCCCAGGCGCTGTCGAAGGCCGGGACGCTCACCGTCGGCACCATGTTCCCCGCCCGCCCCACGACGAGTCCGAAATGGACGGAGAACGCCCGCAAGCTGCCCTACCCGCTGCGCGGGGACGCCTCCGACCTGCCCGGCCTGACCGGGCTGAGCAAGGAGGAGCTGGCCGACTTCGACGAACGCTGCCGCGACCGCGACCTGCTGGAGGAACGCCGCCTGGCCTACGTCGCCGTCACCCGCGCGCACTACCTGCTGATCGCCTCGGGGTACCGGTGGGGCAGTGCGGCCAAGCCGCTGGAGCCGTCCGACTTCCTGGTGGAGATCCGCGAGACCTGCGGGCGGGTGGCGTTCTGGGCGCCGGAGCCGGAGGAGGGCGCCACCAACCCGCTGCTGGCCGAGCCGGCCGAGTCCGCCTGGCCGATCGCGCCGGACGACGTCCGCTACGCCGCCGTCCTGGACGGCGCGACCATGGTCGAGGCGGCTTTGGCCGCTTTGGCGGAGGAGGGCGTCCGCGCCGCCGGGGGCTTCCCGACGTTCGGGAACTCTCCGACGTCCGAGGGCCCTGCGGGGTCTTCGGGCTCTCCGGGGTCTTCGGGCTCTCCGGGGTCCGCGCGGACGGTGGCGGCCGGTTCGGGGCCGGTGTACGCGGACGTCCCCCTGCCCGACGCGCCCTTCTCCGAGGTGCCCTTTCCCGACGCCCCGGACGACGGGTCCTTCGGGGACGATCCCGAGGAGGTGCCCTTCCCGGACGGCCCGCGGGACGCGTTCGCCGGAGATCCCGGGGACGTCCCCTTCGAGGGCCCGGAGGAGGTGCCCTTTCCCGGGGACTCCGGGGGCGAGGCGACGTCGTCCCTCCCCCGGTCCCGCGATGTCGGCCGCGCCGACGAGGGGGCGGTCCCCGCGACCGCCGGGACGGGTGTCCCCGCGACCGCTGAGGACGGCGTTCCTGCGACCGTGGAGGACGGCGTCCCCGCGACGACCGCCGGGACGGGTGTTCCCGCGACCGCTGAGGACGGCGTTCCCGCGACCGTGGAAGAGGGCGTTCCCGCGACCGTGGAGGACGGCGTCCTCACGGGCGGGGACGCGCCGCTCGTGGCGGTGGAGCGGACGGCTCCCGCGGCCTTCGATTCCGACGAGCAGCGGCCGGTGCCCGTGGCCGACCTGCGGGGATGGGACAGGGAACGCGCGAAGGCGTGGGAGCGCGACATCGAGCTCCTGCTCAGGGAGCGGGAGCTGAACCGGAGGCGCGGTGCCGGACGGGTGGAGCTGCCCGCCCACCTGACCGTCTCCGCCCTGGTCACGCTGGCCTCCGACCCCAAGGCGCTGGCCAGGCAGATCCGCCGTCCGGTGCCCAAGAAGCCCGCCCCGCTGGCCCGCCGGGGCACCTCCTTCCACCGCTGGCTGGAGGGGCGCTGGGGTCAGCAGCGGCTGATGGACGAGTTCGAACTGCCCGGCGCGTCCGACGACTTCGAGGAGACCGACGCCCACCTCGACGAGCTGCGCGCCCGCTTCGAGGAGAGCGAGTGGGTGGAGCGGGAACCGCTGGACGTCGAGGTGCCCTTCGAGACGATGATCGCCGACCGGGTGGTCCGGGGCCGCATGGACGCGGTCTTCCAGGTGTCCGACGGCCGCTACGAGGTCGTGGACTGGAAGACCGGCCGCCGCCCCACCGAGGGGAAGGCGGAGGCCGCCGCCTCCGTCCAGCTCGCCGCCTACCGGCTGGCCTGGTCCCACCTGGCCGCCGTCCCCCTGGACCGGGTGAGCGCCGCCTTCCACTACGTCCGGCTCAACGAGACCGTCCGGCCGGTCGACCTCCTCGACGAGCGCGGGCTCATGGCCCTCATCGAGTCCGTACCCCGTCTCGGCTGACCCCGGGACCCCTGGCCGGGGTCAGGGCTTGACCCATCCCAGGACCTCTGGGCCGCTTTCAGGACCTCTGGGCCGCTTTCGGGGATTCGCGGCCGGGGCCGGGCTCCGTCGTGGCCCCGGCGGCCTCCCGGGGAGGCGCTCAGTCCAGGGGCAGGGGGCGGCGCGGCACGGGGGAGGTGTGGATGAGGGACGTCGTCGTGTGGCCGTAGGGGGTGAACAGGTCGAGGATCGGCTCCAGCTCGGCGACCGTGCGCAGGTGCATCAGGAAGAAGAAGCAGTCGTCGCCGGTCATGCGGTGACACTCGACGATCTGCGGGACCTCTTTGGCGATCTTGGCGATGCGTTGCAGCTCCCGGATCGCCGGGCGGATCCGGACCATCACCGTGACGGGGAATCCCAGGGCTCGCGGGTCGACCTCGGCGCGATAGCCGGTGATCACACCGGTCTCCTCCAGCCGCCGTACCCGGTCGGCCAGCGCGGGCGCCGACAGGCCGACCCTGCGGCCCAGCTCGGCGAAACCGGCCCTGGCGTCGAGCTGCAGCTCGGTGAGGATGCGAAGGTCCAGGTCGTCGATTCCCTTCGGTTCGTACGCCCGCTCGGGCCTGATCCTTCGATTCGCCATTTTCCCAATCTACGGGTGGGCCGACGATTGACGGCATGTCGTTCCCGGGCCTCCGTGCCCTTGTCGCGACGGTGCCCCCGTGGTCCTATTTCATGGGGAGTGCCGTTTTCCACTACCTCGGCCCGGCCTTCGCCGTGCTGCTGTTCGCCAGGCTCGCACCCCTCGGGGTGGCGGGCCTGAGGATCTGGAGCGCCGCGCTGGTCTTCGCGCTCTGGCGCCGCCCCTGGCGGATCCTCGCCCGTCTCGACGCCGCGGGCCGCCGGACGATCGTCGCCTGGGGCGCGGTGCTCGCCGCCATGAACGCCTGCTTCTACCTGGCGATCGACCGCGTCCCGCTGGGGACCGTGGCCGCGATCGAGTTCCTGCCCGTCATCGCGCTGGCCGCGCTCGGTGCCCGGACCGCCCGCAACCTCCTGGCGCTCGGGGCGGCCGTCGGCGGCGTCTACGCGCTGACCGACGTCCGGCCGGTCGGGGAGGGGCTCGGGCTGGTGTTCGCCTTCGCCAACGCGGTGCTGTTCGCCGCCTACATCGTGCTGGCCCACCGCACGTCCCGGAGGCTGAGCACCGTCGGCGGCGACAGCACCGGTGGCAGCACAGGTGACAGCGCCGGTGGCAGCGGTGGTCGCAGGGGCGGCGGTGGTGACGTCGGCGGCATCGACGCGCTGGCCGCGGCCATGCTCGTCGCGTCGGTCCTCGTCGCGCCGGTGGCGTTCCGGCAGGTCGCCCCCGCACTGGCCGACCCGGCGGTGCTCGCCGCCGGGGTCGGGGTCGGGATCTGCTCGTCGGTGATCCCGTACGTCTGCGACCAGCTCGCCATGGCGCGGATGACCCGCTCCACCTACGCGCTGCTGGTGGCGGTGCTCCCGGCCACGGCCACGGTGATCGGTGTCGTGGTGCTCCGGCAGTTCCCCTCGGCCGTCGAGCTGACCGGGATCGGGCTCGTGGTGCTGGCGGTCGTCCTGCACCGCCCCACCCCGGAACGGGCCTGACGACCTCGTACGGGGCCGGTCGTGAAGGCGGCGGTGTCCGCACCGGAGCGGATCGGAATGACGCGAAGCCGGAGGGGGATTTTCGGCCCATCTGGAATGCAACGGCAATTGTCGGTGACCGATACATTCGCGTATCCGTCACGCGGCGGTAATGACGGCATGGGGACGAACGGGTGTCCACCCGGATGACGGAGCGGCCATAAGGAGGCATCATGGCGAACATGGACGCCGATCACTTCCACGAGGACGACGAGCCCGTCGAGAAGATCGTCGCGGCGTTCGGGCGCGGCGAGAAGCAGCTCACGAGGCGCCCCGGCCAGGGCTGCGGCGAGCACGCCCCTCCGGCCGGTGTAGTTCACAACGTACAAAGGCCGGCAAAAACGAGCTACCCGAAAATTTAAACAGAAGGGGCATTTGTTCTAAAAGAGCCCCCACCGGATCCGGTCCCCGGGTCCGTTCCGACCGGAAAGGCGCGCCATGACCACCACCGCCGACGAATGGGGCCTGCACGAGGGGCACTTCTGGTTGCGCGACCGGCACCCGGACCGTCCGGTCCGGTTCGACGAGGCCACCGGCGCGTGGAACGTCTACGGCCACCCCGAGGCGACACGGATCCTCGGCGACCCGAAGACGTTCTCCTCCGACACCGCCAGGACACTGCCCCCCGAGATGCGCGAGCCCACCGAGGGCAACCTCGTGCAGCTGGACCCGCCCGTGCACGGCAAGCTCCGCAAGCTCGTCAGCCACGCCTTCACCCCCAAGGTCGTCGCCGACCTCGAACCGCGGATCGCGGAGCTGACCGGCGAGCTGCTGGACGCGGTGGACGGGCGGGACCGGTTCGAACTGGTGACCGACCTCGCCTACCCGCTGCCGGTCATCGTCATCGCGGAGCTGCTGGGCGTGCCCGCCGACGACCGCCACCTGTTCAAGCAGTGGGTGGACCAGATCTTCGACGGCTCCCGGCAGTTCTCCCTCCGTGACCGGAGCGAGGAGCAGGAACGCGACCTGGCCCACGTCAGGGAGCAGCTCGGGCACCTGACCGACTACCTGGGCGAGCACGCGGCGGAGCGGCGCCGCAGGCCGCGCGCCGACCTGCTCACCAAGCTCGTCGAGGCCGAGGTGGACGGCGAGCGCCTCACCCGGACGGAGGTGGTGAACTTCGCGAACCTCCTGCTGCTGGCCGGGCACATCACCACCACCATGCTGCTGGGCAACACGGTGCTCTGCCTGGACCGCCACCCCGGGTGGTTCGCCCGGGTCCGTGAGGACCGGTCGGCGATCCCGGCGGTGATCGAGGAGTCCCTGCGCTTCTTCAGCCCGTTCGCCACCGTCGCCCGGGTCACCTGCGCCGACGTCGAGCTCGGCGGCGAGCACGTGCCCGAGGGAGAGCTGCTCATGGTCTGGGTCGCGGCGGCCAACCGCGACCCCCGCCAGTTCGCCGACCCCGACGTCTTCGACCCCACCCGTGACCCGAACCCGCACCTCGCCTTCGGCAGGGGGATCCACTTCTGCCTGGGGGCGCCGCTGGCCCGCCTGGAGGGCCGGGTCGCGCTCGGCATGCTGCTCGACCGCTTCCCTCACCTGCGCGCCGACCCGGACGAGCCGCCGCGCTTCCTCCCCAGCCCGAACCTGACCGGGGTACGGAGCCTGCCGCTGCTCACCTCGTCCGGCTGAACGACACCCCGCGGGTCCCCCCCGGCCCGCCTTCCCGGGGTTCCGTCGCGGGGTGACGATCCGTGGCCTCGGATCCCCGGGGCGCGGTGCCGATGCGCGGACCGGTCCGCGGTGTCGATGCGCGGACCGGTCCGCGGTGTCGCCTCCGTGGTGTCGACGGGCCGCTCCGGATGACCGATAGTGGTCGCATGAGATCATCGGGACCGTTGACGCGGGTGTCGGCGCTCGTCCTCGCCGTGACGCTCACGGCGGCCTGCGGTGGCCCGGTCCCGCCCCGCCCGTCGCCGTCGGCCCCCACCCCCGGGCCCTCGACGGTGTCCCCGACGGCGTCCGCGGTGGCGCTGACGCCCCGGCCGCTCCGGCTCCCCGTCGTCCGGGCCGGAGAGGAGTGTCCCCTGACCTCCCCGACCCCGTGGTCGGGGCCCGGGGAGGCGTCCAGGGTCCTCGGGGACGGGCCGGTGTACCCGATCGCCGACTACTTCATGAAGGGCGGCGCCGTCCTGGAGCTGCGTCCCGACGACCGCGAGCCCGAGGGCTCGTACGTGAAGAAGGTGCGCTGGGTCGTCGCGGACTACACCGGGCCCGTCCTCATCCGCGCCGCCCGGATCGACGGGAAGGGCACCGCGAGCGCCAGGTTCTCCTACACCGGCGAGAGGCGCGACGGCGGGTACCACGCCGAGCTCACCATGGCGGGGACCAGCGTGCCGGGCACGACGACGGTCGGCGGGCCCGGCTGCTACGCGTACCAGGTCGACGGCACGACGTTCAGCACGGTCGTCGTGTTCGGCGCCGTCAAGTCAGGTGCCGGGGACGAATGAAACGAAGGCTCCCCGGGGTGTCCCGGCGTCACGGCGCCGACCTGCCCTTCGGCGCGCGGCCCGGAATCGGCGCGGACGATTCTCACGGCGGCCATTGATTCGGTGTTGGCCGGAACGTATGTTCCTCTCAACATCCGAGTACGCCTCATGTTTTAGGGATTCTCCTATGCATGCACGCCTCAGGCGGAAGATCACGGCGGCTCCCGCGCTGCTGCTGGTCCTCGCGCTGGCATCCCCCCTCGTCCCTACCTCCGCATCGGCGTCCGCGACCGGAGACGCGGCCGCGACGGCCGCGACGGCCGCGACGGCCGCGACGACCGCGACGACGGCAACGGCGACAACGCTGTCGGCCGCCGCGGCCGCCCCTCCCGACGACTACTGCCTGGGCGAATGCTCCGACATCCTGCCCCCCGGGCAGAACGGCAACGCGACCCTGGCCGGGATCCTCGCCCACCAGACGCTCGGGACCAAGCCCAAGCACAGCGACGACCAGCTCGGCAGGTACGCGAACCTCGTCTCCGGCTACACCGGTCTGACCGACGAGCAGATCTCCGACTTCTTCAACGACGCATCGTTCGGCGTCCCCGCGGGGCAGGTGGAGAGCACCGTGAGTCCCCGCGCGGACGTGACGATCGTCCGCGACAGGGCGACCGGCGTCCCGCACATCACCGGCACCACCCGCGAGGGCACCATGTTCGGCGCCGGGTACGCGGGCGCGCAGGACCGCCTGTGGGTGATGGACCTGATGCGGCACGTCGGCCGTGGCGAGCTGACCCCGTTCGCCGGAGGCGCGCCGGGCAACCGGGCGCTGGAGCAGAGCGCCTGGCGCAACGCCCCCTACACCGAGGCCGACCTGCAGGCGCAGATCGACCGGGTCAGGACCTCCAGCCCGCGGGGCGCGCAGCTCTACGACGACGTGCAGAGCTACATCGCCGGTGTCAACGCCTACATCGACCGCTGCATGGCCGACCGCAACTGCCCCGGCGAGTACGTGCTGACCGGTCACCTCGACGCGATCACCAACAAGGGCGGGCCGGTGGACTTCACCATGACCGACCTGGTGGCGATCTCCGGCGTGATCGGCGGCCTGTTCGGCGGCGGCGGCGGAGCCGAGATGCAGTCCGCGCTGGTCCGGGTCGCGTCCCGCGCCAAGTACGGCACGGCCGTCGGCGACCAGGTCTGGGCCGCGTTCCGCGCGCAGAACGACCCCGAGGCGACGCTCACCCTGCACAACGGCCAGAGCTTCCCCGCCGGGAACGCGCCGTCCGGAGCCACCGGGGTGGTCCTTCCCGACGCCTCCACGGCGCCGGTGGACATCACCGCCAACGAGAGCGGCTCGGCCGCGACCTCGGCCGCCGCCTCGGCCACCGCCCCCAAGGGCATGATGGACGGCCTGCTCGTCGACAACTCCAAGCCCGGCATGTCCAACGCCGTGGTGGTGTCGGCCGCGGAGTCCTCCACCGGGCACCCGATCGCGGTCTTCGGCCCGCAGACGGGCTACTTCGCCCCGCAGCTGCTGATGCTGCAGGAGCTCTCCGGACCCGGCATCCGGGCACGAGGCGCCGCCTTCGCCGGGCTCAACCTCTACGTGCTGCTCGGCCGGGGCACCGACTACGCCTGGAACGCGACCTCCAGCGGCCAGGACATCACCGACACCTACGCCCTGCAGCTCTGCGAGCCCGGCGGCGGCGCGGCCACCGTCTCCTCGAACCACTACCTGTACCAGGGCGTCTGCACCGCGATGGAGACGCTGAGGAAGACCAACTCCTGGAAGCCCACCGTCGCCGACTCCACCGCCAGGGGCTCCTACGACCTGGTGATGCAACGCACCCGGTACGGCCTGGTGAGCTGGCGCGGCACCGTCGGCGGGCGGCCCACCGCCTTCGCCGCCCTGCGGTCCACCTACCGGCACGAGGTGGACTCGGCCGTCGGGTTCCAGATGTTCAACGACCCCGGGCAGATGGGCGACGCGGCGGCGTTCACGAACTCCGCCTCCACCATCGGCTTCGCGTTCAACTGGTTCTACGTCAACTCCCGCGACGCGGCGTACTTCATGTCGGGCAGCACGCCGGTCAGGTCCGCGGTCTCCGACCCGAACCTGCCGATGACGGCCGACGCGGCGCACGAGTGGGCGGGCTTCGACCCCGCCACCAACACCGCGACCTACACCCCCGCCTCCACCCACCCGCAGTCGGCCGGCCAGGACTACTTCGTCAGCTGGAACAACAAGCAGGCCAAGGACTACGGCGCCGCGGACGGCAACTTCAGCTTCGGTCCCGTCCACCGGGCCGACCTGCTGGACCGGCCCGTCAAGGCGGCGCTGGCCGGTGCCGGAAAGCTCGACAAGGCGGGCACCGTGAAGATCATGGCGCAGGCCGCCGTGACCGACCTGCGCGGCACGAGGGTCCTGCCCGACCTGATCCGGGTCCTCAACAGCGCCGCGGTGACCGACCCGGCCCTCGCCGCGACGGTCACCAAGCTGTCGGCCTGGGCCGCGTCGGGCGCCAAGAGGGTGGAGACCTCACCGGGCAGCAAGGCATACGCCCACGCCGAGGCGATCCGCGCGTTCGACGCGTGGTGGCCGAAGCTGGTCCGCGCCCAGTTCAGGCCCGGCCTGGGGGACGGCCTCTACCAGTCGCTCGTCGACACCCTGCAGGTCAACGAGTCACCGTCGGGCCACCAGCAGGGGGACGTCTCCTCCTTCCCGGCCTCCGCGAACGAGGCCCAGACGCACAAGGGCTCGGCGTTCCAGTACGGCTGGTGGGGCTACGTGAGCAAGGACCTCCGCTCCGTGCTCGGCGACCAGGTCTCCGGCCCGCTGCCCGCCAAGTACTGCGGGGGCGGCACCGTCGCCGGATGCCGCACCGTGCTGCTCGAGAGCCTGTCGGCGGCGCTCGCCGAGCCCGCGACGACCACCTACCCGGCCGACGACGTCTGCTCGGCGGGCGACCAGTGGTGCTCCGACGCCGTCGAGCAGTCACCGCTCGGCGGGATCAAGCACTCGCTGATCTCCTGGCAGAACCGGCCGACCTACCAGGAGGTCGTGTCGTTCCCCGCGCGCCGGGGCGACGTGACCGCCAACCTCGCCCAGGGGAAGACCGCCAGGTCCTCCAGCAACCAGCTCTTCCACCCGGCGAGCCGGGCCGTCGACGGTGATCCCACGACCCGCTGGTCCAGCTCGTCCAGCGACAACCAGTACCTCCAGGTCGACCTGGGGGCGAACGCGACCGTCGCCAGGGCGGTGTTGCGCTGGGAGGCGGCCTACGGGTCGGCGTACGCGATCCAGACCTCCGCCGACGGCTCGGCCTGGACCACGGTCCGCTCCGTCACCGGAGGGAACGGGGGCGTCGACAACGTGACGTTCGCCCCGGCCCAGGCCCGCTACGTGCGCGTGCAGGGCGTCACCCGCGGCACCTCGAACGGCTACTCCCTCTACGAGCTGGAGGTCCACTCCCACTGATCCTCCCGCCTGGCGGGAAACGAGCGGGGGGCGGCGGTGCACGGACCGCCGCCCCCTTTCCACGCGCCCGCGAGGGTGCCCGTCCGCGTCGCGCGTGGCCGGGCCGGGATCGCCGGGCAGAGGTCGGCGGGTTCGTGTGCGGCAGGGCCGGGGCCGGTGGGTTCGTGTGCGGCGGGGCCGGTGGCGTCGCGTGCGGTCAGGAGGGGGCCAGCGGGTTCGCGACCGGTACGTACCCGGCGGAGCGGTCCGCCGAGCGGGCCCACCTGACCGACAGGTTGGCCTTGGCGGGAAGCGGCCTGCCCGACAGCAGGTCCGTCATCCGCCACGGCCACCCGCGGGACCCGGCGTACCCGGCCAGGACCTCCCGGGCGACCGCCCACAGCTCCCGTTCGAGCCCGCTCCCGTGTCCGGTCCCGGCGTCGGGGTCGGGACCGGTTCCGGCGAGGGAGGCGGCGATCTCGGGAAGGTGGTTGACCATCAGGCAGTAGACCACCCGGTCCCACCCGGCGGCCGGGTCGTAGGTGAGCGCCTCCGCCACCCGGCCGGGCAGCCCGGAGAGATCGTGCCGTCCGGCGACGAGCTTGGTCCCCTCCAGGTCGCGGAAGACCGCCTCCACCGGCAGCCCCGCCGCGTCCACGCCGACCAGGACGTTCTGCAGGTGGGATTCGAGCACCACGCCGTGGCCGAGGTAGGCGTCCAGGACCGGCGGCGCCACGCGCTCCACGTACGCCCGCCACCAGCCCACCGGATCGGCCACCGGATGCCCGGCGCCGGCCAGGGCGCCGCTGAGCAGCGGGGTCACCCCGGGCCTGCAGACCGACCACGGCCCGACCCGGACGATCACCCCCAGCCCCTCCAGCAGCCGGGTGCCCAGGGCGGCCGAGCGGTAACCCGGCTCGGGCAGCCACCGGGTGCCCGGGAAGTCCGCCGACAGGTCCCGGAAGACCGGCCCGAGGCGGCGGCTCAGCTCGACCGCGCCCGCCAGCTCGTACCAGGAGTTCTTCCGCAGGCAGTTGGTGATCCGCACGTCCAGGCTGAACTTCAGGCACCGGTCGATCAGCGGCTCGTACACCGTGCGCACCGACGAGGTGGGGACCGCCCTGCGGGAGCTCTCGCCCAGGTCGATCAGGCGGCCGTCGGCCAGCGGCGCCGCCAGGTCCGCCGCGAGCAGTTCGAGCTGCCAGGGATGCGCGGGCAGCAGCGCGTAGCCCGGAGGCGCCTGGCCGAGCGCGTCCAGGCATCCCGTGTCGCCCGCGCCGGCCAGCACGTCCCGCCGGACCCCCAGCAGCCGCAGCGGGAAGCTCGCGTGCGCCTCGGGCGCGTACCGCAGCCAGCCGTCGCCGCCACGCGCCTTGGGACTGGGATGGAACGGGTGCCCGAAGACCAGCGCCTGCTCCGAGGCCAGCCACGGGTCGGCGGGCGGCGACGCGTCCTGCCGCGCGGCGAGCAGCGTGGTCATGACGTCCCTGCTCTGGGCCACCTGGGAGGCGAACTCGTCGTTGTCCTCGCCGAGCTCGCTCTCCACCAGCCGCACGAGCAGGTCCGCCGAGAGCGGCTGCCAGGAACCGTTCTCCAGCCGTTCGGCCCGCCCGTCGAAGCGCAGCGCCAGGCCGCCGTACGCGCGGACGCGCAGCAGGGTGCCGGCGACGCGCAGCAGCACGTACGGCCGGTCGTGCCCGACCTGCCCGCGGGGTGCCGAGATCTCCCGCACGCAGCAGCGCAGCAGCGCGGCGAGTGAGGCCTCCTCGGCGACGGACGCCGGTGAGTCGAGGGCGAGGCTGGTCATGGCGTCCTTCGGGTGGTCGCGGCCGGTGCGGCCTGGGGTGGCTGGCGCAGATAGTTCGGTCCGCTCGTGCCGTAGAACTTGTTCACGTCGCGCGCACCGGTGCGCGCCTTGTCCACCAGGGTCCCGGCGGTGATCATCGACTTCCCGACGAGCCGGGCGGCGTCCAGGGTCCTGGCCCGCAGCAGCCTGGCCATCGGGTCCTCCCCGTACGCGTCGAGCGCCTCGGCGAGCGTGCCGCGGACCAGCTCGAAGGCCCGGCGCGGCGGCAGCGTGCCGAACACCGGGGCGGCGGCGGCCAGGTGCAGGGTGATGGTCACGAACATGTCGGCCAGCGCGTGCGGATCGTCGGTCAGCATCCGCGGGTCGGTGAAGTCCGGGACCGCGAGGCCCGCGTCCCGGAGGCGTTCCGGCGAGGTGAGGAGCCCGTCGTTGTCCTTGACGAGCAGGGCGGCCGGACCGCCGCCCGGGGCGCTGCCGCGACCCTGGCCGGGTCCCGGGCCGGATCCGAGGCCGAGGCCGGGACCTTGGCCGGGACCTTGGCCGGGTCCTTGAGCGAGGCCGGAGTGATGACCCGGGCGGGAGCCGGGTCCCTGGCCGGGGCCGAACACCAGTGAGAGGTTCTGCTGGTGGGCCTCCAGCGCGGTGCCGTACCTGACGAAGAGGCGCACGTGGAACCGGAACAGCATCCGCAGGTACCGTTCGAGCAGCCCGGCGACGTCCCCCGCGCACCAGCGCCCGGCGAGCTCCTCCACGACCAGCCCGCCCCCGGGCAGCGGCGCGGGCAGCGCCGCGACCGGGACGACCTCGCCCGCCGGATGGCGCCGCAGCAGCCAGCCCAGGTACTCGTGCCCGGCGTGGCCGTAGGTCTGCTCGTCGGCCAGGAGCACCTCCGGGTCGGGCATGGCGCGCAGCAGCAGCTCGGCCCGCGCCCCGTCGGCCAGCGTGCCCGGTTTGATGGACCTGCGGTTGCGCAGCCCGAGGGTGCTGGTGGCCAGCGGCAGCTTCAGGAACGTGCCCGGCGACACCTCGACCGTGCGCATCGACAGCGTCGGCCTGACCCGCAGGTACGCCTCCGGCGCCAGGGTCGCCCACCCGATCCGCCCGACCTCACCGGCCGTCAGCGGGTGTACGGGGAAGAGCACGTGCGTCCCGGCGAGCTCCGGCGCGAGTCCCACGGCGGGGAAGGCGGGCGCGTCCGGGACCGGTGCCCCGGCCAGCCGCTCCCGGGGCACCGCGGCCCAGCGCAGCGCGAACTCCGGCGCGAACTCCGGCGCGTACGCCACCAGTTCCTCGTCGGAGAGCCCGATCCGGCAGCGGGCCGTCGGGTAGACGGGATGGTCGGCGAAGGCGGCCAGCGTCTCGTACCGCATGCTCCCGCCCGCGTTCCGGGCCCCCGTGCCGCCGGGCACCGGGGCCAGCCTGGCGAGCACCTCCTCGCGGAGGGTGTCGTGCAGGTCGAGCGCGCGCAGCGCCTCGCGGCACTCCCGGACGAACGACTCGACCCCGGCGGCGTCGGCGGGCGGGGAGACGGCGCGCAGCGCGTGCAGCACCTCCTCCAGGCGCAGCGCCTCCCAGGGGGCCGTCACGAAGTCCTGGAACAGCGAGCCCGGGGTCAGCCGGACCCGCCTGCCCCCGGGCAGCAGCAGCGCGACACCGTCCTTGCCGCGGGTCATCCGCCCGGCCAGGCCCGCGTAGTCCTCGCGCAGCAGCGCGTCCAGCACCCGGGCGGCCAGGTAGGGCTCCCGCGGGCTCACCGTGCCCGCCCCGGAGCCGGACCGCCGCGCCGCGCCCGGATCGGGACCAGGGGCGGAGCGGTCGGTCGTACCGGCGGGGCCCGAGCCGGGACCGGAGGGGCGGGCCGCGCCGGGGCCGGAGCCGTTCCCGGTACGGCGGCCCGGACCGTCGCGGAAGGCGGAGGAGGAGAGCCGGGCGCGGAAGGCGGCCCCGGTCCCGGCGGTGGAGGCCGGGCGCTTGCCGGAGCCGGTCACGCGATCACCCACGGGTTCTCGGTGTTGAAGCCGGTGATGGCCGCGTCCACGCTCTCCCGGTCGGGCCCGATCGCGCGGACGATCCCCAGGTAGTCCCGGTTGGTGTGGCTCGGCTCGATCCGGTCGCCCACGGCGCGCAACGGCCGGTGCCAGATCCTGACCGGCCCGCCGCCCGCGGGGGCGACCGTCCCGGGAGCCGCGGCCACGGTCCCCGGGCGTCCGGCCACCAGGCCCAGCGCGGTCCCGTGCCCCCTGGCCTGGCCGGGAGCCCCCAGCCCCGCCCCGAGGTGGACGCCGAGGATCAGCTCGAACAGCGGCACGTCCAGCAGGTCCGCCAGCAGGAACTCGCAGTGGTCGCCGATCACCCGGTAGTTGACCTCCACGATGCGCGGCCCCCGGCGGGTCATCACGTACTCGGTGTGGCAGGCGCCCAGGCCCACGCCCAGCGCCTCCAGGGCCCGCAGCACGTGGTCGCGGCCGGGCGGCGGCTCCCAGTCGAGCCGTTCCTCCACGAAGTGCGGCAGCGGTCCCAGGACGGTGCGGAAGCCGCCGAGCACCTCGATCCGCTCGCCGTCGCCCAGAGTCTCCATCGTGTGCAGCGGCCCGTCGAGGTACTCCTCCACGACCAGCGCCTCGCCGGGACGCCGGTCCCTGATTCCCGCCACGGCCGCGGCGAGCTCACCGTGGTCCCTCACCAGGACGACGTCCTCGCTGGCCACGCCCTCGCGGGGCTTCACCACGGCGGGGAAGGGCGCCTGCGGAGGAGGCGGGTCGGCCGGTCCCAGCCGCCGGGACCAGACGGTCTCGACCCCGGCCGCGGCCAGCCGCCGCCGGGTGAGCGCCTTGTTCTTGGTGTCGACGCAGGCCCGCCAGTTCTTGGCCGGCAGGTCGAAGTAGGCGGCCGCGAGCGCGGTCTCCGCCTGGACGTGGTCGGAGTTGGAGAAGATCGCGTCCGGGGGGTGGTGGTGCGCGACGGTGTCGATCACCGCCCGCGGGTCGCGTACGTCGCAGCGGAGCACCTCCGTCCCGGCGTCGCGATGCCGCTCGGGCCGGTCGGTGAGGACGGTGACCTCGCAGCCGAGCGCGCGTGCCGCCGGGAGAAAGCCGTCGGTGACCGAGTCGGTCGGTTTCAGCGCGGTGAGGTACAGCCGCAATGCAGACTCCTGAGATCAGGTAAGGCTAACCTAACCATCGGCATCCTAGCCAGACGGCGATCATCGCATACGGGGGATCGGGCTATTGACCGCATATACCCGTGTCGTCCGCCCGTCAGGATCGTTCCGTGCCCCGTATGTCCATTCCGACGGTGACATGCGCGTTCCCGCGCCCGCCATGTTCCCCCGGAAGGGGAGGGCCGGGCGGGGGGCGGCCGGTCGCCGTGGCGCGTGCGATCCGCCGGAAGGGAGGGTACCGGACCAGGTCGCGCGCGGAGAGGTCCGTCACGGCCGCATAGTATGTGCACTCGGTTCGGGAGAACGGAACGGCGTGGAGATCACCGCACAAGAAGGACTGCTCGGCCCCCTGCTGCTCGCCCGCAGCGCCATCGACCGGTCGGCGGCGCTCCGCGCCGACGCCGGGTGGCTGGAGGCGGCCTGGGCGGACGAGGCGACCAGGGTCATGGTCGTCGACGGCGGGCGCGCGCTGGTCCGGCGCGACGGCGAGGCGGCCGAGCTGGTGCTGCTGCCCGCGGCCGAGGCGCCCGAGGGGGAGCGCTACCTGCTCGGCGTGGACGCCGGCCAGGTCGCCTACTTCGCCGTGGCGGTGCCCGCCACCGGGAACGCCGGCCCCTCGGCGGGGCGTTTCGGCCCCCCGGGCGGGGCCCCCGGCTCCGCGCCCCTCGACCGGCTCGCCGCCGCGCTTCCCCCCTCCGCGCCGGAGCGGGGGACGGTCTCGGCGGCCGGACTGCGGGAGATCGGCGCGCTGCTGGGAGACCTGGACGCCGGTCTGCTGGTGTACGCGGTCGCCCTGGAGGCCTGGCACTCCACCCACGAGTTCTGCCCCCGCTGCGGAAGCCGCACCGAGGTGCGGGCGGGCGGGCACATCCGCGTCTGCCCCGAGGACGGCAGCCAGCACTTCCCCCGGGTCGACCCCGCGGTGATCATGCTGATCCACGACGACCAGGACCGGTGCCTGCTGGCCAGGGGGCCGCAGTGGCCCGAGGGGCGGCTCTCGGTGCTGGCCGGGTTCGTCGAGCCGGGGGAGTCGCTGGAGCACGCCGTGGCCCGCGAGGTCGCCGAGGAGGTCGGCGTGCGCGTGGTCGACGCGCGCTACATGGGCAGCCAGCCCTGGCCGTTCCCGCGCAGCCTGATGATCGGCTTCTTCGCGCGGGCCACGACGACGGAGTTCGTCCTGGAGGCCGAGGAGATCGCCGAGGCGCACTGGTTCAGCCGCGCCGAGCTGCTGGCCGCGCTGGAGAGCGGCGAGGTCCGCCTGCCGTCCTCGCTCTCGATCGCCCGCAGGCTCATCGAGGCCTGGTACGGGGAACCGCTGACCGGCGACTGGTGATCACTCCGGCCGCGGTCCCCGTACGGCCCGCGCGGGCGGTCAGACGCTCGCGCCCGCCAGGATGCGCTTGACCTCGATCACCGAGGGGTTGGTCCTGACGACCCGCCCGTCCGGGGAGTCGATCACGACCGTGGGCACGGTCTGGTTGCCGTTGTTGACGCTCATGACGAACGAGGCGGCCTCGGGATCGCTATCGATGTCGACCTCCGTGAAGGCGATGCCCTCACGTCCGAGCTGGCTCTTGAGCCGCTTGCAGGGGCCGCACCAGGTGGTCGTGTACACAGTCAGCGCCATGTCTGAGAAATCCCCTCGTGTGATGTCCGGCCCCCTTGCCAACAACGTGAGGGGCGTTCAGCTTCCCGATGGGAGAAGCTTCTGCGCGACCCACTGCTGGGTCCGCTCGGCCACGCCGGGCAACCGGTAGAGCGGGGCGCTGTGCTCGATGCCCGGCTCGGTCACCACGTTCACCGGCACACCGGCCGGACGCAGGTGCTCCTTGAGCTGCTGGCCGTGCTCCGGCGAGACGAACTCGTCCTCCGAGTGAATCAGCAGCATGGGCGCGTCGCCGCGGCTCGCGTGCCAGGGCACCTCCATGCTGGCCCAGACCTTGGCGCACCTGCCGGTGGGCTCGCAGCCGCCGGCGAGCTTGATGGCGGACTCGCGCAGCCTGCGCTTGTTCGCGTCGAAGGTGTCGGCCCCGTCGGTGTACGCCGTCAGCGGGGAGACGACCGGGGAGATGCCGACCACGCCCCGCAGCCCCCGCAGACCGCTCCTGTAGGTGCCCACCGAGGTGGCCAGGTGGCCTCCCGCGGAGAAACCGATGATCACGTAGTTGTTCGGGTCGAAGGACCACAGCGCCGCGTGCCGCCGCGCCGTGGCGACGGCGTCGAAGGTGTCGGTGCGCTGGGCCGGCCAGGAGGCGTCGCCGGACAGGCGGTAGTTGAGGTTGAAGACGACGTAGCCCTGCTCGGCGTAGCTCCGGCTGATCTCCGTCATGTACTTCTTGTCGCCCGAGGACCACCAGCCGCCGTGGATGAGGAAGACGGCGGGCCGCTTGACCTCGTCGGACTGGTACCACACGTCCATCCGCTGGCGGGGGTGCGGGCCGTACGCGACGGTGTTGACGACGGTGCCCTGGGCCGGGGGGTCGGGCTGGAGCGTCGGCGTGGGGGTCGGCGTCGGGGCGCGCTTGCCGGTCGTGCCGGTGCTGGTGCCGGTGCCGGTGGTGCCGGTCTTGCCGCCGGTCCCGCGGCTCCCGGTCGTGGTGCCCCGGGACGTGGTGCCCCGGGTCGTGCCCGCGCCGCTCCTGGTCGTGCTCACGTCGCTCCTGGCCGCGGTCACGGTGCTCCCGGTCGCGGACAGCATGCCGGTCGCGGCCGTCGGGCCGGTCGTCGGCGCGCCGCCGTTCCCGGCCGCGCTCCTGCTGTTCCCGGTGTTCCCCGCGTCTCCGGCGTCCCCTGCCGTGACCCCGGCGCCCCCGCCGTTCGTCCGGGCCGGAGTCGCGGTCGCGTGCGCGGTCGAGTGCACCACCGCAGGTACGAGCATCGCCACCGCAAGGGCGAGCACACCCACGCTTACCCCAGTTCGCACGGGTCTTTTTCCTTCCCTGGGAGCATTCGACCCTCATTGTGGGGCAAAGGGCGTGCTTTGTGCATCTCGACGAACCACATAGGTTGACGGCGGCGTGTTGCCAGAATGAGCGGTACCGGCCGGCGGCTGGGAGGATGAGGCCGCCCGGTCCGTCCGACCGCGTACGTCCGACTGCGTGAAGGAGTCTCCGTGGAGCCCGACGACGTTCTGGCGGCACTGGACCCCGAGCAGCGTGAGGTGGCCGAATCCCTCCGAGGACCGGTCTGCGTCCTCGCCGGGGCGGGGACGGGCAAGACCCGGGCCATCACCCACCGCATCGCGCACGCGGTCCGCAGCGGGGTCGTCGACCCCCAGGGCGTGCTGGCCGTGACGTTCACCACACGCGCGGCCGGTGAGCTCAGGCAGCGGCTGCGCCAGCTCGGCACGCCGGGCGTGCAGGCGCGCACCTTCCACGCCGCCGCGCTGCGCCAGCTCACCTACTTCTGGCCGCGCGTCATCGGCGGCGACCCGCCCAGGGTGATCGAGTCGAAGCTGCCGCTGCTGATCGACGCCTGCCGCTCCCTGCGCAGGAACCAGGACCGCTCGGAGCTGCGGGACATCGCCTCCGAGATCGAGTGGGCCAAGGTCACCCAGATCGGCCCCGAGGACTACGTCGCGGCGGCCGGGAAGGCCGGGCGGACGCCGCCCGTACCGGCCGAGGAGGTCGTGCGGGTCTACGAGGAGTACGAGCACCTGCGCCGTGACCGGCACCTGGTCGACTTCGAGACCATCCTGGAGCTCACCGCCGCGGTGATGACCGAGCACCGCGAGGTCGCCTCGCAGATCCGCCAGCAGTACCGCTACTTCGTGGTCGACGAGTACCAGGACGTCAACCCGCTGCAGAAACTGCTGCTCGACACCTGGCTCGGCGGACGCGACGACCTGTGCGTGGTCGGCGACCCCAACCAGACCATCTACTCCTTCACCGGGGCGACCACCCGCTACCTGACCGGCTTCCCCGTCGAGTACCCCAACGCCACCGTGATCAGGCTGGTCCGCGACTACCGCTCCACCCCCCAGGTCGTCTCGCTGGCCAACCGGGTCCTCGAACCGGCGCGCACCCCGCACAAGCTCGCCCTCATCGCCCAGCGCCCGGACGGCCCCGAGCCGGTCTTCACCGAGTACGACGACGAGACCGCCGAGGCCGAGGGCGTGGCCCGCGCGGTGCGCAAGCTCGCCGACGCCGGCGTGCCCACCCGCGAGATCGCCGTGCTGTTCCGGGTCAACGCCCAGTCCGAGGCCTACGAGCAGGCCTTCGGCGCGGCCGGCCTGCCGTACGTGCTGCGCGGCGCCGACCGCTTCTTCGAGCGCCCCGAGGTACGCCAGGCGGTCGTGCTGCTGCGCGGCGCCGCCCGCTCGGCCGAACCCGGGGACACCCTCGCCTCGACCGTGCACCACATCCTGTCCGGCATCGGGCTCACCCCCCAGGCCCCGGGGGGCGGCAAGGCCCGCGAGAAGTGGGAGTCGCTCAAGGCGCTGGGCGACCTCGCCGAGGACATGGCCGCCTCCGGCGCGGGCCTGCCGGCGTTCGTGGCCGAGCTGGAGCGCCGGGCCGGCGAGCAGCACGCGCCGCCGGTCGAGGGCGTCACCCTGGCCTCGCTGCACGCCGCCAAGGGCCTGGAGTGGGACGCGGTCTTCCTGGTCGGCGTCACCGAGGGCATGCTGCCGATCGTGTACGCCGAGACGCCCGAGCAGATCGAGGAGGAACGCCGGCTGCTGTACGTCGGCGTCACCCGCGCGCGCGCCCACCTGTCGCTCTCCTGGGCGCTGGCGCGCTCCCCGGGGGGACGCCGCTCGCGCAGGCCCTCACGGTTCCTGGACGGCCTCACCGGCCGCTCCGCCTCGGGCCGTTCCGCCTCCGGCCGCTCCGCGCAGAAGGGCCGCGCTGGCACCGACCCCTCCTCCTCGACGGCGCGGCGCCCCCTCGCCGCGCCGGTCGGCTGCCGGGTCTGCGGCAGGACCCTGGCCGCCGCGACCGAGCAGAAGCTCGGCAGGTGCGCGACCTGTCCCGCCGACCACGACGAGAGGCTGCTCGACGACCTCAAGACCTGGCGCAGCGGGGTGTCGAAGACGGAGAAGCTGCCGCAGTGGGCCGTCTTCACCGACATCACCCTCCAGGCCATCGCCGAACGGACCCCGATCTCGGAACGGGACCTGCTGGCGATCACCGGAATAGGACGCGTCAAACTGGATCGCTACGGCGAAGCGGTGCTCGAACTGTGCCGCGACGCCGCGAACCGGACGGAGGACGCGTGAACGAGGCGCTCAAAGAGCTTCTGGACCTGCTCGACCTGGAGCAGATCGAGCTCGACATCTTCCGGGGCCGCAGCCCCGAGGAGCGTATCCAGCGTGTCTTCGGCGGCCAGGTGGCCGCCCAGGCACTGGTCGCCGCGGGACGGACGGTGCCCGACGACCGGAACGTCCACTCGCTGCACGCCTACTTCATCAGGCCGGGCGACCCGGCCATCCCGATCGTCTACAACGTCGAGCGGGTCCGCGACGGCCGCTCCTTCACCACCCGCCGGGTGGTCGCCGTACAGCACGGCAAGGCCATATTCACCATGTCGGCCTCCTTCCACGTGACCGAGACCAGCGTCGAGCACCAGGCGACCACGATGCCCGAGGTGGTCGACCCGGAGACCCTGCCGCTCTTCAAGGACCGGATGCTCCAGGTCGTGGGGAGCGACTCGCCGATGCGCGAGTGGCTCTCCAAGCCCAGGCCGGTGGACGCCCGCTACGTGACCCCCCTCACCTGGGAGGCCCACCGCGACCCGGAGCTGCGCGGCTCCAAGACCAACGTGTGGTTCCGCTACGACACCGAGCTGCCCGACGACCCGCTGCTGCACGTGGTGCTGGCCGCCTACGCCTCCGACTTCACGCTCGTCGACACCGTGCTGCTGACCCACGGCCTGGCGTGGGGCGCCTCCAACCTCTCCGGCGCCTCGCTGGACCACGCGATGTGGTTCCACCGGCCCATCCGGGTGGACGAATGGGTGCTCTACGCCCAGGAGTCACCGTGGTCGGGGGCGGCGCGCGGGCTCGCCCGGGGCGAGATGTTCACCCGGTCCGGAGACCTGGCCGTGTCGGTAGTTCAGGAGGCCATGATCCGCGTGAGATAGTCGCAATACCGCAGGTGGAAAATATGTTGCCCACCTCCCCGGCAGGGGTTTAGGGTCATGGTCATGCAAGTCGGACGCTACTGTCCGACGATCTACGAATGGAGGTGAGTCCGCTGTGAAAATCACTCTGATGCCGTCCCAGACCGGGCTCGCTTCCGTGCGCCGTAACACCGCCCTGCCCTGCGCGTTCCGGACCCTCCTCACCGTCGGTGCGGCGACCCCGGTTCTTCAGGACGATTCTGCCCACTTCCATGTCGAAGCCAGCCGTTGGGCCACGCCCGCCGCCTTCCCGGTGGCGGCCTTCCCGGCGACGGTCAAGCCGGTGGCGTTTATCGCTGCCGCCAAGACCAGTGCTGTCAAGACCGGTGCTGCCAAGACCCGAGTGGGCGGCAGCTACGCAGCAATGACCCAGCACATCGGAAACGGTGGACTGCGCGGTCCGCAACCCTGGAGGCATCCTCCGGTCATGACCTGACCGAGGAAAGAGCCTTCAGGCCGCGGATCCGCACCAGGATCCGCGGCCTTCTTGTTTGTCCGCGTCGTTCCTGACCCCCACCCCAGAGGTAACCAAAGATCAATACCTAGCTGAGAGGTGAAGCAATGGGGGCCCAGACGGTCATGGACCTGATCGACGAAGCCACAATTCCCTGTCGTACCGACCCTGACCTGTGGTTCGCCGAGTCTCCGGAGGACGTCGAGTTCGCCAAGGCGCTCTGCGGGGGTTGTCCGATCCGTGAGGCCTGCCTGGCTCGCGCGCTGGAGCGCGAGGAGCCGTGGGGGGTCTGGGGCGGAGAGCTCGTCCTGCGGGGGGCCGTCGTTCCCCGGAAGCGTCCGCGTGGACGTCCGCGCAAGAACCCGGTCGCGGCCTGAACGACCCGGCCACCGACCGACAGCGGAGAGACCGACCGTTACCACCGCACGACCCGCACCACCAAGTACGACCCGCACCACCGAGTAGGACCCGCACTACCGAGCACGACCCGCACCACCGAGTAGGACCCGCACCATCGAGCACGACCCGCACCACCGAAAACCTGATCGACCGGCTGAGAACATCTCGAAAGGACCACTCCGATGAGCTACTTCCCCTCCAGCGGCCTCGACCTGCCGTCCATGCACCAAGAACTGGTGCGTGACCGAATACAAACCCTCCACCGCGAGGCGGAGGAGCATCGCAGGGCCTTGGGTCTTCGGCGCCTCCGGCGCGCCGAGCGCGAAGCGCAGCGCGCGTCATCGCGCCTGCGCACCGCGACCCTGCGCCTCATCTGATCCACGCGAACCGGCGCCTCTTCTGATCCACGGGGGTCGGCGGAGGCGCCGGCGGAAAAGCGCGTGAGCAGCAGTACGACCGAGGGGTGATCCGCACAGGCGGGTCACCCCTCGCCCTTTGGCCCCGTCCGCGTCGGATCGTCGACCGGTCACCGACCTCTCACGCGTTCGTGAGGGGCTCCCCGGTGTCCTCGTCGGCGAATCCGGGCACCCAGCGGAGGACCTCCTCGCGGAAACGGGCGGTCGCGCCGAGCTGGCAGAGCACCCCGACCCCCGCCGCGTGCACCCGGTGGATGAGGACGTAGGAGGGGGGCAGGTTGAGCTGGCGCACCACGTTGCCCGGCCGCAGGTCGGCGGCCGTGGCGGCCTGGTGCTGGAGCCACTCCCTGCTGAAGGAGAACTCCTCGACCTGGGTCGGCTCGACGTAGGGGGCGAGGAATCCCCGGAGGGCCTCGACGTCGATCTCGATGTGCGGCCGGATGAACCCCTCGTCCCGCAGCCCCTTCAGCACTTCCTCCATGTCACCGTTGTTGAAGATCCGGGTCAGCTTCCCGAAGACCAGCGGGTAGCCGTCGGGCATCCGGTTGACGGCGCCGAAGTCGAGCACGCACATCCGTCCGCCCTCCACGATCCGGAAGTTGCCCGGATGCGGGTCGGCGTGGAGCATGCCCACCCGTGCCGGTGAGGAGAACAGGAACCGGACGAGCTGGAGGCCGGCCCGGTCACGCTCCTCCTGGGTGCCGTCGGTGATGATCCGTGACAGGGGGGTGCCGTCGACCCACTCGGAGACGAGCACCTGCTCGTTGGCGGCGATGACATCGGGGATCAGGAAGTCGGGGTCGTCCTTGAACTCCAGGGCGAAGGCATGCTGCGCCTCGGCCTCGCGCAGGTAGTCGAGCTCCTCGGCCACCCGCTCGCGCAGCTCGCTGAGCAACGCCTTGATGTCCAGCCCGGGCAGCAGCACCCCGAAGAGCTTGCCCAGCCGGGCAAGCTGGTTGAAGTCGGAGAGAAGGGCCTTTCCCGCCCCCGGGTACTGGATCTTGACCGCGACCGTGCGCCCGTCGTGCCAGACGGCCTTGTGCACCTGCCCGATCGACGCGGCCGCGGTGGGCGTGTCCTCGAACGACAGGAAGTTCTCCCGCCAGTCGTCGCCCAGTTGCTCGATCAGGACCTTGTGCACGGTCGCGGCGGGCAGGGGCGGCGCCGCGTCCTGGAGCTTGGTCAGGGTCGCGCGGTAGGGGCCGGCGATCTCGGCGGGCAGCGCCGCCTCGAAGATGGAGAGCGCCTGGCCGAGTTTCATGGCCCCGCCCTTGAGCTCTCCAAGGACCTTGAAGATCTGTTCGGCGGTGCGTTCCTGGATTTCCTGGGCGACGATCTCGGCGGGCCTGCCCCCGATCCGTTTCCCGAGGCCCAGGGCGGTGCGGCCGGCGAACCCGATGGGAAGAGCCGCCAGCTTGGCGGAGCGCGCAACGGCGCGGCGCGGAAGGTCACTCACCTTGGTTAGCGGCGTGTCCCCCGTACAGCGAGACGCCGCTCCCTCCCTTCGCTGTGGTGTCGTCAGCTACAGGTAGCCGACGTGACCATTGTTAGCGAACCCAACGCGCCTCGAAAACAGCGACATTGGGGATGAACACTCCAGGATCGCCTCTTCCAGCTCCAATCTGGCAACACTTCCACTGTGCTGTTGGTCACAGCCGGTTCGCAGCCGTCGATCAGAGCGAGGGCGTGACCCGCGGCAGCGGCCGCCACCAGCGTCGACAACGCCGTCCCGCACGCGTTTTCTCCCGCGGGGAAGCCCCCCAGCCGGGCGCTGACGACCGGCCAGCCGGGATCGCGATCTCGCCGGGTCAGCTCCAGACAGTTCAGGCACGCACTCCGTCCGGGCAGCACCAGCGGGCCGACCGACCCCGAACCCTCGAAGGCGGTCACCAGCAGGTGCGGGATGTTCCAGTCGAGAAGCTCCCTGACCAGGAGGGAGTCCAGCGGAACCACCGGCGCGAGCACCGCCAGGTCGGGTGGCCGGGCGCCGTCGGACGGCCTGGCCGCCTCGTCGCCGGTCCACGCGGTGATCCCGGGAGCCAGCCGTCTGGCCACCGCGACCGCGCCGTCCTGCCTGCTCGTCCCCACCTCCGTCCAGCCGAGCCCACCGGGGACGACGTCCCGCCGCCGGGTCGTACCGGGATCGACGACGGACAGGTGACCGACACCGGAGGCGGCGAGCAGGGCGACGATCTGCGCACCCACCCGTCCGGCCCCGTAGACGCGGATCTGGGCTCGTCGTCTGCCCTCCAGCGTGGAGAGACCCCCGTCGATCGTGCCGGGGGAGAGGGAGAGCGCGTCGAGATCGGGCTGCAGCCGGTCGCGCTCGGCGATCGCGAGCGTGCGCAGCGGACCGGGACCGGCCGCCGCGTCGTCCACCACGCCCCGGCTGACCAGCAGATCGAGCAGGAGCCTGCCGTTCTCCTCGCCGAGACCGGCCGCGGCGGCACCGGCCAGCACGCCCGCGACGTCCCGTACGCCGTCGAGGCTCTCCACCCAGCGGCGGACCTCGGGGTCGAGGTCGGTCAGCATCACCGAGTGCCGCGCGTGCAGGCCGAACTGCAGGGTGCGCCCGTCACGGGCGACGCGACGCAGGGCCGGCTTCAGACGTGGTCTCATCGAACGGCCTTTCTTGATCGGGAGGGGCCCGCGGACGGGCCGGGGACGATCCGGGGTCGAGCCGGGCGTGCAGCGTGTCACGCCCGTGGAAGATCCCGGACCGCTTCTCCCTCACCTGTGGATAACTCCCGGCCTGTGGACAACCCACCCCGTGGAACCGGTCCGGACGGATCGGGGCCTCCGGCAGCGGCCAGGAGGGCGAGGGGCGGAGGGACAGGAGGGAAGGCGAGAGGCGGAGGGGAAGGCGAGGGGGCGGGAGAGCCCGGCCGCGCGGCCGGGACGAACGGCCGTGGGTTACGCTCCCCGGCATGAACGAGCTCTTGGTCGACAGGCGCGACGACGGTGTCACGGTGCTCACCCTGAACCACCCCGAACGGCGCAACGCGATGACCGACGGGATGACCGCCCGCTGGCGGGAGACCATCGCCGAGCTCGCGGCCGACAGGGACCTGCGGTGCGTGGTCATCACCGGCGCCGGGAACGCGTTCTGCTCCGGGGGGGACCTGTCCTGGCTCGCCGAGCGCGGCGCCGAGGACGTCCCCGCCCTGCGGGAGCGCATGCTCGCCTTCTACCGGACCTGGCTGGCCGTCGCGGACCTGGAGGTGCCGACCCTGGCCGCCGTCAACGGCGCGGCGGTCGGAGCGGGGCTCTGCCTCGCCCTGGCCTGCGACCTGGTCTACGCCGCCGAGGAGGCCAAACTGCTGGCCCCCTTCACCTCGCTCGGCCTGCACCCGGGCATGGCGGCCACCTACCTGCTGCCCAGGGTGGCCGGAGTGGGCACGGCCAGGGAGATATTGCTCACAGGCCGGACGCTGACGGGCCGTGAGGCGGCGTCCGAAGGGCTGGTGACCAGGGCCTTCCCTCGCGAGTCCCTGATGGCCGAGGTGATGGAGATCGCCTCGCGTACCGCGGCCAACGCGCCGACCGCCACCCGGCTCACCAAGGTGGCCCTGGCGGGAGGCGGGCACGCCGACCTCGAGGCCGCGCTGCGCTGGGAATCCCTGGCCCAGCCGATCACCATGGCCTCCGACGACATGATCGAAGGACTGGCGGCCCAGAGAGAACGACGAGCCCCGCGATTCGGCAACGCGTGAGGCGGCAGATATCCAGGTTAATTCGATAAGTCACGGCCATAGTTGATCACCCATGCCGAACAATCGGCGAACAGTGATTGACCAGGGGGAACGTGTTCTACCCTCTGGTGTGAATTCGCCATTCTCGGCTACCGTTCATATGTGCCCCCCGAGACAGTCGAGGTCCGCCGAAGTTCTCGCCGCCGGCGGACGGTTTCTGCGTACCGCGACGGCGAGAAAACGATCGTGCTCCTCCCTGCCGGTCTGAGTAGCACCGACGAGGAACAATGGGTGCGTCGCATGCTCGATCGACTGGCGGCCAAGGAGCAGCGCCGGCGTCCCTCGGACGACGGTCTCCTGGAGCGTGCCTCGGAGCTGTCGACCCGTTATCTGGAGGGGCAGGCGAAGCCGTCGAGCGTCCGCTGGGTGGAGAACCAGCAGCACCGCTGGGGCTCCTGCACCCCGGACCACGGAACCATCAGGATCTCCACGCGGCTGCGGGGCATGCCCGCGTGGGTGGTCGACTACGTGATCATGCATGAGCTCGTCCACCTGCTGGTGCCCAGCCACGGACCCCGGTTCTGGACGCTGGTGGAACGGTATCCCCGGGCCGAGCGGGCCCGGGGCTTCCTGGAGGGGTTCTCCACCGCGGCCCACGGCTCGCCGGAGGAGTGGTGACCCAGGAGCAGCGGGTGGTGGCCGTCCTCGTCACGTCCTCCATGGCGGCCGCGGCCCCGCCGGGCGTCGACGCCGCGGCCTTCCTGACGGCGGTCGCCGAGGACGCCTACGAGCTGGTCGCCGGGCTCGACTTCGTCTCCCCGGTCGTCGTCAGCAGCGTCCCGGGCATGGAGGAGATCGTCTGGCCGGGCACCCCGGTCGTGGACATCCCCGACCTCTCCGGGGCCGCCCTGGTCCGGGCGGCCTTCACGGCACTGCCCCACGGCGAGCAGGCGGTCCTGCTCAGCGCCGACGCGCCCGACCTGCCGCCGCTGCTCATCGGGAAGCTCTTCAGGGAGCTCGGCCGGGCACGGATCGCGGTCTGTCCCGCCGCCGGGGGAGGCGCGGTGGCGCTGGCCGCCCACCTGCCCTACCCGGCCTGGGCCGGGACGGGCTTCGACGACCTCGACCCGGTCAAGGAACTGCGCGCCTCGGCACCCGGCAGCCGCATGGTCGCCAAGGGGCCCGGCTGGCACCGGCTGCGAGCCCCGGCCGACATCGGTCTCCTCGACCCGGGACTCGAAGGCTGGGACAACACCCGGGCCCTCCTGTCCGGCTGAACCCGAGCCGGCCGAGTCAGGTGAATCAAGGCACGTAAAGGCGCGTAAAGGCACGTCAGGGCGCACCCGGGGCACCTCAGGGCGGAGGCAGACGCAGATCGGCGAAGACGGCCCGGTGATCGGTGCCGGGAACGGTGTGCACGCTGACCGCCTTCACGCCGACCCGCCTGTCCGCCACCACGTGGTCGATCGTGATCAGCGGCGGGACGCGTTTGTTCACCGGCCAGGTGGGGGTGAGTCCCTCACCGGCGCCGTCGGCGGCGTCCAGATAGCCGCGGCCGAGGAAACGGCGCATCGCCGCGTGGTCGAGGCTGGCGTTGAAGTCTCCGGCGAGGATGCGGATCGTGTCCTCGGTCGCCGGCGGCAGCGCGTCCAGCGCCGCCGTCCAGTCGTAGACCTGCCTGCCGAGCGGGGGGAACGGATGCACGTCGATGATCTCGACGGGCCGGGAGCCGGGAACGGTCATCAGCGCGGCGGGCATGTTGTGCCCGATCGCCTCGAACAGGTTCTTCCTGGGGGTCAGCGGATACCGGGCGTACAGGCCGCTGCCCCCGGCGCTCCACTCCGGCTCCAGCACCCGGTACGGCATGATCTCGCCGAGCCCCGCCGCGTCCAGCTTCTCGACCATCCCGGGGGTCAGTTCCTGGGTGCTCAGCACGTCGGGCCGCAGCCGCCTGACCAGGTCCATCACGGCGTCGGGCTCTGCATGCCCGAACAGCGTGTTGAGCGTCAGCACCCTCAGGGGCGTCCCCGCCACCGGATCGGCGGAGCGGAAGGCCCGGGGGAGCACGCTGAGGCCGAGGGTCACGGTGGTGATCAACGCGACCGCGGTCGCCGCCCGGTTGCGGGCCAGCGCGGCCAGCAGAAGCGGCAGGAGCGATCCCGCCGCCACGTACGGCGTGCCCGTCATGAGCTGGGTGGTCAGCGAGTCCCTCTCGAGCCCGGCGCCCCGCGCCACCGCCCAGGCGGCGAACGGCGTCACCGCGGCCCAGGCCAGGGCGCTGGGAACCCTCCATCGCCGCCGGGAGGGCCCCGAGGCCGGGCCTTCGGCGTTCCCCACGCCCCTGTCGGCCACGATGTTCACGCTCACGCTGCCCCGATCCACTTCGCACGGCTCACGGAACGACGATATCCAGGGCGAAGTGAGACAAGCGTAAAACGGTCCAACGCTCACGGAACGCCCGGGACGTGTCCAGAATCGGCCGACGATCACCGTTCGCCGGAAATCCGGCCGCGAAGGCCCTGCCGGCCGGGGGTCCCGTCCGTGAGCTCCCGGGAATTCCTGATCGTGAGGCCCCGGGCAGTCCCGGTCGTGGGGAGTCCCGGCCCGTGAGGTCAGCCGGAGCGCAGGACCTCGCGGGCACGGCGGGCCAGCCGCCGGGTCGCCTCGTCGGAGAGCTCGGGGATCTCCTCGACCGGGAACCAGCGCAGGTCGAGCGACTCCGCGCTGATCACCGCCTCCACCCCCGCCGGGGCCACCGCCCCGTACTCCACGTCCAGGTGGTACGTGTGCGGGGGGTGACACCAGACGCGGTGCCGGTCGAGCGCCAGCGGGCCCGGCAGCAGCCGCAGTCCCGCGATGCCGGACTCCTCGACGGCCTCCCGCAGCGCCACCGCCTCCAGGGAGGCGTCGGCGGGCTCGCAGTGGCCGCCCATCGGCAGCCACATCCCCGCCTTGGGGTGCAGCGTCAGCAGCACCCGCTCGCCGTCGTGGGAGAGCACCGCGGTCGTGGCCGTCAGATGACCGCTGACGCACGCGCGCCACATCGCGTCCTCGTTGACGTCCAGGTGGTCGAGGAACTCACCGCGCAGGGTCTCCTCCTCCGCCGTGGGCGCCGTCCAGCCCGTGAGCAGGTCGCGCGCGCCGGTGCGCAGGCTCACGCGCCGCCGTCCCTCCGGCCGTCCCCGGCGTCCCCGGGCTCCCCGTTCCCGTTCCCGCCGTTCCGGCCGTCCCCGTCCCCGGGACCGCCCTCGCCCTTCTCCGCCCTGCCGCTCCCGGCGTCTCCCGGCTCGTCCCCGCCGTCCCGCAGGGACGCCTCCAGGGACGAGAGGTCCAGCTCGGGCTCACCCCGGACGAACCGCTCGGGATCGTCGAGGTCGTCGGCCGTGGGCATCAGGTCCGGGTGGTTCCAGACCGCGTCCCGGCCGTCCACGCCCCGGTCGGCCTCCAGGGCCTGCCACAGGACGGCGGCCTCGCGCAGGCGCCGGGGCCGCAGCTCCAGGCCGACGAGGGTGGCGAAGGTCTGCTCCGCGGGCCCGCCGGTCGCCCTGCGGCGCCGTACGGTCTCGGCCAGGGCCGTGGCCGAGGGAAGCTTGCCCTCGGCGGCCCCGTCCACGACCGTGCCGACCCAGCCCTCGACCAGGGCCAGCATGGTCTCCAGCCGGGACAGGGCGGCCTTCTGCCGCTCGGTCTCCTCGGGCTTGAGCAGGTTCCCGCCGCTCAACGCCTGCTGGAGCTGCTCGGGGTTGTTGACGTCCAGGCCCCGCAGCTGCTCCTCCAGGGCGGACGCGTCCACCGTGATGCCCCTGGCGTACTCCTCCACCGCCCCGAGCAGGTGCGCGCGCAGCCACGGCACGTGCTGGAACAGCCGGTGGTGGGCGGCCTCGCGCAGGGCCAGGTAGAGCCGGATCTCCTCCGCGGGCGTCTCCAGGCCCTGGCTGAACGCGGCGACGCCCCCGGGCAGCAGGGCCGCGCTGTCGGACAGCGGCAGGCCGATGTCGGTGGAGCCGATCACCTCCAGGGCGAGCGAGCCGACGGCCTGGCCGATCTGCTGGCCGACCATCATCCCGCCCATCTGCTTCATCATGCCCATCAGCGGCCCGGCCATGGCCTGGGCCTCCGCGGGCAGACCGGCGGCGCCGAGCGTGCCGCTCATGGTCTCGACCATGCGGGCGGCGATCGGGTCACAGAGCTTCTGCCAGACCGGGACGGTCTTCTCGATCCACTCCGAACGGCTCCACGCCTGCGGGTTGCTCACCCCGCTCGGCAGGGCCGTGGCCTCGTTGAGCCATAGATCGGCAAGGTTCAGGGCGTCGACGATCTGCCGCCGCTCGCCCTCCATGACACTCGGATCGCCCTCGGCGACCACGGCGTGCCGTGCGACGTTCTTCGCCATGTCCCAGTTGACGGGACCTGAGGTCGGCGGGGCCGAGAGCATGTCGGCGAACTGGCGCATCGCCGCCGCGATCTGCTCCGGGTCGCCGAACATGGCGAACGGATTCTCGTTGGGGTCGTTTTCCCGACCTGGCAAGTCAGTCACCGCTCTACCTCGTGCAGGATGGAGGAGTCCACATCCGCCACGTTATCCGTCGCATGGCGGGTCAGTGCAAAGTGAGGACCCGGTGCCTACCTCGAAACGCTCCCGTCCGCCCGTCGTCGCCGTCACCGGCGCGGCCTCGGGCATAGGCCGCGCTCTCCTCACGAAGGTCGCCTCGTCTGCGGATTTCCGCAGGGTCGTGGCCATCGACGAGCAGCGTGGCGACGTGCCCGACGTCACGTGGCGGGTGATCGACGTCCGAGATCCGCTCTTGGCGAACCGCATCTCCGACATCGACGTGCTCGTGCACCTCTCGGCCGACTACGCGCTCGACGCCGACCCGGCCGAGCGGCGCGCCTACAACCTGCGGGCCGCCCAGACGGTGCTCACCGCCAGCGCCGCCGCCCGGGTGCGGCGGGTCGTGCTCGTCACCAGCGCCATGGTGTACGGCGCCGTCCCCGACAACGCCGTCCCGCTCCCGGAGGACTCCGCGGTCGCCGCCGAACCCGACACCGGCATGGTGGGCGACCACCTGGAGATCGAGGCGCTGGCCAGGCGCTCCCTGCGCAGCCACCCGGGTCTGGAGGTCGTCGTGGTCAGGCCCGCCACCGTGGTCGGCCCCGGCATCGACAGCGTGATGACCCGCCACTTCGAGTCGCCCCGGCTGCTGACCGTCAAGGGATGCACTCCCCGCTGGCAGTTCTGCCACGTGGACGATCTGGTCGCGGCACTGGAGATGGCCGCGCTCGGCACGGTCTCCGGGGTGGTGGCCGTCGGCTCCGACGGCTGGCTGGAGCAGGAGCAGGTCGAGGAGATCTCCGGGCTGCGCCGGCTGGAGCTGCCGGCCGGGCTGACCTTCGGCACCGCCCAGCGCCTGCACCGGCTCGGCATCACCCCGGCCCCGGCCACCGACCTGCACTACGTCGTCTACCCCTGGGTGGTCGACTGCGCGGCGCTGCGCGCGGCGGGCTGGAGACCGCTGTGGACGAACGAGGCCACGTTCAAGCAGCTCCTGGAGCTGCGCGGGGGCAGGCACACGGTGGTGGGACGCAGGCTGTCGGGCAAGGAGGCCACCCTCACCGCGGCCGGTGCGACCGTCGCCGTCCTCGGCACCGCGGCGATCGTCCGCGCCGCCCGCAAGAAGCGCCGCGCCTGACCCCGGGCGCGGGGACGCGGCAGGGGACGGGACGAAGGAGGGAGCGGGACGCGGGAGCGGGCCGGGACGACGGGCCGGGACGACGGGCCGGGACGACGGGCCGGACACGGATCACCGGCTGGGCACGGCCGAGGGGCCGTTTCTCCGGGACGGTACGCTTTGGGCGTGGACGTCATCCGGCTGCTCGATATTCGCGACGACGCGCTCTCCGTGGACGAGGTGCTCGCCGCGGTCGGTGATCACGCGGCGGGCGGTACGGCCGTCTTCGTCGGCACGGTACGCGACCAGGACCACGGCAGGCCGGTCACGACCCTGTCCTACTCGGCGCACCCGAGCGCCGCGGACGAGCTGCGCCGGGTGGCAGAGAAGATCGTCGCCGACTTCCCGGTGACCGCCCTGGCCGCCGTGCACCGGGTCGGCGACCTCGCGCTCGGGGACGTCGCGGTGGTGGTGGCCGTCGCCGCCCCCCACCGCGGTGAGGCGTTCGAGGCCTCCCGCAGGCTGATCGACGATCTCAAGGCCCAGGTCCCCATCTGGAAGAACCAGCTCTTCGCCGACGGGTCCTCGGAGTGGGTCGGGGCCTGCGAGTGAGATCGTCCAGCGGGTGCGCGACGGTCGGCGCGGCGGTGCGCGGGGACGGTTTCCCGACCTGTCGTACGGCATAGGCTTTGTCCATGTCCCGACGAGCGCTGACCCTCATGGTGGCGGGCTTCCTCACGCTCACGCTCGCGCTGGTCGGCGCGGTGCTTCCGGTGCCGTACGTGGTGCTGAGTCCCGGGCCGACGGAGAACACCATCGGCGACTTCGGCGGCAAGCCGGTGATCAGCATCGAGGGACGCAGGACGTATCCGACCGACGGCAAGCTCAGCCTCGTCACCGTCGCCTACCAGGGCGGGCCTGGCACCAGGATCGACCTGTTCAGCGCGCTGCGCGGATGGATCGACCCCACCATCGCGGTCGTGCCGGAGGAGACGATCTTCCCTCCGGCGACCACCGCGAAGGAGGTCGAGGAGCAGAACACCCAGGAGATGACCGGCTCCCAGGACGACGCCACCGCGGCGGCGCTGACCGAGCTGAAGATCCCCTACGCCTCGGTGGTGACCGTGGGCTCCATCGAGAAGGGGCTGCCCGCCGACGGCAGGTTCAAGGCCGGCGACGAGATCGTCTCGGTGGACGGCACGCCCGTGTCCGTCAGGGAGACCGTCTCCACCGCGGTCCGCCGGCACAAGCCAGGCGAGCGGGTCGCCTTCGTCGTCAAACGCGGCACGCAGAACACGACCCTCGACGTCCCGACCACCGCCGGCAAGGACGGCGCGCCCATCGTGGGCATCACCATGCGCGTCGGGTACCGGTTCCCCTTCACCGTCAAGATCAATGTCGGTGACGTCGGCGGGCCGAGCGCGGGCATGATGTTCTCCCTGGGGATCGTCGACAAGCTCACCCCCGGGGCGATGACCGGCGGCACGTCCATCGCCGGGACCGGCACGATCACCTCCGAGGGCACCGTCGGACCGATCGGCGGCATCCAGCAGAAGATGGTCGGGGCCAGGAAGGCCGGAGCGACGATCTTCCTCACCCCCGCGGACAACTGCGCCGAGGCCGTCAAGGCGATCCCGGACGGGCTCAGGCTGGTCAAGGTCGACACCCTGCACGTGGCCGTCCAGGCGGTCGAGGCGATCCGCACCGGCACGGGGGCCGTGCCCGCCTGCTCGTCCGGCTGAGGCACCCCCGCCCCGCCTCGCCCGGCCCGCTCCCCGCCCGGTGACCGGCCCGGCGTTCCCGGGCCCGCCGGGTCGTGGGAGAGGCCGGGGACACCCGAGGCCGCCGGGCAGCGCCGGGACGCCGCAGGCGTCGTGTTCATCTCGTGTTCCGTTCCTGGGCACTCATCGGGTCCGTCGTGCGTTGTCATCGATGGACCCGAGACCGTGCGGGGTCGTGGCCGGACCGTGCCCGAGGCGCTGGGCCCGCCCCGACCCCCACCGGTGTAGGTTTCCAGACACGGACCGTGCTCTTACGACAAGGGGTTGGCCTTGAGCTTCCGGACCCCCGGAGCCGGCAGGGCAATGCGCTTGCCCCGCCGGCCGCGACTGCTGCTACCCGTCGCGATCGCGCTGGTCGCGATCGTGGCGTTGTTCTTCCTTTTCGCCGGCATCTTCACCGATTACCTCTGGTACGACTCGGTCGACTACACGGCCGTCTTCTCCGGGGTGGTCGTCACGCAGATCCTGCTGTTCGTGGTCGGCGCCCTGCTGATGGTGGGCATCGTCGGCGGCAACATGCTGATGGCGTACCGGATGCGCCCGATGTTCGGCCCCGGCATGTTCGGCGGCGCCAGCGGCGCCGACCGGTACCGGATGGCCCTCGACCCGCACCGCAAGCTGATCTTCCTGGTCGGCGTGGCGATGCTCGGCCTGTTCTCGGGATCCTCGTTCTCGAGTCAGTGGAAGACCTGGCTGGAGTTCCTCAACGCGACGCCGTTCGGCGAGACCGACGCGCTGTTCAAGTGGGACATCTCCTTCTTCATGTTCACCTATCCATTCATCCGGATGGTGCTGAACTTCCTGTTCGTCGCGGTGGTGCTGTCGGCCCTGCTGTCGGCGATCGTGCACTACCTGTACGGCGGATTCCGGCTCCAGTCGCCCGGGGTCCACGCCTCGCGCGGCGCCCGGGCGCACCTGTCGGTGCTGCTCGGCGTCTTCGTGCTGCTGAAGGCGGTCGCCTACTGGGTCGACCGGTACGGGCTCGTCTTCTCCGACCGGGGCTTCCGGCACGGCGCGTCGTACACCGACGTGAACGCGGTCCTGCCCGCCAAGACCATTCTGGCGATCATCGCGCTGATCTGCGCCGTGCTGTTCTTCGCCGGCGTCGTACGGCCCGGCGGCATGCTGCCCGGGGTCGGCTTCGGCCTGCTGGTCCTCTCGGCCGTCCTGATCGGCGGGGTCTACCCGGCCCTGGTCGAGCAGTTCCAGGTCAAGCCGAACCAGCAGGGCAAGGAGCAGGAGTACATCAAGCGCAACATCGACGCGACACGAAAAGCCTACGGCGTCAACGACGCCGAGGTGATCGACTACAAGGCCCAGGGCGACCCGGCCCAGGTCAACGTCACCGCCGACAGCTCCATCTCCGGCGTGCGGCTGCTCGACCCCAGCCTGGTGGCCAAGACCTACCAGCAGAAGCAGCGGATCCGTGGTTACTACGACTTCCACGAGCCGCTCGACGTCGACCGCTACCCGGACGCGGACGGCACCCTGCGCGACACCGTCGTGGCCGTGCGAGAGCTCACCGGCCCCCCGGCCGAGCAGAACAACTGGATCAACCGGCACCTGGTCTACACCCACGGCAACGGCTTCGTCGCCGCGCCCGGCAACGAGGTGGACTCCGAGGGACTGCCCAACTTCGACGCCAAGGACATGCCGGTCACCGGCGCCCTGGTGGACCGGACGAAGCTCAAGGAGTCGCGGATCTACTTCGGCGAGGCGCCCGGCTCGACCGAGTACGTCATCGTCGGCGGCACCGGCCAGCAGAAGCAGGAGCTGGACTACCCCGAGAGCGGCGGCACCGGCCAGAAGAACACCACCTACGACGGCAAGGGCGGCGTCCCGGTCGGCTCGTTCCTCAACCGGATGCTCTACGCGGCCAAGTACAGCGAGATCAACCTGCTGCTCTCCGGCGACGTCAACGCGAACTCCAAGATCCTCTACGAGCGCAACCCGCAGGCGCGGATCGCCAAGGTGGCGCCGTTCCTGAGCCTGGACGACAACCCCTACCCGGCCATCGTCGGCGGCAGGGTCGTCTGGATCGCCGACGCGTACACCACGTCCAACGCCTACCCGTACTCCCAGAGCAAGAGCCTGGAGGCGATGACGAGGGACACCGTCACCGACCCGCGCCTGGTGGTGCCGCAGCCGCGCGACCAGATCAACTACATGCGCAACTCGGTGAAGGCGATGGTCGACGCCTACGACGGCACCGTCAACCTGTACGCCTGGGACGAGAAGGACCCCATCCTGCAGACCTGGCGCAAGGCCTTCCCCGGCGTCATCAAGCCGCAGACGGAGATGTCGACGGAGCTCAGGCAGCACCTGCGCTACCCGGAGGCGCTGTTCAAGGTCCAGCGTGACGTGCTGTCCCAGTACCACATCGCCGACCCGAACGCCTTCTACAGCGGCCAGGACTTCTGGAACGTCCCGAACGACCCGTCGTCGGGCGAGCGCAACGTCAAGCAGCCGCCGTACTACCTGTCGGTCAAGATGCCGAACACCGCGGCCCCGTCGTTCTCCCTGACGACCACGTTCGTGCCGCGCCAGGGGCCCAACCTGGCCGCGTTCATGGCCGTGGACGCCACCCCCGGAGCCGACTACGGAAAGCTGCGCATCCTGCGCATGCCCTCCAACACCACGATCCCGGGTCCGGGCCAGGTACAGAACAACTTCCAGAACAAGTTCTCCGGCGAGCTCAACCTGCTCGGGCTCGGCCAGGCGAAGGTCCGCTACGGCAACCTGCTGACCCTGCCGTTCGCCGACGGCCTGGTCTACGTCGAACCGGTCTACGTGGAGATCGCGGCCGCCTCCGGCCAGGAGCCGTACCCGATCCTCCGCCGCGTCCTGGTGGCCTACGGCAGCAAGGTCGGCTCGGCCGACACGCTCAAGGGCGCCCTGGAACAGGTCTTCGGCGGTGGCGCACCGACCACGCCGCAGGAGACCAAGCCGGACACGAACGCGCCGGCGGAGACCAAGCCCACGGGCGAGCTCGCCGTGGCCATCGACGCGGCGCAGAAGGCCTACGACAAGGCGGAGAACGCCCTCCGGGAGGACCCGCCGAACTGGGTCGAGTACGGCAACGCCCAGAAGGAGCTCCAGGCGGCCCTGGAGAAGCTGAAGGGCACGGCCGCGACGACCGGGGCCACCCCCACCCCGTCACCGACCTCCGGGACACCTGCGCCTTCGGCGTCCCCGTCCGCGTCACCGTCGGCGACCCCCGCCCCCTCGGTGACACCGTCACCCTCACCGAGTTAGCGGAGGTCACCGGGCCGGACGCCATCTGATTCGCGTCCACCCCCAAAGCCGGGTAAGCTTCAGGCATACACCGACGCGGGGTGGAGCAGTTCGGTAGCTCGCTGGGCTCATAACCCAGAGGTCGCAGGTTCAAATCCTGTCCCCGCTACCAAAGAAAGACCCCGGTCGCCGGAAACGGCGACCGGGGTCTTCGCGTTTTCCACGACCGGCATCCGGTTCTCCTCTTTCGCCTCTCCGGCTTCACATTTCCGGTGAACCAGTCACCAGTGCCCCGTTCCTCTACATATCGGGCACCTTCGGGGGCCGCCTCGCCCGTGCGCGCCGGGTCTCTCCGCGTCGGGCCGTCCCGTGAGCATCGGGCCCGGATTCCCGGTGGTGCGGGCCGTGCCGACGTGCCGTGAACGCGCCGGCTCCGGTATCGATTTGCCGTCACGGCCGAATTCCGGATAGTCTTTCATCACACACCGACGCGGGGTGGAGCAGTTCGGTAGCTCGCTGGGCTCATAACCCAGAGGTCGCAGGTTCAAATCCTGTCCCCGCTACCAAAGAGAGGCCCTGATCTCCCAGAGATCAGGGCCTCTCGTTTTTGTGCCGCCTTCCCGCTGAGCCCTGCCCCCGGCGGATGCGCCGATGCCCCTCCGCGGGTGCCCGCTCCTGAGCCGGGAGGTAGCGTGCCGATGTGAGTGAAACCCCAGGGCCGGTCCTGCGCTGGCGCGTGCGCCGCGATCTCCTCGTCATGAAGGCCGTCGCCGCGCTCGCCCTCGCGGTGCTGGCCGTGCTGAGCCTCGACGACCTCAGGGGCGCACTCCTGGCGGGCGCCGCGTCGGTGGTCCTGGCCGTCCTGGCGGCACGCGACCTCCTGGCCCCGGTACGGCTGACCGCGGACGGGGAGGGACTCATCGTGGTGAAGGGGTTCGCCGGGTCCGAACGGGTGCCGTGGAGAGCCGTCGAGCGCATCCGCGTGGACAGCAGAACCCGCTTCACCTCGCGTACGGAACTCCTGGAGATCGACACAGGGGAGGGCATCCACCTGCTCAGCAGGTTCGACCTGGGCGTGCCGTGCCAGGAGGTGGCCGACGAACTCCGCTCGTTCCGGACGGGAACATAGTCCCCGTTCCGGACGGCGCGTCCTCTCGGGGAGGTAGGCCCCGTTTCGTACGGCGCGTTCGATCGCGCGTTCACGCGCGCCGTGACACGCTCGGTGCTCCATCGCGCCCGGCGGGCGCGGAGCTCCGATCCGCCGGTCCGTGTCAGGCCCGGACTCGCACCCGGCGATGCCTGGGCACGAAAGCGGGCTTGGGGCGGCGGGCCAGCAGGCTCACCTTGTAGCCGCCCCAGCAGATGAGGAAGAACCCGAAGAAGATCTGCCCGACCCAGGCCCAGGTGGCGGTCTCGACGGCCGCGAACATCACTACACCGGTCCAGACAAAGCCGAAGACGCCCACGAAGGTCGCCGCAGCCCAATTCAGCCCTCGCTGCAACATGCCCGAAGTCTTACAGATCTTGGTTCAAGCCCAGGTCAATGACGCGGAACGCCTCATCGCGGAAGGCCGCGACTTGCGCCGGCGCACCTCCGCACGCGGGCCCCGCCGGTGTTCATCGGGGTCACGTCGAGGGGTGTCCCCTCAAGAGCCGCCAGAAGGGTGGCGGCGGTCTGGGCGTCGGCGAGGATCCGGTTCACCTCGTCCTCCGACCGGGGGAGCTGGCCGCGCTTGGCGAGCTCGTCGGTGAGGAAGGTCAACGGCTCCGGATAGCCGGCCTCCTGCGCGGCGACGGTCGCCCGAGCCGCGGTGAGGAGACGCAGATAGTAGGCGCGGAGGGTCGCCTCCCGCATGCGTGCGTCTTCGAGATCGTTCAGCAGAGACCTGGCGACCCTGAGAAGGTCGCCCGGGTGATCGGCCTCCGCGTCGATGTGCGCGCGGATGTCATCGAACTCCGAGCGGGTCATGGTGCTCACCTCCACGGCGGAGTCAGGATCCTGACCCTCGCACGTACTTCGTATCCAGAGCCGATTGCGAATGGCTTGACGTCTGGTTGCGCGCCTCGACTTCCTCGTTCTTCCTGCGATGTTCTCTCTGAGACGCGCGACGTTCGGGGAAGGTTGGCAAGTTGTCTCTGTGACATGAGAGTCCTGATAGTGTTCTTCTCGCAGGACGACGAGCCCCCAGGTCTTCAACGCCTCGGGTAGGTGGACCGTCCGGCCCACCTCTCTTTTGATCTGATAATCCGGTTGCGTCCGTTTGATTGGACATCGGCCGGATGTTGGAGTAAGTTAGAGGGGTTGCCCTGGAAACAGGGTGATCGACATGCTAGCCGGTTTGGCGGGTTCGGGTCGAGGTCGGGAAAACCGACAGTTTGACACGAATCAGGCAGATTCGCTAGAATGGTAGTACGAAATGGAACGCCCCTGACGGTCGGCCGGTTGAATCGGCTGGGTGGCGGGTGTACGCGTCCGTTTCTTGAGAAC